>CAYWJE010000114.1:0-10712 GCA_964458525.1 uncultured Verrucomicrobiota bacterium
ATTGGTCGTTGCGTACGAAGCGCCAAAAAATCACACGCTATTTCCGGAAGGACCAGAAATGCATAGCGTGGGATTCCTTGCAGTTGACCACTGCACTGGCAATGCGCTCGCGCACGGATACGGGGGCCGATTGCTGGCTCTTAGCAGCAGAACAGTTTTGTTTGTCTGATGCGTACATTCCCCTCTTGTTGATCCGTGTCGGTTGTCGATCTCTTCCTCCGGTAAGTCGCTTGCATGCGACTAAAGGTTCGCCTGTTAGTGGCCTCTGCGCTACTGTAGATGTCGAGTCTTCAGGGTCGTTCGGTGATGATAACATCTTCAGGAGTAAGAGGTTACAGATACTACGTTCTGCCTGCAACTTTTGGCACGCTTGTTGCTATAAAGTAGTGCTGTTAGGTAGTGTGGTTGTGCTTTGTGTTTGGATGCACAAGCTGTAATCGGGCTGGGGTGCGTGATCAGGAGGGTAAAAACTATGCCGCGAGGTGACGGAACGGGTCCAATGGGTTTGGGAGCAATGACAGGGAGAGGTGCAGGATATTGTGTCTTAAAGCTCGATGGGGATGTTTCGTCGGATATAAGGGGCTTTGCGGGTTTTCAAGGTGAACCGGTGTATAATACAACAATGAAGGGTCTATCCGTGCAAGGTGCTACGGACGATGCTTCGCAAAAGGAGGTAGTTATGCCTGCAGGAGATGGAACAGGACCGATGGGAATGGGAGCGATGACAGGACGCGCGGCTGGTTTTTGCGCCGGCTACGGGGTGCCAGGATACACGAACCCGGTTGGCGGACGCGGATTCGGAATGGGATTCGGACGCGGACGCGGATCCGGAATGGGATTCGGACGCGGACGGCGTAACATGTTTTACGCCACGGGCATGACCGGATGGCAGCGCGCGGGAGTTGGTGGCGGCGCGTTTGGGGGATTCCCGGCTTATCCGCAGGCGCCGAGCCGGGAACAGGAGATGGATGCGCTGAAGGATCAGGTCCAGTACTTCGAGAGTACGCTGGGCGATCTGCGCAAGCGCATGCAGGATCTGGAATCTGAGAAGACAGAGGGGTAGGGAGCAGGTGTTAGGTGTTTGGTGTTAGGGCGGGATTAGTGGTCAGGCGCCAGGGGGCAGAGACCAGTATCCAGGCGCTGGTGTTTCGCTGGGAAATGTCTGGCGCCTAACCCCTAGCGCCTAACGCCTGGTCACTTATTCGGGAGGTTTATTATGCCAAGAGGAGATGGAACAGGACCGAGTGGAGCAGGGCCGGGAACCGGTCGCGGAATGGGCGGCGGAGGAATTCTCCCTCGCCAAAATCCTGCTGGACAGGTGGGCACGGGGCAAGGACGCGGGGCGGGGCGGGGTCGCATGGGCGGATTCGCAATGGGGCCGGGCGGCAACTGCGTATGCCCGAGTTGCGGAAAGACATCTGCGCATCAGCAGGGTGTTCCCTGCAACCAGATGAAATGTCCTGCGTGCGGAACAGCGATGACGAGGTGATAAATGATACTTACAGTTGCCAGTGGCAAGGGGGGGACGGGAAAGACAACATTCTCGGTTAATCTGGCTTACGCTCTCGCGGCAAGAGGCGAGCGGGTCCGCTTGTTGGATTGTGATGTGGAAGAACCCAACGATCACTTGTTTGTCAATCCGAACTTTACCGAGGAAAGAGATGTGACCGTGCTGAAGCCGGTCTGGGATGCCGGCAAATGCGATGGTTGCGGTAAATGCGCTGAGGCTTGTCATTACAACGCTATAGCCGTTGTCAAGAAGAAGGTTCTTATATTTAATGAACTTTGTCACTCCTGTGGCGTCTGTTCATATGTGTGTCCGCATGGAGCTTTATCAGAGCGGGATGCCAGGATCGGGATAGTGCAGATAGCTCCGGATCAGAAGCCTTTTTTCTTTGCTCACGGCCTCCTGAATATCGGAGAGGCGCTTGCTCCAAACGTGGTGCGAGGCGTCAAGGAATACCTGGAACCAGGCGCTATAAATATAATTGACGCCTCGCCTGGGACCGCGTGCCCGGTGGTTGAAGCCGTTCAAGGCGCAGATGCAGCGCTCCTGGTTACCGAGCCGACCCCCTTTGGTTTGAACGATCTCAAACTCGCAGTCGGGTTGACCCTCAAACTTGGTGTTCCGACCGGAATAATTGTCAATCGCTCAGACGGGAAAGATAAAATAATTGCCGATTATGCCGAGGCGGTTGGGCTGCCTATCGCAGGACGCATTCCTTTTAAGCGTGAATATGCAGAGGTGTACTCAGGCGGAAATATACTCGTCGATGCATTTCCCGAACTGGCCGAGAACCTCCTGGGCATCTATGACAATCTTAAGACTGCCACTCCACCTCAGCCTGAGTTGGAAGTATTCGAGCTGGCGCAGGGTGAGCCCGATCCGTTTCCTGTCGGTCGGTCGGAGGGATACAAGGAGATTACCGTCATCAGCGGAAAAGGCGGTACGGGCAAGACGACAGTGGTGGCGTCGCTCGCGCAGCTGGCGGAGAATAAAATTCTTGCCGATAACGATGTGGATGCAGCCGATTTGCATCTTCTTCTCGCTCCAGAGGTTCGGGAAGGTCATGATTTTGTCGGGGGGACAAAGGCTGAAATCGACCCGTCAAAATGCATTGGCTGCGGGCAATGCGCCGATGCGTGTCATTTCAACGCAATCCATGAAGACAAGTCCGCTTCGGATGGAAGCGACAAGGGCAAGAAGACGGCCATAACTTACGTCATCGAGCCTCTTACCTGTGAAGGCTGCGGTCTGTGTCCTCGTGTGTGTCCGGTGGGTGCGATTGCCAGTGAGAAGAACGTTACTGGCCGTTGGTATGTATCGGGCACTGCCGATGGTCCGATGGTGCACGCCAAGTTGGGAGTTGCCGAAGAGAATTCCGGACGACTCGTTGCGCAGGTACGAAACCGCGCAGGCTCTCTGGCCGAGGAACTCAAGCAGGAACTCATCCTCGGCGATGGCCCTCCCGGTACAGGCTGTCCGGTGATTGCATCAGTTTCAGGAACCGACCTGGTTGTGATTGTTACGGAACCAACGGTTTCCGGCGTGCATGATATGGAGCGGGTGATGAAACTTGCGGCGCATTTCGGAGTGCCCACAGTTATAGTGATCAACAAATTTGACCTCAACTCGCATCAGGCGCAATGCGTAGAGGAGATAGCGGCGGCGCACGGATCAAGGGTGATTGGCAGGATTCCGTTTGATCGCGCTGTCAATGATGCCCTGATGGCCGGAAAGACTGTTATTGAATACGGGAAAGGGAATGCCGGTGATGCTATAAAGGAGATATGGAAGCATATCCAGGAGGCGCTTGCCGGCTAGTAATATTAATATCCGGGAGGCTCTTGCAAAACCCTGCTTCAATTCGGTCGGGGTGTAATCCGACCCCTCGGATTTACTCTATAAGGAGCAGTTCAAGTGCTCCGCACTAAATGGGTGAAAGACATTAACGCCCAATAGCCAACACGGAATGTCCAATATCCAGGGAATCCGATGAATATTGGAAGTTTCTTGTTGGATATTGAATGTTCAAGTGCTTTTTTGGAACTACTCAGGTCATACTGTTTTGACGGCCGCACAGGCTGTGCGGCCCTACCAGGAATTCCAAAGGTAGGGCGGGGACAGCCTGTCCCGCCGCATTTCTTCCGCATGACCTGAGTAGTAACGCTTTTTTAGATTTGATGTAAAGCCTCTGTGTTCAGAACTGCAGGGATGACTTCCACGTCGTCCGCAGAGGTTTCGCAAGAGCCGGGGCTCAAGGTTCAGGGTGCCAGGGTTCAGGCGTACAACATCTCCTGAACCCCGAACCCTGAACCCTGGGCTTGTACAAACCGGTGGATTAGCAAGCGTCTTATGGGAAATGATGTAATGGCAGAGGAAGTTAACAGGGAGAAATGCACGGATGCGGGCTTTGCCTGGATGCTTGCCTGGTTGAGGCCGTCATTATGGATGGCGGAAAAGCCGTGGTGGATATGGGACAACGCGTGGAATACGGAAGATGCGTAGACGAATGTCCAGGCAAGACGATCAGAATTCCATAGGCTGGGAGCCTTTCGAAAAAATGGCCGGACGTTACGACGCGTGGTTTGACAGTGATCACGGCAGGCTCATATTCGATGTCGAATCAGCCTGCATTCGCGAATTGCTGGAGCGCGCGCCTCGCCCATGGCTGGAGATAGGCGTTGGAAGCGGGCGTTTCGCGGCCGCGCTTGGTGTAGACGAGGGGCTCGACCCGAGTTCGGCTGCTCTGCAGTTAGCATCCCGGCGCGGCATACGTGTCAGAAAGGGCAGGGCGGAAGAATTGTCTTACGAGGATAAGCGGTTTGGCACTATCATTCTCGTTGTGACGATCTGTTTTCTCGATAATCCTGAAAAGGCTCTGCGCGAGTGTCGAAGGGTGATGAGGAATGACGGATGCCTTGTGGTTGGCTTGGTCCCGAAAGATGGCTCATGGGGAGAGAATTATGCCAGAAAGGGAGCTGAAGGGCATCCTTTTTATTCAGCCGCCACTTTCTATTCGCCGGGCGAGGTGATCGAATTGGCCAGACGCGCCGGTTTGTTTTTCAAGCGGGCGCGAAGCTGCCTTTTCGAAGCTGCTGATGAGATTGTCCTCAAGTACAGACACCCCGAAGAAGGCTTGGTAAATGGAGCCGGTTTTTCAGCTCTGATGTTTGAAGCGATGAACAACACGCGCACTAATGGAGAGGTGAAGTAAAGTGAAAGATTGTGTTTTTGATGTGAAAGGCGAAACTGATTTTGCTGAACATGTCATAAAATCATCATCCCGGCATGTGGTGGTAGTTGATTTCTGGGCGCCATGGTGCGGTCCCTGCCGCATGTTGGGACCGGCAATCGAAAATGCGATGAAGGCTTTTCACGGCAAGGCGGTTCTCGTTAAAGTCAATTTGGATGAAAACCGCGAGCTTGCGGAGAAGTGGAGTGTCAGGAGCATTCCTGCCATAAAATGCTTTAAGGACGGCAAGGTGGTGAAGGATTTGGTCGGGGCGCTTCCTGAAGCTGATCTGCGCAGGGAATTATCTGAAATCATTCCGTCCGAAGCCGACGAACTGATCTCCAGGGGAGACCGTCTTAAAGACAAAGGCGAGGCTGATAAAGCCGAGGATTGCTATCTCAAGGCGCTGGCCGTCGATCCAGGTCATCCCGCCGCCTCCGTACGGCTGGCCCACATTGCACTCGATAGGCGGGATTTCGAGGATGCCCGCAATATGGCGTCATCCGTGAGTATAGCCGCAGGCGAGCGCGAAGAAGCGGAGGCTGTTCTGGCAATGATTGGATTCACGGAGGAATGCGTCAAAGCCGGCGGATTGGAGTCCGCTGAGCGATTGTCGAAAGCCGAAGCCGGCAACCTTGACGGAGTTTATAGTCTCGCATGTTGTCTCGCGGCAGACAAACAATACGGCGATGCTCTTTCCATTCTGCTTGCGATAGCGGAACGCGACAAGCGTTACGGGGAAGACAAGGCGAAGAAAGCAATGGTTCGCATTTTTTCCATAATCGGGCAGCGCAGCGACATGGCCGATGACTATCGCGAGCGGCTGACGAGGACGTTGTATGCGTGAGAAAAACCTGCGAAAATCCGGGATAAAGGCATTGACTTTATCGCCTGTGAAGATGGATGATATCAAGGGTGTGACCCTGGATGAGAGAGCCAGGCTGGTTCTTCTTACATTGGGACGCACGCAGGCGGAGATTCGTAGCGCTTATCTCCGGCTGGCGAACCGCTGTCATCCGGACAAGGCGGCGGGCGATACGCTCCGTTTTCAAGTTGTCAACGAGGCGTATGAGTTTCTGTCGCAGGGCAGAATTTCAAAGAAACCGTTGCTGGCCGATGATGAGCTGGTGATTCAAGTCATAGGACGACAGCTCGAGCCCTTGATAGACAGGCAGAAGGAATGGAAAGAATACGAGCATTCACAAAGAGAGCGTTTCTATGGGGTTGGTGTTGTTTAAACAATGCAAGATCTTTATGATCTGATAAGCATGTCGGACAAGGTGGTCAGCATTTGGACTTGCACGTAAGTTCTGTTTGAACATAACTCTTAAATGTTTTTGATGCGTAAAAGCAAGGAGGAACCAGGAGTGAATGATGAGTGTTTCTTTGGGCGTTTGAATGATCCGACGGCTTCCGCATCAGTTAAGGGATTGTGCGGGGATTTGATGGAGTTCTCCCTCGTCATTCATGATGATCGTATTGAGGATATTCGGTTTCATACCGAGGGCTGCGAGAATACGCGGTCATGCGGGCACGCCGTTGCGCGGCGCGCCAAGGGCAGAAATGTCACAGATGCCCTTTCAATAAGCGCGGGGGAAATCATACGCTCCGGCGAGTGCGAACCGCAAGCCGGGCGCCATTGTGCGATCCTCGCGGTCATCACCCTTTATCGGGCGATCGCGGACTACCTTTTGCGGACATGAGAGTTCTCGCCCTTACGACAAACCAAAACAAGGAGATAATGAAATGACAGCAATACCGGCTTCAGTTAAAGATGCGTGGAAGAATCGAGAGGGTCCTGTTATCCTTGCAACCGTTGATGCCGATGGCGCACCTAACGTTATCTATGTTACGTGCGTAGCGCTATACGGCGAGGATCGTCTGGTCGTGGCGGACAACTACTTCGACAAGACGTTGAAAAACATAAAGGCAGGATCCAAAGGATCTGCATTATTCATAACTTCCGATAAGCGAGCATTCCAGATGAAGGGCGATATCGAATATCACGAATCGGGATCCGTGTTTGACGATATGAAGAAATGGAACCCTCCCAAGCATCCCGGGCGCGGAGCCGCCGCGCTGGTGATAAAGGCAATCTACTCGGGGGCAAATCGTCTGATGTCCTGAGCCCGTCTCGCGCGGTCCAGAGAATGATCTTGCAAAAAGGACGTAATAGTTTTTAGTCTGTTCGATGTGAATGGAGTGTGTGCATCTATGTTGAACGCGAGCGAGAAGAGCTGGCAGGATAATCGCTTGACCCTCATCCGTCAATGGCAGGATCGCAGGGCGTATCCTGATTTTATGGATGACGAAGCGGTGCAATCGTGCCTCGCCAGGCATGGCCGAACTGATCCTGCGAGGGCTAGAGAAATCATCGAGAAAGCCCGTGCTAATGCCACCACGGGCACAATGCTTTCGCCGGATGATGTTGCGGCGCTGGTGAACGTCGAGGATCCGCAGGTGTGGGATGCCGCTTTCGAGGCTGCCGACTGGATCAAGCGTACTGTTTACGGAAACCGGATAGTTATTTTCGCGCCTCTGTATGTTTCAAGTCCCTGTGTCAACGCCTGCGCCTACTGTGGTTTTCGCCACGATAATCCGGATGTGCATAAGCAGATTTTGTCCATGGACGAATTGAAAAATGAGCTGCTCGCGCTTGTGAATGTGGGACACAAGAGATTGATCATGGTTTTTGGAGAGCACCCGAAAAGTGATCATGAGTATATATGCCGATCGGTGGAGAATGCTTACAGGGTTAAAAGCGGACCCGGCGAGATTCGTCGAGCCAATGTGAACGCCGCGCCCCTGTTCGAAAACGAGTACAAGGATGTTCATTCCGTTGGAATCGGCACGTACCAGGTGTTCCAGGAAACATACCATCCGGCGACCTACAGAAAGATGCACCCGGCCGGAACACTGAAGGGAGAGTATGACTGGCGGCTGTTCTCTCTGCATCGTGCGCAATCGGCGGGCATTGATGACGTCGGGCTTGGCGTCCTGTTCGGCCTTTATGATTGGCGTTACGAATTACTCGGGTTATTGCATCATGCCATGTCTCTGGAGCGCGAGTTCGGAGTGGGGCCCCACACAATCTCGTATCCCAGGATCGAGCCCGCGGAGGGCACTCCTTTTGCCAGCCGTTCGCCGTGGATGGTGTCCGACGAGGATTTTGCGAAGATTGTTGCCGTGATCCGGCTCATGTGCCCCTATACCGGCTCTATTCTGACGGCCCGGGAGAGGCCGGATGTGAGGCGCAAACTTATCGGCCCCGGTGGAGTTTCCCAGATGGATGCGGGTTCGCGCATTGCCGTTGGCGGTTACAGCCAGATGCAGCACGAGCATCTGCCGGATCGCCAGCAGTTTCTCCTGTCCGATACCCGCAGCCTGGATGAGTTTATTCTGGACTTATGCCAAGACGGCTACCTCCCATCCTTCTGCACGGCCGGTTACAGGGAGGGTAGAACTGGCGCAAATTTTATGCCGCTGGCAAAGCACGCTACCGTTAAGAACTTCTGCATCGCGAACGGCATCCTGACTTTTCAGGAATATCTTCTGGACTACGCATCGGAGCCGGTTCGCAAAATCGGACGCGAGCGCGTTATTCCGGAGTTTCTCAAATGGGTGAATACCAATGTTCCTACCTTGGCGGGAAAAGTGAAGGCGAACCTTGACCGCATGAGCACGGGCTCTGATAGGGATTTGCATTTTTAACCGGTAACGGGAAGACGAATAAGGCAATGAAAGAACTTCAGTTGAAGGTTACGTTTCAGCCACAGGGCCGAACGGTTTTCGTTCTCAGCGGCACCACGATACTGGAGGCCGCCGCGCGGGTAGGGCTCGTGATAGAAACGCCCTGCGGCGGTGTTGGAACTTGCCGCAAATGCCGAGTCCGCCTGATCTCCGGCGCAGGAGCGCCGACTCCCGCGGACGCCAAGGCGTTTTCGGCTGGCGAGCTGGAAGATGGCTGGCGTCTTGCCTGCCAGAACCCGGCGGAAAATACTTCCGTGATCTCGATTCCTGAAACATCATTGTTCGGAGGCGAGCATCAGATCCTGTCTGATTCAGAATCAACCGCACTGAAGGAGGTTTGTCCTGCCATTCGAAAGGTCTACGTTGAGCTTGCCGTGCCCACGCTTGATGATGATGATCCGGACCTGTTGAGGCTGGAGCGCGCCACCGGACCCTTCAAGGCCGGACTCCGGATGATCAGGCATGCGGCGGGCACCCTGCGCGCCCAGGGGTTTAAGGGCACGGCAGTTCTGGCTGACCGCCGCCTTATTGATTTTGAGGTGGGTGACACGAGTGATCGCTGTTTCGGCGTGGCATTTGATATCGGCACAACCACTATGGTTGGAGAGCTACTGAGCCTTTGCGACGGACGTGAGCTTGGCGTGGTCTCGCGGATGAATCCACAGGTCGGCTTTGGTGATGATGTGCTTTCCCGGATAAAGCATGCCGTGGCCTGCCCGGAATGTCTTGACGAAATGCGACTGGCGGTCGTCCGTGAAATCGTTAAAATGATTGACGCGTTGTGCGCGAATGCCGGGGTCAATCGGCAGAATATCTACGAGGCGGCTTTCGCCGGCAACACGACCATGGAACATATTTTCTGCGGAATCAATCCCGCCCAGCTGGGTGAGCTGCCTTTTGTTCCCGCGCATGCAAGGGGCCTGCTGCTTCCCGCGAGTGATCTCGACATTCCAATTCATCCTGGCGCACTTGCATATATCTTTCCAATTATCGGCGGTTTCGTGGGAGGCGACACAACGGCGGGAATGCTTGCGACCCGTATCGACAGCCTCGAAAGCCCCGTGCTGATGGTGGATATCGGAACGAACGGCGAAATTGTCCTCTTTCATAACAACAACTTCTATGCCGCTTCCGCAGCTGCCGGTCCGGCATTCGAGGGCGCCCGGATAACGTGCGGCATGCGCGGGACCCAGGGCGCAATCGAGAAGGTGGTTTTCGACGGAGATGTCAGGCTGGAGGTCATAGGCAATAAGGCTCCATCCGGCATCTGCGGCAGCGGTTTGATTGATCTCGTGGCGGAATTGCTGAACAGCGGGATAGTGTCGCCGGAAGGTCAACTCCTTTCAAAAGACGAACTGCCTGGAGATTTGACGCCTGCTCTGGTAAAAAGAGTGCAGGAGGATGAGAACGGTGATATGCGCTTCATGGTAGCTGAGGGGATTCCGGGCCGGCCCACTCCGCCGGTGTTCCTGACTCAGCGTGATATTCGCGAGGTGCAGCTCGGAAACGGGGCAATCCGCGCGGGAATCCTCATACTGCTGCAGCTTGCCGGTATCGAGGTGCGTGATATTAAAACTGTGATGATTGCCGGCGGCTTCGGAAACTTCATCCGCCGCAGCAGTGCGCAGAGGATTGGCCTGATTCCCGGAGAGATTGAACACCGGCGAATACGATATGTCGGGAATGTGTCGCTTGCCGGAGCTAAGTCGGCGCTCCTTTCCACGAACGCCAGGAGGAGCGGCGAGGAAATGGCGAGGAAGACGCGTCACGTGGATCTTTCAATGATGCCAGGATTCCAGGAGCAGTTTTCCGAAGCGATGATGTTCCCGTCCAACGGGTAATGACACACAATTCCATAGAGGTTAATGCTACTTATGAACACTGCGCTTGAATGCATTCCCTGCTTTGTCCGGCAGGCGGCTGAGGCGGTTGAAATGTCGGAGCCGGATTTCCGGCGGAGGGAACAGCTCCTCAGGTCTCTCCTCCGCGAGATAGCGGATGCCGACTGGGCTGTTATGCCGGTTAAGATTGCCCAGCGGCTGCAGAGATTGGTTCGGGAGGAGACGGGGCATGCCGATCCATACTCTGAACTCAAGAACAGAATGAACACCGTAGCTCTTGATCTTCTGCCCGGCCTGGCTGATCTTGCGCTTCGCCACGCAAATCCGCACGAGGCCGTCGTTCGGCTGGCGATTGCGGGAAACATGCTGGATGCCGGGTCAAAGG
>CAYWJE010000115.1:0-10647 GCA_964458525.1 uncultured Verrucomicrobiota bacterium
TATTGGTCGTTGCGTACGAAGCACCAAAAAATCACACGCTATTTCCGGAAGGACCCTATCTTCTATCTCTTGTGATTTATAGTGGTTCTATTTCATAACACGCTGACTTGAAGTTGGTTATCAAAGTGCTGACAAGAACGGAACAGGGTAAAATAAAAAAGTTTCTTTTTTTGTGTTTTTTTGTGACTTTTCGTGGCAGACTTTCTTTTCTGAAATGCAACCGAAGGTTACCCTTGAAGTTTCATAGGGGGGACAGCGAATGAATAAGCCAAAATTTTATGTGACCACGCCGATCTACTACGTGAACGACTCGCCGCACATAGGCCACGCCTACACCACCATCCTTGCCGACGTGCTCGCGCGCTTTCACAGGCTGTGCGGCACGCCTGTCTTCTTCCTGACCGGCGCCGACGAGCACGGCCAGAAGGTGCAGCGCGCGGCGGAAAAAGCGGGCATATCGCCTCAACAGCAGGCGGACTCGACTGTCATCCGTTTCCAGGAACTGTGGCAAAAACTCGGCATCAGCAACGACGACTTCATCAGGACTACGGATGAGCGCCACAAGCGCATCGTGCGAAAGATCCTGTCCGAGCTCCATGCGAAGGGCGAGATATACAAGGCTGACTACGACGGTTGGTACTGTGTGCCCTGTGAGCGGTTCTACACCGACAAGGACGCTGCCGACGCCAAATGTGTCGAGTGCGGACGACAGCTCGACCGCATAACTGAATCTAATTATTTTTTCAAAATGAGCGCGTACCAGGACTGGCTGATCAAGCACATTCAGGACCATCCAAAATTCATCCAGCCCGATTTCCGCCGTAACGAGACGCTCGGTTTCCTCAAGAAGCCTTTGAACGACCTCTGCATCTCCAGACCTAAGAGCAGGCTGGCCTGGGGCATAGAGCTGCCGTTCGATAGCGACTTCGTGACCTACGTGTGGTTTGACGCGCTCATCAACTACATCAGCGCCACCGGCTATGCCGAGGACGAGGACCGCTTCCGCAAGTGGTGGCCGGCATCCTGCCAGCTGATCGGCAAGGACATTCTCACCACGCACACCGTGTACTGGCCCACCATGCTCAAGGCCATAGGCGTCGAGATGCCGGAAACCGTTTTCGCGCACGGCTGGTGGCTGGCCGGCGAGGACAAGATGAGCAAGTCGTCCGGCAACGTGGTCAACCCTCTGGCCATGATCGAGCGATATGGTGTTGATTCCTTCCGCTACTTCCTGATGGCGGAGATGAACATGGGCCAGGACTGCGCCTTCTCCGAGGAGGCTTTCGTGCGGCGCTGCAACGCCGATCTCGCGAACGACCTCGGCAACCTCCTGAGCCGTGTGATGAAGCTCGTGGGCAACCACTGCAAAGGAAAGATCCCGGAGCCGGGCGCCGACACGGGTACCGAAGAGACGGTCCTGCGGCAGGCCGCCGTTGACGCTTCGAAGAAAATGCTGGAAAGCATGAAAAACTTCAGCATAAACACCGGCATCGCCGCCGTCTGCGCGCTCATGCGCGAAGCCAACCGCTATCTCGAACTGCGCCAGCCGTGGACGCTGGCAAAGCAGGAGGATAAAACACCGCTGCATACCGTACTGTATCACGCATCAGAGACCCTGCGGATAGTAAGCGGTCTTCTCTTTCCCGTAATGCCGGATAAGATGGCGGAACTGCGCAAGGTCATCGGACTGACCGGAGCATTGCCGGCGATGAATGAATTGCAGGAATGGGGCGGACTGAAACCCGGCACGCAGATTGGAAAGGCAACCACCCTCTTTCCGCGCATCAAGGCCGATGCGGCGCCCGCCGCGCCGACCGTCCCGTCGGCTCCGGAAGGCGTGGCGAAAATAGAGTATGATGATTTCGCCAGGGTCCAGTTACGAACGGCGCGCATACTGGGCGCTGAAAAGGTGCAGGGCGCGGACAAGCTCCTGAGGCTTGATATCGAGGTGGGCGATGAAAAGCGGCAGCTCGTGGCGGGAATAGCGCTTCACTATGCGCCGGAACAGCTGATTGGAAAAACCATCGTGATCGTGGCAAACCTCAAGCCGGCAAAGATCAGGGGTGTGGAATCGAACGGCATGCTGCTCGCCGCCTCGCACGGCAAAGAGCTTCGCCTGCTCACCATTGACGGAGAACTGCCCAGCGGTTCCGGCATCAAATGAGGATGGGGGCAGGTCCCTTCTCCCGGCGTTACTATTCAGCCTAGCAGGAACTGTGGAACTGCTGTACTGAGTTGAACTTTTTTCGCCTGTACGACCGTCACGGCAGGCTCATCCGCAGCAACTCGACTCCAGATCCCACCAGACTGTATTCTCCGACAGACGCGGGCAACAGAATGCTTGTTCCTCCTCCGGCCTCGACGGACCCGGCTCCGGCAGCTGCCTTCAACCGGCCTTTCTCAACGAAGATGATATGGAAGCTGCGCCCGTCCATGATAAACGCCCGTTCGCCGGATAAACGCAGGCGCTCAACCCTGAAATACTGACAGCTCCACACCTTGCTCATGATTTCTCTGCCATCCGCGGATCCGGAATCCATGCCGCCACCGCAGGCGACAACCGGGTTCCCCGTGTCGTTCCAGCGGATAACGCGAAGCGCCTGTTCAACGTGAATTTCGCGCGGCCTTCCGTCGCTCCCAAGCCGTCCCCAATCATGAACCCTGTAAGTCGTGTTCGAGTTCTGCTGAACCTCGAGCAGCAGACATCCGGCGCCAATGCAGTGGATGCGTCCGCCCGGAACATAGATAGCGTCGCCTCGCTTCACGGGAATGGCCCGCAGAAGCTTTTCCACGCGGCCGCTCCCAAGCGCGGCGCGAAACGCGGTGGCATCCGTCGGCTCCATGAACCCGGCATGAACCATTGCCCCCGGCGCGGCATCAAGCACTATCCACATCTCTGTCTTAGCCTCGCCGCCGGAGCGGGCGGCCGACTCATCGTCAGGATGAACCTGCAGACTCAGCCGCTCGCGCGCGTCAATGATCTTGACCAGCAGGGGAAACACGGTGAAGGCGCGGCCTTCCCCCATGATCTCCGCCGGATCGGCTTTCACCAGCTCGCGAAGTGATCTGCCGGCCAGCGGCCCGTTCAGAACCACGCTCATGCCATCCGCCCTGTCAGAAATCTCCCATGACTCCGCGATCTTTTCCATGGATACAGAGCGCCCGTAGCGGGACGCAATGGCAGTTCCGCCCCATAAGTAGTCCTTGTAGACCGACTTGAAGATCAGGGGATAAAGGTCTTGTTTGGATCTCATTTGTACAACTCCAAGGATAATCTTCGATCCGACTCCCGACCTCCCGGAGAGTCGGGACTTCGAGGGCGGAGCTCGGCAGTTTTCAGACAGGGAAAGCTGTGAGGTATTGCCCTTTACTCTTACACATTTCCCGCCGGACGAACAACCATATCTCTGTCATCAACGCATATGATCCTTCTCAATGTCTATCCAACGCAAGACTTGCTTGACAGACTTTTTTGACCACCGAGGCGCTTGCAAAACCTCCTGCTTCGGTTCGGCAAGCGCAGTATTCAGAAGCCAGCACTGTTCTTTTCTTGACCGCCTCTTTAAAAACGTGGACTACAGGTTCCCACACACTCGAATATCACACTTGCTTGTTGATGGTTATTCTGGCACCTTTTCCCGGCATAAGCAAGAATTAAGCATTTAATAGTTCATGGAAAAAAGGATTTTGAACATAAACGTCACTCCTCGCGAGGTGTCCGCCTCCGATGCCGCCAAGACGCAGCTTCGTCCAGTCGCGATCAGCCTGCTTATCGACTTGATAACAGCCGGACCGGTTCTGTTTGTTGCCGTGATGTCCGGATCCATCCTGCTTATGACTGATTTTGTTGATTATGCGAAAGGCTTCGGCGCAGATTTGTTGAGCTGGAACATTCTACGAAAAATCAAAAGGGACGAAACAGGCGATTACGATTACGGCCCCGGGAAGCTGGAGGTTATTGGCGGACTGGCGGGTTCCTTAGTATTCATCACAGGAGTGATAATGCTCGCCGGATTCGCCTTCTTCAGGATTCTTCATCCGAATGAAGTTCAGCCGGAATTCACACTCGTCGGCGCCTTGTTCATGTTTTGCGGATTCTTTATCAACAGCTGGCTCTGGATGCGCTTCCGCCGGGAGGCAAACAGGTCCGCAACACCGATAATGGAAATGCAATGGCGCGCAAAGCGTGCCGATGCTTTGGCCTCTCTGGCCGTGTTTATCGCCCTTGTCGCCACACTCGTTCTCCGTTCATTTTCATGGAGCATTTATATTGATCCCGTTTGCGCTCTTCTCTTTGTCCTGTATGCCGTGGGATCATTTATCCCTTCGATGAAAACCGGCGTTCAGGATCTTCTGGACAAAACCCTGGCTGAAGACATTCAGCTCAAGATCATGCGGCGACTGGCGGATAATTTTGAGAGATACGAGGGCTTTCACGGGGTACGCTCGCGCCGATCCGGATCACGCCTGTTCATCGAGATAGCACTGAGCTTCGACCCGGCAAAAACCATCGAAGAGGCTGTGGAGACCATGACCCGCCTTCAGGAGGGCATAGAGGCCGACCTGCCTAACAGCGATGTTAGCATTGTTGTAAGGCCGGTTGAGCAATTCCTCCCGGGACGCGAGAAGAAGACGCTTGTACGGATACTTCCGCTCTCGCCGACTACCATTGATCGGGCCATGGATCTGATCAAATCCACCTTCCCCCTTGAGCCAAATGAAATGCCGCGCCTAGAGCTGGAGGAATGCCTGAATCCAGGTAGACACACGGCTGTGCTTGCGCAAACAGGGATCAGCGACCCGGCATACTGGGTTGCATTTCACAACAATAAGATGGTCGGCGTAGGCGGCCTCTACTACTGCTCGAACGACCGGAACGAGGCAGTGTGGGGCGGATGGACTGCATTCGACGCCGAACACCGGACCGGCCTTTCCAGAACCCGATATCTCCTCCTGAGAAAACTGCTGATCGAGGCTAAGGCGACAGGAAGGAAGTACCTGCGTCTCTGCACTTCAACCGCACCCATTGAACGGCAGGCAAACCATTTGTACGACAGGATGGAATTGAACGTGTACAGGACGAAACCCGGCACGAACGGCATACTGGTTCTCTATAGGCAGGCGGAAATCGAGCGTCTGCTCTCTTCTTTCCTGATAGGGAGCAGGGGCAAAAAGGAGTCCTGATCATGCGTAAATATGCTTTAGCGGTAATAATGCTCATTCTTTCATACCGGTCGTCCGCGGCCGAGCCGGGCGTGGCGTGCATCGGCCAGGTGATAGCGGGCGAGCGCTCCATAACGCTCGCCGCGCCGGACGGTTCTGTGGTTTCGCAGCTCCTGGTTAAACGCGGCGACCGCGTCGAAGCCGGCACCGAGCTCGCGCGCCTGCGCGACTACGAAATATGCGAGGCTGCCGTCACGCGCGCGGAAAGGGAAATCGTCCTCGCAAAGGCTACCCTGGATCTCGTCGCGGCCGGCGAGCGGGACGAACTTGTCGAGGCCCAGCGCGCCGTCCTCGCGGCGCGCGATGCATCGCTCCGGATGCACGCCCGGCGCAAGGAGCGGTACGAGGCGCTCCACACCAACTCGTTTGTCTCGACGGACCAGTACGAGGAGGTAATGAACGCTTTTGACCTTGCCAATGCGGAAACGCTCCGCGCGAAGAGCATCCTCGACAGCCTCGGCGCCGGCCGCATCGAGGAGGTGCGCCAGGCCGAGGCGCGCGTGGCCGTGGCGGAAGCGGAGCGCGATTTGGAACTGACCCGGCTTGAGGCGCAGCGAATACGCTCATCCATGGCCGGCGAAATCCTCGCCATCCATTCCTATGACGGCGAGGCGATCGGCGACAGGGGCATTCTCGATCTCGCGGACACAGCCAACATGATGGTCCTTGCGGAAGTCTATGAAACTGACATAGGACGGGTACGCCTGGGCCACAAGGCGCTGATCCGCTCGCCCGCCATCGAGGGTGACATCGAAGGAACGGTGGTTGAAATCCAGCGCCAGGTGGAGACAGGCCGGATTTTCCCGCTCGATCCCCTGCTCCGCTCGGACCGGCGCATCATCCCGGTACGCATCAAACCAGCCGCCGACAAGCGCCTGGCGACGCTCAATAATGCGCAGGTGACTGTCATAATAAGCCCGTGAACATTCGGGCCTGAGGCGCCCAGAAGAAAAAACAAACGGAGAAAAACCTATGAAAATAGAACATGCGGCATACACGATGCAGGATCCCGTAGCGGCCGCGAAATGGTATTCGCGGCACCTCGGGTTCAAGGTAATCAGGTCAATGACGGAGGAGCCTTTCACGCATTTTCTGGCGGACAGCTCCGGCTGCGTACTCATCGAGATCTACAACAACCCGAAAGCGCCCGTCCCCGATTACAAACGACAGGACCCGCTGATCATGCACCTGGCCTTCGTATGCGACACGCCGGAAGCAGGACGCGACCGCCTGCTGGCCGCAGGCGCGACGCTCGACACTGATTTGTTCGTCACACCGGCCGGCGACAAGGTGGTCATGCTCAGGGACCCGTGGGGCTTTCCAATCCAGCTATGCAAGCGGGCCGAACATATGATAAGGGAGGACACATGAGTACGCAGATATCAATGCCCAGACTCGCGGCGTTCGGTCGGGCCTATTTCGAGAAGCGCGGTTTTTCGTCCTTTGCCGCAGACTGCATAGCAGAAGCCGGGGTGCGCGCCCAGGCCTTCGGAAGCGTCACACACGGACTCACCCAGTGGGCCTACGTCCGGAGCGGGATCGGGACGACCATTGATCCCGCCGCGAAGCCGAAAATCCTCGCGGAGCGGGGCGCCACCGTCCTGCTCGACGGGCCCTCCGTGCCGGGCCAGGTGATGATGCGCCGCGCGCTTGACATGGCAATTCCAAAGGCGCTTGAATTCGGCATTGCCATGGCGGCCATAAGGAAGACACTTTGGGTCGGCGCCATCGGTCCGTACCTCGCGCCCGCCGCCAAACAAGGTCTGCTGGCTCAAGCCTGGGCGCAGAACTCGGCCTGCCGGGACTGCGCGCCGACGGGCGGTATTGACGCCATTTTTTCGACCAACCCGATCGCCCTGGCCATGCCCAGTGATCCCACACCTATAGTCAGCGATTTCTCCACCGCCACGGTGGCCATGGGAAAGGTTTCTTCCATGATCAAGGCAGGTAGCAGGGCGGACAGCCCCATCTTCATGGACCGTGAGGGCAACCTTAGCGACGATCCGAACGTCGTGCCGAACGGCGGTTCCATATTGTTCGCCGGCGGAAAGGAATGCGGCCACAAGGGCTATGCACTGTCACTCTTCTGCGAGTCGCTCACAGCGGCAGCCGGCGGCGACTGCAACAACCCGGATCTCCCGCAGAGCCAGTCGGTGAGCATAATGCTGATTGATCCGCAATCGCTCGGCGGCCGCGAGAGATACTTCGCGGAGATGAAACGCCTCAAGGCCCGGATCAAGGGCGTCCGGAAGCTGCCGGGAATTGACGAGATCCGGCTCCCCGGCGAGCGCGCACTCGCTTCCCTGCGGGAAGCCGAAACCAGAGGCATAATCCTCAATGAATCACAGCTCCAGATCCTCTCAGATATGGCGGAAGAAGCCGGAATCGCTGGAGTCGAAGCGGCCGATTGATGAGATTCCTTTCAAAACTTCATTCGCGGCTGATGCCGGGCGGAATCCCGCTCGCATGGCGGCAGTTGACCGCTGACAAGAAGAGATTCGCCACCGCGCTGGCCGGCGTTTCGTTCGGCGTCGTGCTGATGATTTTCCAGCTCGGGATCTTCGAAGCCTTCATGGTCATGGTCGTGCGCCCGATCGAAGCGATGCGCGGCGAAATTGCAATCATCAGCAGAAGCTACCAGTACATCATGTCGCCGGGAATCTTCCCGGAACGCCGCATCCACCAGGCGTATGCGATTCCCGGCGTGGACCGGGTGTATCCCGTGCGGCTGGACTTCCTGCAATGGCGCAACCCGGATGACGGCCGGATATCGGACCTCGCGTGCTTCGGAGTGCATCCCGGCAGAAATCCCTTTTCCATGCCGGAGATCGCCTCGCGCTCCGACGTGCTCTCCTCGCCGGACGGCATTCTCTTCGACTCGCTTTCCTCATCGGACCTGGGCAACGTTTCCAGGCTTTTCGCGAAGGACGGCGAGGTGCACAGCGAGATCAACAGGCAGCGGGTGATCGTACGCGGATTGTTCACGCTCGGCCAGACGCTGTCGGCATACGGCCATGCGGTGATGGGAATAGAGACCTACCTGCGCGTTTCGCGGCATGACGGGGGCATGGTGCAGCTCGGAATGATCACGCTCAAGCCGGACGCCGATATCGCATCGGTCATCACCGGATTGAGGAAGGTTATTCAGGATGACGCACATGTCGTAACAAGAGGTGAGCTTATAGGCATAGAACAGGTCTACTGGCAGACCAACACGCCCATCGGCTTCATCGTCACCGCCGGCATGGTTATCGCCATGCTCGTGGGCGCTATCATCGTGTACCAGATTCTCTACACCGACATCAATGACCACCAGAAGGAATACGCAACACTCAAGGCCATCGGTCTCGGCAACGATTTCTTCGTGAGATTCATCATCTCCGAATCGCTGATACTGCTGGTGCTCGGATTCATACCCGGAATGTTCATAGCCGCGCTGCTCTTCAAGCTCGCGGAGACGCAGGCCGGGCTTCCAACGCGCCTCACTCTATTCGGCACGCTGACGGTATTCGGGCTCTCGGCGGTGATGTGCGTGGCTGCCGGGCTTTTCGCAACCAGAAGACTCCGGGCCGCCGACCCCGCGGATGTGTTCTAGCATGAGCGCAAAACCTGATATTCGAGCGCCGGAACAGGCGAACGAGCCGCTGATCTCGGTCAGCGGACTCTGCCACGCCTTCGGCGAGGGCGCCGCCCGGCGCGAGGTGCTCCACGACATCAACGTGGACTTCCACCCCGGCGAGATAGCGATCATCATGGGTCCTTCAGGGGCCGGCAAAACAACACTGCTCACCCTTGCCGGGGCTCTGCGCTCAATCCAGTCGGGCACAATAACCATTGGCGGCATCAACCTAGGCGCGGCAACACCCGCTCAGCAGATCGCCGTGCGGCACAAGATAGGGTTCATCTTCCAGGCCCACAACCTGCTCACATCGCTCAACGCGCGCGAAAATGTGCAAATGGGGCTCGCCCACCGAAGCAACCTGTCCGTGCCGGAGATCCAGCAGCGCTCGCTGGAAATGCTCGTCCGCGTGGGACTTGCCGACCATGCCTCCAAGCGCCCCGACCAGCTCTCGGGCGGACAGCGGCAGAGGGTCGCGATCGCCCGAGCCCTTGTGCGCGAACCCACGATCATCATGGCTGACGAGCCCACCGCCGCGCTCGACAAGCAGTCGGGCCGCGAAACCGTTGATCTGCTCCAGCGGCTCGCCCATGAGATGCACTGCGCGATCCTGTTGGTCACCCACGACAACCGCATTCTCGACATAGCCGAGCGCATTCTCACGCTGGAGGACGGCAGGATGGAGGAGAGCCACCGCGGACTAGAACGGCTTGGCGCGGGGCTGGCCGACGCAATGTCCAGAATTGCGCGGTACCCACCCATCTTCGCCGCAGCGCCCGGAGCCGGCAGACCCGACGAATACGAAGCGTTCGCCGACGAAACGACGCGTCTCATCGAGGAACTGCGCTTCAACGCTCTATCCTACGTAGCCCGGCGCCTCTGCGCCAACCTCGCGGAAGAGGCGAAGTTTCTCGAGCAGTTATCGGAGACCGTCCGGCTGCTGGAAGAGAATGTACGCCGCTTCGGAATTCTGTATTCCTCCCCTCCGTCCGCCGCGCGCTCGGAGCTCATCGCCCCGCTGTTCGAGGGGCTGGGATTCCTGTTGAACACCGCCGCCGAATCGGTGTCAACCAGAGCGGCAGACGATATCGAGCAGCTCATGAGCCTCACCGGGGACAGGGGAACGATGATGGAGAAACTGCGCGAGCGACATTGCGTAGCCAGTCCCGCGGAATCCCGCGAGTGGCGGGATTACTATTTCGACATCACCGACATTTTCGCCCGCATTGTCTACTTCCTGCGAACCCAGTGCGGACTCATCTCCGCGCTTCGGCGGGCAAGTCACGCCTCCGGCGGGTAAACAGTCCGACACGTCCTGCCGTGCTTGATCAGGCGGACCGGCCCCACCGGGGCCGGCCGCAGAACACTTGCCCCGGCATACGTCACCGGTCCTTCTGCAGTGGCATGAGCGTCCTCGCTCGTGGTCCTTCTCTTCTATTTTCTGTTTTTTGTTCAG
This sequence comes from uncultured Verrucomicrobiota bacterium, assembly GCA_964458525.1. Classification (GTDB taxonomy): domain Bacteria; phylum Verrucomicrobiota; class Kiritimatiellia; order JAAZAB01; family JAAZAB01; genus CAYWJE01. The sequence goes on from CAYWJE010000115.1 coordinate 10,299, forward strand.
GACCACGAGCCGGGACGCCCGTGTGGCGCAAAGCCCAGAACTGATCAGCCGCCGGAGCATAGCGCATAAGACACTGGTTCGTATTGGAAGTGCCCACCTTGATCCCCTCGAACAGTTCGTAAGCCTTCACAAGGCAAATCACATTAGGAGTGTCCTGAATTATGCAATGATGCATCAGCCCGCCAGCCATATTAACTGCGCCGCCGCCCACCAATTCCCCACTGTTGTAGCCATAGTTGTCTATAATTCTGGCGCTTCCGGGTTTTCCGTGTGTTTTTTTTGTACCCGTTCACGGTTCACGGTTCATAGTTCACGGTTCACGGTTCATGGTTCATGGTTCATAGTTCAC
>CAYWJE010000116.1:0-10580 GCA_964458525.1 uncultured Verrucomicrobiota bacterium
CACGTCGAAGCCACTTGGACGCCGCGTCCGCTCTTGCGCTTGCGTTTGCGGGGCTGATCCGGGCCCGCCTCACCGTGGCGCGTTGTGAATTTCAAAGTTTCCTTGTCCACATCCGCATCCACGACCTGCGCTTCGAGGATCCGGCCGGCGAGTATCTCCTCCGCCAGCGGGTCCTGCACATATTTCTCCACCGCCCTTCTCAAAGGCCTGGCGCCCGATTTCGCATCGTAGCCCTTCTTCACCAGGAATCCCCTGGCTGCGGTGCCGAGGTTCACGCTGATCTGCCGTTCGGCGGTGAAAGCAAAAACCTTAGCCAGCTCGATATCGAGAATCCGGGAAACGTCATCCCTCGACAGGGGTCGAAACACAATCATCTCGTCCACGCGGTTCACGAGCTCGGGACGGAACACCCGTTTTGTCTCATCCAACATCTGCGACTTAAGCTTGTCGAAATTCACACTGTCGCCCGCGTTTCCGAACCCGAGCCCGCCGTCGCCCTTGGCGAACTTGCTGCCTAGGTTGGTTGTCATTATAACCACCGTGTTCCTGAAATCAACCTTGCGCCCGATGCTATCGGTCAGCGTTCCCTCCTCGAGAATCTGCAGCAGGATATCCATGACCTCGGGGTGCGCCTTCTCAACCTCGTCGAACAGCACCACGGAATACGGCTTCCTGCGAACCTTCTCGGTGAGCTGTCCGCCCTCCTCGTGTCCCACGTAACCCGGCGGAGAACCGACCATACGCGAAACCATAAACTTGTCCATATACTCGGACATGTTGAGCTGGATCAGCGCTTCCTTGTCGTTGAACATGTACTCGGCGAGCGCTTTCGCCATCAGCGTCTTACCCACCCCGCTGGGACCGAGGAAAACGAATGAGCCTATCGGACGGCGCGGATCCTTGAGGTTCGCCCTGGAACGGCGCAGCGATTTCGAAACGGCGGACACCGCCTCAGACTGCCCGACAACCGTCTTCTCCAGGTCGCTCTCCATATTGAGCAGGCGTTCCTTTTCGTTTCCATCCATCCTGGCAAGCGGAACGCCAGTCCACTTGGAGACGACCGTCATGATGTCGGCATCCGTGAGCACTTGCGCCTTCCTGTCCTGCTTCTTGCGCCATTTCTGCATGAAACCATCCAGCTTCTCCCGCTCGACGCGCTCCTCGTCCCGCCAGGCAGCGGCCTCCTCGAATTTCTGCGCCGCAATAGCCTCCTCTTTCTTCTTATTAAGCTCTCCTATTTTCTTCTCGGCCTTTTTGAGTTTAGGGGGACGGGTCAGCGCGTTCACGCGCGCGTGGGCGCCCGCCTCGTCGAGCACATCAATCGCCTTGTCGGGCAGGAACCTTCCGGTGATGTAGCGATGCGACAACTTGACTGACGCCTCTATTGCGGAATCGGAGAATTTTACGCAGTGGTGCGCCTCGTATTTAGCTCTGAGCCCCTTGAGAATGGCGATCGCGGCATCTTCTGTAGGCTCGTTGACGAAAACCGTCTGGAACCGGCGTTCGAGGGCAGCATCGCGCTCGATGTACTTGCGGTACTCGTTCATCGTGGTCGCGCCTATGCACTGCATCTCGCCGCGTGACAGCGCCGGCTTGATGATGTTGGAAGCGTCCATCGCGCCCTCCGCCGAGCCCGCGCCGACGATGGTGTGAAGCTCGTCCATGAACATAATCACGTTTTTCGACCGGCGCACCTCGTCCATCACGGCCTTGATTCTCTCCTCGAACTGGCCGCGGTACTTGGTGCCGGCCACCATCAGCGCCATGTCCAAAGCGATGACCTGTTTTCCCATCAGAGGCTCGGGCACCTCGCCGCAGGCGATCATCTGGGCCAGGCCCTCCACGATGGCCGTCTTGCCCACGCCCGCCTCACCGAGAAGCACCGGGTTGTTTTTGGTTCGGCGGCACAGTATCTGCACAAGCCGCCTGGTCTCATCATCCCTTCCTATCACCGGGTCGAGATCGCCCTTTTTAGCTATCTCCACGAGGTCCCTGCCGAAAGCCTTGAGCGCCGGTGTCTTGACTTTTTTGCCGGACTGCGCCTGGCCGGAACCGGCAACCTGCGCCTCGTCCTCCGGCGGCTCGAAATTGGGATCAAGTTCTCTCAGCACTTCCGACCGCGCCCGGTCGAGGTCCACGTTCAAGTTGTTCAGAACGCGGGCAGCAACCCCGCCATCTTCCCGTAGCAGTCCGAGGAGGATATGCTCGGTCCCTACGTAGCCGTGGTTCAGCGCCTTAGCCTCATTGTTGGCCAGCGCCAGGACCTTCTTCGCGCGGGGCGTCATGGGAACGGAGCCCTCCGTTTTTGTCTCGGGTCCGAGTCCCGTCGCCTTTTCCACCTCCAGCCGCAGGGTTTCGAGGTCAACACCCATCTTCTCGAGGACGCTGACCGCCACCCCCTCGTCGAGCGCAATGAGCCCCAGCAGAAGGTGTTCCGTGCCCACATACGGATGGTTAAACCGCTCTGCTTCCTTCTTCGCAAGTTGGATTACTTTCTGGGCCCTTGGCGTAAAACTATTCATTATTATTTTTCTTTCTTTCTGCCGGCCAGGCACTCGCGAACCAATCGTGCGCGCTCGAAATCCCGCTCCTCGGGACCGATCGCCCTGCCGGCTTTTTTCTGCAGATGCCCGGGCTGGATCAGGAGGAACAGCTCGTCTATAACCTGCCGGTCCCACTCCTCGACAATGCCAAGATCGATTCCGAGCCTCAGTTGCGAGAGCAGGTTCAAGGTCTCCCTCGAATCGAGCAGTCGCGCGTGGGACAGCAGACCGCGTGCGCGCCACGAGTAATCGCACAGAAGGTTCTCCTTCTGCTGCATCATCCTGCGCCGCGCGTTCTCCTCGTGCCCGGCAATTTCCAAAACGATCTTCTCAAGCCGGCCTATTATCGTCTCCTCGCTCTCTCCGAGCGTAACCTGGTTCGAGATCTGAAACATGTTGCCCGCGGCATCCGTTCCCTCGCCCCACAAACCACGGACCGCCATTCCGATCCTCGATATTCCGTTGATTATGGGCTTGATCTCATCCGCCAGAGCCAAGCCCGGCAGGTGCAGCATCACGCTCGCTCGCATGCCAGTGCCAACGTTCGTGGGACACGCAGAGAGATATCCGAGCCGCGGCGACACCGCATAATCAACGCTATTCTCCATCGCAGAGTCAAGCTTGTCAACAAGTTTCCACAGGTCGGCAAGCTGAAGGCCGGGCGACAGCGCCTGTATCCTCAGGTGATCCTCCTCATTGATCATCACGGAAATCGTCTCGTCTTTTTTCAGGACGACCCCGCTACCTGCGCCCTTTTCCGCAAGCTCCTTACTTATAAGGTGCCGCTCGACCAGCGTCTCCTTGTCAACCGCGTCCAACTCACTCATTTCCAGCACCACGGGGGAATCCATGTCGTCCAGGCCCCGCAGCGCCGGAACCAGTCCATGCCAAAGACGAAGGACTTCCTCCTCGCCGGCCCACCCGGGAAACGCAATGCCATCAACGTTTCTCGCCAGCCTGACGCGGCTGCTCACAATACTGCCCGCTGGCGAGTCCCCTGCAGGCCGCGCCGCGGGTTTCTTCAATAATTCATCAAGAGCTCTCATAAGATGAAATCTCGTCCCTTATGCGCGCCGCCTCCTCGTAATTCTCTTTTGTCACAGCCGCGCGGAGTGCGCCTTGCAGGCTCAACAGGCTGCGGGGAAGCGCCGGGTTCGCGGCCCGCCTGGAAGGCACCTTGCCCATGTGCTGCCCGCCCTTCTGCATGTCGTCTATCAACGGCGCGAGGTACTCCTCAAACGATTCGTAGCAGCGCTGGCAGCCGAGGCGGGACGTCTTTTTAAAATCCGAAAAATGCATCTGGCACACGGAGCAGACTCTGTCCGGAAGCGGCTTCCCGTCGTCCTCCTTCTTCCCGTCGAGTCCGAGCAGGACGTCCGTGAGTGACATCGGACTGTTAACGTCAAGCCCGCTGGCTGCCGCGCAGGCTTCGCACAGGTGAAGATTCTTCACGTCATCGTTCACCATCTGCGTGAGATGAATATTCGCTTCTTTTTCCCCGCACACGTCGCACAACATTCCGCACCCCGCGATGAGAATTTATGATTCCCTGTTGATCTCTAAGATGTATATCCTGTCCATCCTGTCACACCACTCTTTCCAGGTTCAGACTTCTGCCTTTCGCTTTCCAGCTCTTCCCCTGTGAGCTTTGAACTTTCACCTTCCAGCTTTGAGCTTCTACTCTATCGGCGTGCCTACGCTTTGGGCGAACTCGTGGAACCTGTGCGCGAGGTCTTTCGTCTTGCGCCCGGGCCGGCCGGTCCCGATCTCGCGCCGGTCCATCTCGACCACGCTGATTATCTCCGCCGCGGTGCCGGTGAGGAACATCTCGTCGGCATTATAAAGGTCATAGCGGGTGAGGTTGCATTCGCGCACGTCGAAGCCTCTCTGCCGGGCGATATCCATCACAACATCCCGCGTAACACCCTCCAGCGCGCCCGACGACACGGGAGTGGTCACCAGCTCGTTGCCCCTGATTATGAACACGTTATCCCCCGACGCCTCGGCAACGTAACCCTGCGAATTGAGCATGATGGCCTCGACCACGCCGGCGTTGATAGCCTCTATCTTGGCCAGGATGTTGTTCAGGTAGTTAAGGCTCTTTATGGCCGGGCATATCGACTCCGTATGATTCCTGATCACCCCCGCGGTAACAACCTTGAGGCCGCGTTTGTAGAGCTCGCCCGGATAGAGTTGTATCTTGCTGGCGATGATGACGACCTGCTCTTTACGGCAGAGGTACGGGTTGAGCCCTAGCGTCCCGATCCCGCGGGTAACAACCAGGCGCACATAGCCGTTCATGGCCCTGTTCGCCTTGCATGTCTCGACCACCGCCCCGGCCATGGAGCGCTTGCTCATCTTGATATTCATGGCTATGGCATGGGCCGATTTATAGAGACGATCAATGTGTTCATCCAGCATGAAAACCCGCCCGTTGTAGGTCCTTATGCCCTCGAACACGCCATCCCCATAGAGCAGCCCGTGATCGAACACCGATATCTTTGCGTCTTTTTTCGGAAACAGCTTACCGTTGATGTAGATTTTCATAATTCGTTACTACTCAGAATTCAGAAGTCAGTAGTCAGTAGTCAGAATAAGCAATCCCGTATGGGCCAAGAGAATACGAAGAGAACAGGCGCTAAACGCAGGGTCTTGGCGGAATGTCCCGTGCCCTCTTCAATGGCATATTCATGCGTATTTTATTCTGTATTCTGAGTTCTGACTCCTGACTACCTGAGTTGTTACCATAATTCTTCCTTTTCCAAACGACCGTAGAATATTACCACGTGCCGCTCAAAAAGCCAAGCATCCATCTTCAAGTTTCAGATTCCGTCCGCAGCGCGCCGCCACCGCCGGGTTGTGGGTCACGAGAATAAGCGTGCTTCCCTTCTCCCGCGAAAGGGTGAACATGCAATTGAGAACAGCCTCGCCCATGGCGGAATCAAGGTTGCCGGTCGGCTCGTCGGCAAGCAGCAGGTCGGGCTCGTTCATCAGGGAGCGCGCAAGCGCCACCCGCTGCTGCTCCCCGCCGGACAGTTCTGTGGGAAGGTGCCGCGCCCTGTCCGCCAGGCCGACAGTCTCCAGCAGGGCCATGGCCCTCTTCGCCGGCGGACCCGGCCGGCAGGACCGTGAAAAAAGACCCCCTATCATCGCGGGAAGCATGACGTTCTCCAGTACGTCGAGTTCCGGCAGCAGGTGATAGAACTGGAACACGTAGCCTATCCTTCGCGCGCGGATGGCGGTGCGTCTTCCGGCTGAGATCCTGTACATGTCCAGCCCGTCGAAAACCACCGATCCGCTCGTGGGATGCTCCAGCCCGCCGATGATGTGGAGCAGCGTGCTCTTGCCCGCCCCGCTGGCTCCAACAAGTGAAATCGTCTCTCCCGCCCGAGCGGAAAAGCTAACGTCCTTCAGCACCGGCACCCTGGTGCGCGCGAAGGAAAAAGTCTTCTTCAAGCGCTCAACAACAAGTATTGAATCAGAGCTCATTTCAGCATATCTTTTTTGAAATTACTCATATTTCAGCGCGCGGGCCGGATCAAGACGCGCGGCGCGGAAGGCCGGCAGGAGCCCGGCCAGCGTGCATATGGTCATCGAGAGAATCGCAACGGTGAGCACCTCGCCGGGCGCCGTTGTGGCGGGTATTTCGCTCAAATGATACAGCTCCTTCGGGAACAGCTCCATGCCAAGCGTAACGGCAAGCCAGTGCATGAGGTCGTTCCTGTAATGCAGGGCAAGCACGCCCAGCCCTACCCCCAGCGCGGTCCCGAGCGCGCCCTGTATCCAGCTCTGCCAGAAGAACACTCTCATTATGCTACCAGAGGAAAACCCAAGCGCCTTAAGCAGTCCCACCTCCTTGGTTTTCTGAACCACAGTTATTATCAGGCTGTTCGTGATCCCGAAGGCCGCCACGAGGACGATGAATATGAGCAGAAAAAACATCATGTTCTTTTCCACTTTCAACGCGGCGAACAGGCGGCTGTTAAGCTCCATCCAGGTGGTTACGCGAATGTCCGGGCATGACTCCCTCAGTCTCGCCTCCACCAGACGCGCGACGCTCATGGCGCGCGCGGGATTGTGGGTCATGACCCGGATGGCGTGCGCGCCGTCCTCCATTCCGCATAGTTCCCTGGCCGTCTGCATCGGCAGGAGGATGAAACCGACGTCATACTCCCACATGCCGATCTCGAAAATTCCGGAGACGGTCAGCTCCTCGGGCAGGCTCATCTCATCCCCGGCCGCGAAGCCCTGCGGGGAATAGACCAGCAGTCGGTCGCCAACGCCGGCGCCCAATCGCGCGGCCAGCTCCCGACCTATTACAACCTCGTCGAAATCCAGGCTGAAGCGGCCCGCCACGATGCTGGAAGGTATCTGGCTGACCTTCTTCTCGACCTCGGGATCCACCCCGCGCATCATCGGTGAGAGGATAGCGCCGTTGCGCGCCACGAACACCAGCCCCTGGACATAGGGCGCAGCGCCCGACACGCCGGGCACTCCCTCCACTTCGCGCGCAAGCTCTTCGGGATTGAAAATGGGGAAGTCACGGGTGACGGTCAGATGCGAGTCGAACCCCAGTATCTTGTTGCGCCACATATCACCGAACCCGCTCATGACCGAAAGCACTATGATCAGAACGGCAACGCCCAGCATGACGCCAATGACGGAGATAACCGATATCACCGACATGAAAGTGCGTCTGGGTTTCAGGTACTTCAGCGCCAGGAACAGTGAGAATGGCAGAGGCATTTGATCCTAAAAGCGGGCAATGCCCGCAACCCAATTTCCATCCGCTCAGAGAGCGGGGCTACACCATCAAAGTGTAGCAGCGTTCTATGAACGCCTTGTCTTTATGAAATCAGAGAACTTGTTTTTGTCTCGCTCCTTGAACAACGAGGCATTGACCCGATTCTGAAAACTTTCAACGAAGCCTGTCAGGCTTCAACTGCGGAAAGAGAATTACGTCGCGAATGGTTTCGGCGCCCGAGAGGATCATCACGAGCCTGTCTATCCCGATTCCCATGCCGCCGGCCGGCGGCATGCCGTGCTCTATGGCCGCGAGGAAATCCTCGTCTATCTTTTGGACGTCCTCACCGACCTGCAACTCAAACCGCTTCCGCTGCTCGACCGGATCGTTGAGCTCGGAATAGGCCGGAGCTATCTCCTTGCCGCCTATGACCAGCTCAAAAACGTCAGCACAAGATGGATCGTCCGCGCATACCTTCGCCAGCGGAATGAGCTCAAAGGGGAATCGGGTGACGAACGTGGGCTGCACAAGCTGTCGCTCCACCACCTTCTCGTAAATCTCGTGTGTTATTTCAAGGCGCTTCCATCCGGGATTTATGGTCAAACCGAGCGAGGCAGCGCGCGCGCGCGCGGCTTCCATCGGGAGTTCAAACCAATCGGCGCCAGCATGCTCCCTGATGAGCTCGCCATAGCTCGCCTCACGCCAGGGCAGGGCGAGGTCAATCGGCGCGTCGGGGCTTCCGGCCTTGAGCGTGCCAAATACTTTCGATGCGACAGTGGTTACAAGCGATTCAACCAGCTCCTTCATGCCACGCACGTCGGAAAACGCCTGGTAGACCTCTAGCATCGTGAACTCGGGGTTGTGGGTCCGCGATATGCCCTCATTTCTGAAGCTGCGGTTCAGCTCGAATATTCTGTCAAAACCTCCAACGAGTAGCTTCTTGAGGTACAGTTCCGGGGCTATGCGCAGCACCATGTCTGCGGAAAGCGACTCATACCTGGTGCGGAAGGGGCGCGCGGCGGCGCCGCCGGACTGTGGCTGGAGCATCGGCGTCTCAACCTCGACAAACCCGCGCTCCCACAGGAATGAACGAATCTCCCTTATCACGCTGCTTCGCCGCTCGAACAGTTCTTTCGAATCCGGGTTGGCTATCAGGTCAAGGTGCCTGCGGCGGAGCCTTATTTCCGCATCCTTCAGACCGTGCCACTTCTCAGGGAGCGGACGCAACGCCTTCGACAGCAGCTCCCAGCGTCCGACCCTGATCGTCTTCTCACCCGTTCTCGTGGTGAAAAGAGCGCCCTCGACTCCGATAAAATCGCCTGCATCGAGCAGTTTATACGCCGCAAAATCGCCCTCGGAGAGGTCAGCCCTGGACACATAGACCTGCATCCGGTCCGAGCCGTCCTTCATGTCGGCAAAAATGCTCTTTCCCATCTGCCGGATTGTCATCAGGCGGCCGGCGGCACGAGCGCTGCACCCCTCCTCAAACCCCGCCCTCAGGTCCGCCAGCCTCGACACCGGCTCAAAAGCGCGGCCGTAAGGCTCGAAGCCAGCCTCCCGCAGCCTCTCGATCTTGGCAAGACGTTGCGCCCGCTCGTCGCCTGGGTTCAGATCGGCATCACTTGTTTCGGTTTTGATGTTATTCATTTGGCTACTCAAAGCTCATCGGCCTATGCCAAGCCGCGCGGCGAGCTTCTCAGGAAGACCGGCCTCCCGCACCTTGTTCTGGGCAAGCGCGATGTCATAGGTTATCCGCCTCAGTTCGATCTGCCTCTTCTTGATATCAAAAACGCAGTAGGCCGCGCGCGGGTCGCCATCACGCGGCTGCCCCACGCTCCCGACGTTCACAAAATATTTTTTACCAATAGCGATGTTCAGCCTGCCGTAGGCGCCGCCGGAAACTTCGCTGCCCTTCTCAAAAGCAAGAGGAACGTGGGTGTGGCCGTAGAAGCAGACGGTGGTGGTCTGGTAGTTGAAGCTGGCCTCGGCCTCGAGTTCCTCGAACACGTATCCCCATGTATCGGGCATGTCCAGCGTGCTGTGGACGATGGTGAAATTCCCCACCCTCTCTACGTATTTGAGGTTAGCCAGGAACTGGCGCTGCTCCGTTGTGAGGTTCCGCCGCGTCCAGTCAACGGCGTCGGCCGCCAGAGGGTGGAAACCCTCAAGCTCACTATCCAGCGAACAGTAGTGATCATGGTTCCCCTTGACCGATATACAGTCAAGCTCGCGAATTTTCTCCATGCACTCGGACGGGTTTGCATTGTATCCCACGATGTCGCCCACGCAGGCATAATGAGTGACACCTCGCGTTGCTGCGTCCCGGAGCACGGCCGTCAGCCCCTCCAGGTTGCCATGTATATCGCCGAAAATCGCGTATACTCTGTCGCTCATTGCCTCATGATCCGCCTTAATGCCTTCATCCGAAAACGAAGCCACGAAGAGCATGAAAGCCCATCGTGGCATGAATACCGCATTTTGCTTTAAAAAACCCGGGAGTTACAGCCTCATAAGGGCAGCCGCGAGGACGAGATCGTCGGGAGATGTGATCTTGATATTCGAGGGGCTCGATGCGACAAGCCTCACGTTATTGCTGACCAATTCGACCGCCGATGCGTCATCTGTAAGCTCAAGTTTCTTCTTCCGGGCAGCCTTCATGCCCTTCAGGAGCAACTCCCTGCTGAAAGCCTGAGGGGTCTGCGCAGCCCACAACTTCTCCCTGTCAATGGTCGCTGAAATCGCCATCCCCTTGTGCGCTGATTTGACCGTGTCGGTCACCTTGACCGCGGCGATGCCAGAGCCGTATTTTTTGGCCGATTTGATAGTTTCCGATATCAGCTCAGGCGTCACGCAGGGCCGGGCCCCGTCGTGCACCGCCACAATCTCGGATTCCTCACCCGCCGCCTCCAATCCCTTTGCAACGGATGCCTGGCGGGTCGCCCCGCCCGCAATTATCTTGAGAACCTTCGTGCATCCGAACATCTGCACCACGCATCTCGCGGATTCCACCCGCTCCTTGCGCACCACGAGAACAACCTGCTCGATCATGGGGCATTTCTCAAAAGCGAGCAGGGAGTAGACGACCACCGGCTTGGCGCCGAGGCTCAGAAAGGCCTTATCAACATTCTGACCCACCCTCGTGCTCTTCCCCGCTGCAACTATAATTCCCGTGTTCATAATAGATAAGAAGATAGAATGACCGCTGATATTGCAAAATACTACCTTCTCTGGGTCAAATGTCAAGATGTAATTGAACAAAAAATCGTACCCGTTCACGGTTCACAGTTCATAGT
>CAYWJE010000117.1:0-10557 GCA_964458525.1 uncultured Verrucomicrobiota bacterium
ATTCAAAAGACCAGTTGAAACACGCGCAGCGTGATTCAACTGCTCTTTTTAGGGTGAATCAGTGAATCAGTGGGGCGGTAAGTCAGTGAATCAGTGGGGCGGTCAGCCAGTGAATCAGTGAATCAGTGGGGCGGTAAGTCAGTGGGTCAGTGTATCATTGGGTCAGGGAAGAAGTTAAGAAGTTTAGACGGAAATCCTGAATCTCTTAAGTTCGTTAGCCTCTTCGTTATTCATTAAAGGACTAAACTTCTTAACCCTCTTATCTTCTCAACCTCTTCTTAAATGATGCCCGGTGTTCCCGCTGACTCACTGACACACTGATACACCGACTCACTGATCAGGGCCGCCCGCGCGCATGCGCGTTCCAACGATCACCACGGCGGCGCCGAATAGAAGCGCGATTGCGCTCAGCAGGTCACTCACGCAAACGGGCTTTCCAAGGAAGCTGAACGACACCAGGATTGTCAGCACCGGCGCGAAGGTCTCCATCGCGGACGCGATATACACCTTCATGTGTTTGAGCGCGATGTAATAGAGAAGAAACGCGCAGCCGGAGGTCAGGACGCCCTTTGCGGCCAGCAGAGCCCATTGAGAACCGCTCAGCGCCAGAGCTGGGCCGATCCCTTCCGTGAGCAGGTGAAAGAAAAGCGTCAGCGCGCCGGCAAGCAGAAGACGCGCGGCAACGACCTCCCGCGGGGTCAGCGTGAACAGGAGCTCCTTGCTCGTTATGGTTCCGCCTGAGAAGAGCAGGGCGGCGAGTATGGCAAGAGTCCATCCGAGCGCGGAGGCATCCCGTCCGGCGCCCGAGAAGAGCGCTCCTGCCAGTATTCCGAGATTGGCCAGCAATATGATCGCCATTCCGGCTATCTCGATGCCGTTGAGCCGCTCTCTGAAGTAGTACGCCGCGAAGAGAACCGCAAAAAACATCTGACTGCGAAGCACCGCGCTCACCAGTCCGGGATGCATGTGGCGCACGGCGCCGGTGTAGCATACCTCGCTCACTCCCGTGAATAGAATCGCCAGCAGCGCCATCAGAACGATGTTGCGGCGGGACAGTAGTCGAGCGCTTCGCGCGGCGCGCAGGAGACCCGGAGCGAACAAGAGCCCGGCGATCAGCATTGATACGCCCGACAACAGCGTGCGTGAAACGGAAGCCCCCACCTGGTATATCAGGATAGGGTCAAGCGACCAGAGCCCCCAGGCAGCGAGCATCGTGAAAGCGCCGGTCGCGGAAACATCTCCGGAAATGGAATCTGCGCGGTTCGCTTTCATGTTATGCCGCCAAAACAATCTTAACTGCCGGATTCAGATTCAGGGTCGTTGACGCTACAGAGCCAGCAGGAATATGCCGCAGGAAATAGCTATCATGCCGGCGAGCAGAGAGCCTTTTAGCTCCTCCTTCAGGAAAACAACGCTGTAAATGGAGAACAACACCACGCATATTCCCGTGGCAATGGGATAGACAACGCCGACTTTTCCAATCAAAGCGAATGTGTCGAGACTCTTATACAGGAAGACCTGTCCCGTGAACACAATGACCGAGTATAACAGCCCCAGCAGAACGGTTCTGCCGGTAAAACTTCGCATGCCCTGCGACAGCGTTTGAGTCAGAAGGTAAAGAGCCGAGGCGCTGAATGCGACGGGCAGCCTGAGATTGGCCGCGTCTTTGAAATCACTCCATTGCGAAGGCAAGGTCGTCAGGGTGAGGGAAGCGCCGACAACCAGAAAAACACCATAGGCCATCAAGAGCCAATTCTTCGCGAATCTCTCAGCATCGTGTTTTCCGGTCTTGCTCACGGCGAGCAGCGCCATTCCCGCCAGAATCGCGGCCGCGCCGGCCCAGTTGGCCGCGCGCGGAGCCTCGCCGAAGAACACCACGGCCGCAAGGAGGGGAAGCATCATGGCGCATTGGCTCAACGCCCATATCACCCCGCGGTTGCCTCTGCGCATGGCATTGCCCATGAGCTGGAAACCCGCGGCGCCGAGAATGCCGGCCAGAGCCATGACCGCGATCATGTGAGGCGTCTTCCCGCCTCCGGACGATCCGATCGAGTCCGGCTTGAACAGGAAGAGCCAGGCGTACAGGCAATTGCAGAAGCTGGACACGAACATGAAAGCGACCAGCACCAGCTTCTGCCTGGCGACGTAGCTGAATATGACGCCGACGAGCGCCCAGATCAAACCCGTGATCGCAACCAGTAATAATCCCTGCAGCGCTTCCTGCATTAAATATCCCGTTCGCCGGACGCGTCGCCCCAGTCGGGCACCGCAAGCAGTTCGCCGCTCTTCAGCGCCGACTTGTGCGCCATCACGCCCATCGCCATATAGCGCACCGCCTCCCAGATGCTGATTGCCGGAGTCCTCTTCTGCGCCAGCGCGCTGACAAACTCATGCACCAGGTAAGGATGCGATCCGCCGTGGCCCTTCGGCGTGAAGTCCTGGTTCTTCATCTGCTCGCCGGTGAGCGCGTGATCCTGCGCCAGCATGAACGCCTCCTGCACGTCGCGCGGCAGGGGATCGCGCATCTGTTGAGCAGTGAACTCATCAACTCCGTGAGCCTCAACCGGCTTCTCAATGGGAGCGTTATGGGTTCGCTTGACCCAGTGCCACTTGCGGCCGCGCCACGTGCCGCAGGTTCCGTAGATGTTGAAATCATACCCATCTCCGGCCACCTCGCGGTGCTCGCGCGCCGTCAGGACGGCGCCGTTGCTCATATGAAAGAACGCCGTTTCGTTTCCAAACGCGTCGCCATGATTCTTGAAATAATCGTCGTAGCCGGAGGGCTCGGTTCCTATTGCGGAGACCTTGAGTGCGTGGGCGTTCATAACCGACGCCGGACCCGACACGGAATGCGTGGGATAGTGCATCGGGCCGTTCAGGATTCCCTTGCTAACGTATTTGCTCTTGATGATTTCAGGCCAGTCCGAGCCGATGCGGCTGGCTGTGCGATACGCGATCACCTTCCGCAGGTTCCCCGTGGCGTAATCATGCGTGTATTCGGATTCGGAGCTGATGAACTTGCCGAACGCGCCCTCCTTGCGCTTGCGGCGCAGAAACATCGCCTCGGGATGATAATAGGAGGTTTCCGCGAGCATGTATGTCATACCCGTGGATTTGACGGTTGCGACGAGTTTGTCGCACGCATCGAGTATCTCATCGCCGTCGGGAACCCAGAGAATCGGCACGGCCGAGAACACGTGCTTGCCGCTCTTCATGGCCTGTATGCATTGCTGAGGGTGCAGCCAGGGCTGGGTGATGATCGCCAAAGCGTCTATATCCGACTTGCATATATCATCCAGCGAAGAATAAGCGTCCTTCGGATTGAACTTGTGGCCCATGAAGGGATCGTCCGCCCATTTCTTCACGCGTTCGGCCTCCATGTCGCAGAACGCTATCCTGTCAACCAGCGGATGCGCCTTGAACAGGTCAACAAAGCCGTGTCCGAACGCCCCGAGCCCCACCATTCCGATGCTGATTCCCATTGCTTTGGTCCTCCTTGCTGTTTGTTGAAACACAAAACCGTTCGACTTCCCGTGAGGGCCGGCATTCCCACCGGCCGCGGTTCCCCCCGGCAACACTCCCGTAACCATGAATTCCCCTATAACGCCTCAGGCGTTTTTGCGCCCCGGCGCGTCGCCCCAGTCGGGCACCGCGAGTAATTCGCCGCCCTTCAGCGCGGACTTGTGCGCCATCACGCCCATCGCCATATAGCGCGCCGCCTCCCACGCGCTGATCGCGGGCACTCTGTTCTCAGACACGGCGCTGACGAACTCGTGCACCAGGTAGGGATGCGATCCGCCATGGCCCTTCGGAGTGAAATCCATGTTCTTGATCTGCTCGCCGGTGAGCGCGTGATCCTGCGCCAGCATGAACGCCTCCTGCACGTCGCGCGGCAGGGGATCGCGCATCTCTTCAGGCGTATATTTCGCGACCCACTCGCCTTCGACCGGCTTCTCGATGGGCGCGTTGTGCGTTCGCTTCACCCAATACCACTTGTTTCTCCGCCACGTGCCGCAGGTTCCGTAGATGGAAATCTCATACCCATCGCCGGCAACCTCGCGGTGCTCGCGCGAGGTCACAACCGCCCCGTTGTTCATATGGAAAAACGCGGTCTCATTGGAAAAGGCATAGTTGCTGCCTTTGAAGAAGTCGTCGTAACCGGAGGGCTCCGTCCCGACGGCGGAGACCTTCACGGCATGCGCATCCATGATCGAGGCCGGGCCGGACACAGAATGGGTGGGATAGTCCATGGGCCCGCCCTTGATCCCGCAATCGGCATATTTCTTCTTCAATATTTCCGGCCACTGGGAGCCTATCTTGCTCGCCGTCCTGTAGATATTCACATTGCGCAGCCCGCCCGTGGCATAGTCGTGCGAGTATTCGCACTCCGCGCTGATGAACTTTCCGAACACGCCCTCCTTCCGCTTGCGGCGAAGAAACATCACTTCGGGATGATAGTAGGAGGTCTCGGCCAGCATGTAATGCCTGCCCGTTGACTTCACCTTGTTGATGATCTGATCGCATGCCTCAAGGATTTCGTCCCCATCGGGGACGCACAGAACCGGCACTGCCGAGAGCACGTGCTTTCCGCTTGAGAGCGCCTGCAGGCATTGATCGGCGTGCAGCCACGGCTGCGTTATGATCGCCAGCGCGTCTATGTCCGACTTGCATATATCATCCAGCGAAGAATAAGCGTCCTTCGGATTGAACTTGTGGCCCATGAAGGGATCGTCCGCCCACTTCTTCACGCGGTCGGCCTCCATGTCGCAGAACGCTATCCTGTCCACAAGGGGATGCGCTTTGAACAAATCCACGAAACCATGTCCGAACGCTCCGAGTCCTACCATTCCGATGCTGATACCCATGATGATTATGTCCCTTCGCGGTTATTTGTTGAATCTTGCGCTGAGTTTTTGCCCACCACTCGGATAACGCGCATTATTTAAGGTTATCAGGCGTCAGAAGTAAATGTCTGTTGTTGCGCATTCCATATGGAAACTTGACTATTTGCGCGGCAAGTCATTGATCATGCAGGCAGCAGGGGTTGCTTCAGACTCGGGCGACAAGCATCCTGCGTTCCTCGGCGGAAAGAGGACTGTAATTCGCGGCAACTGCTATGTTCTCGCGCAACTGCGCAAGAGACGATAAGGCGGGTATTGCCACGGTGATATCTTCACCAAGAGCGAAACGCAATAGCAGCGATGATGAAGCCATGCCCGGGCCGTCGCCCAGGAGATTAGCCGGATCGCGCCCTCCAAACACCTTCATGGCTATGATTCCGATATTTTTTCGCCGCGCGGCCGGCAGTTGCTCCTTAAGCGCGCAGCTTGCCCGATCAGTCGGGTTCACGAAACACATAAAAGTATCAATGTCATCATACATTTCGGCTATGAACAGGCCGCTGCGTTGACGCGTGCCTGTTTCATGCTCAAATGTTTCTGACAACGTCCCGGATATGCGTCAAAGAACTTGATGCCCGCGGCCACGGCTTCATCCAAAATTTGTTCGACACAGTCTGTTTCACTCGTCTCGGAAATCCACCATGCGCCGCCCAGGCCAAGGACAGGAAGCATTACATCCGCGCGCCCCAGCCGTCGCCGCGGCAAAGGATGTTGAGACAGGATGCTCATGCCCACGTTAAAAAGAAGCGGACTCAAGGGAAGCGCCACTCCCGCGGCAAGCCCGGCACGAAGAAATGAACAGCGGGTAATACCTTCATTGCGCAGTTTTATTTTTGATTTCATTTGATAAGATTGTAGAATAAATGAAATACAAGAGAAAGAATTAAATAGTCAAGACTCCCGAGAGTATCCGATCCGTCAACTATTTTTCTTACCCCCATTATGTTTTCATGATAGGATATTTCCAGCTTTTTCCGTTTTCCATTGAGTTCCCGCGAGGGAAGGGAATGAATATACAAGACATCACTTTGTATCGCACCAGTGAAGAGGGCAGACATTTTCATTCGCATCCGCATTATCAGCTTCACTTCATTTTTTCCGGCGAGGGATACTACGAGATAGCGGGACAGCGGCGCGTAAAGGCGAGTCCGGAGACATTCTTCGTGGTGCCGCCGAAGGTGGATCATAGGATTTTGCTGCCGGCCAACAGTTTTCTGCTCGAATATCTGGTGGACATGATCGCGCAGGACAATGACGATCCAGTCAAAACGTTGTTGGATAACGAACTGGGCGCGATACGAGCATTCTCCGACGTATCCATGAACCGCAAGTATTTCGAGGTGAAGAGGGAGCAGTTCAAAAGGGGCAATCGGTATGCACAGCGGGCCGCCGAGCTCAGTCTATTGAGCTGGCTCTACGGATTCTGCTCCCGTCGAATCGCCCATCAACACAGATCGGAAAATGACCCGTCTGATGAGGTGGAGATTGCGTTGCAAATTCTTCATGACGATATCGAAAAGCCGTTGAATCTTGAAACGCTCGCCCGGCGGGTCGGTATCAATCGTTTTTCGCTGGTTCGGAAGTTCACGCGGCAGGTGGGCATTTCCCCCATGAAGTATTTTTCGCGGCTCAAGCTGGAGTGTGCGGCGATGTTGCTTAAAGAAAGCGGCATGAATATCGGAAAGGTGGCGGAACGCCTGGGCTTTTCCGATCAATACCATTTCAGCAAAAGATTCAAGGCTGCTTATTCTATGAGTCCTTCACAGTACCGCAAGAAAGAACATCCGCCATTAAGGAGATGATGATGAAAAAGAGTCGCGATTATTCATGGTTGTTCCCCCTGCCTCGCACCCACACCGGTGTTCCACAGGGCAACGGAGTGCTTGGAACACTGCTCTGGGGCAGGGAGAATGTTTTGAGAATAACAGTAGGGCGGGCCGATTTCTGGGACAGGCGCGGCGGACTGCCCTGGCGCGAAGGGATGTCCTACAAGGCGATAAGAGGATTTCTCGAAGCGGGGGACGAAGCGGGGCTGCGCAGCCTTTTCAGCAATCCCGACAGGAAGGAAGACGAGCCGCCCCGCCCAACTGTGCTTCCCGTTGGACGGTTTGATCTGGTCTTTCCCGCGGACTGGCGGACGAAGAAGGCCTCGCTCGATATCAACTCCGGTGTCGTGGAAGTCCTGTTCAGCGGCAGGCCAAAAACTGACCGGATACTGTTTCAGATGGATATGACCAGGCCGCTGAGCGCGCTCCTGTTCGAAGGCTGGGTCCCCGCTCCCGAGATTCGCTGCGTGCCCGCGTGGGAATTCGTGGGCTCTCAGCTCGCGGCTGTGGGGTTCGATCCGCCCGTCCCTGTTTCAGAAGGCGACATCAAGGGTTGGACACAGATGAGGCCGCAACAGCAGGCGCTGGCCGCGGCGGCTCTCTCCAGCGAACGTCAGCTGCTCCTGTGCACGCAATACGGGGATAACCAGGAGTTGGCTCTGAGGTCGGCTAGAGAGTTTCTTAGCGAGGCCGCCGCCCGCGGCGGCTATGCGGCGGCGGACGACTCCGCGCGCGAGTGGTGGAAGAGCTACTGGAACAGGGCCGCATCCGTCAGCATCCCAAACGATCGGCTGCAGTTCCTGCACGACTACGGAATGTACAAGTTCGCCGGCCTGACGCACCCGGACGGGGTTGCCGCCACCCTGCAGGGGCCATGGCTGGAGGAATACCAGCTTCCGCCATGGTCGAGCGACTATCATTTCAATATCAACGTGCAGATGTGCTACTGGCCCGCATGCCAGGCGAATCTGCCGCATCATCTGCTCCCGCTGTTTGAAATGATCAAATCATGGTTTCCGCGGCTCCGTGAAAACGCGCGCATCTTTCTTGGAATTGAAGACGGCTTCATGCTTCCGCATGCCGTGGATGACCGGGGCGTGTGCATGGCCGGGTTCTGGACCGGCGCTATTGATCACGGCTGCACAGCGTGGGTTGCGGACATGATGTTCCGCTATTATCTGTGCACGGGCGATAGGGAGTTCCTGACTTCGACGGCATACCCTTTCATGAAAGGCGCAATGCGGGTCTACGAGGAGATGCTCGAGGAAACCGGAAACGGATTCGTTTTGCCGGTCAGCGTGTCGCCGGAATACGGAGGCGCCGCAATGGATGCCTGGGGCCGCAACGCCAGTTTTCAGCTCGCCTGCATACACCGGCTGTGCGAGAACCTGTTGGTCGCCGCGAACGAGCTTGCAGAACCGGCGAATCCGGTCTGGCGGCGCATTCTGGAAAAACTGCCGAAAGCCACTCTTGCGGGCGAACCCGGCAAAGAGACCATTGCTCTTTGGGAAGGCACGCCGCTCGAACAAAGCCACCGCCATCACTCTCATCTCGGCGGGATCAAGCCGTTCGACGTCTTTTCCGCCGATGATCCTGAATGGTCGGGCATATTGCGCAGAAGCATGGATCAATGGGTGTCACGCGGCCCCGGCGCATGGTCGGGCTGGTGCATGCCATGGGCATCAATGCTGCACACGTATTTCGACAACGGATACGCCGCCGAGTTGACCTTGGAAATATGGCAGCGCGTATTCACGAATGAAGGCCACGGCACTCTGCACGACGTGCATTTTCCCGGCTATTCGCTGATGGGCAAATCCTACACGAGACCCGGGCGCCGGAACGAAATCATGCAAATCGAGGCTGGCATGGCCGCGGTGTCGGCCGTTCAGGAAATGCTGCTGCAGCGGCGGCGGGATGTGACGGTTGTTTTCGGCGGCGTTCCGGCTTCGTGGCGCGAGGCATGTTTCTCGGGCATGCTCACGGAAGGCGGCTTTCTTGTGAGCGCTCAAATGAAGAACCGGCGCGCGGATATGATCAAGATACAAAGCCTGCGCGGCGGTGTATTCCGGCTTCGCAATCCGTGGCCGGACACGCCTCGTATTGATGGATCATCAAGAGAAATCTTGAGCGCAAAGGGAAATGTGCTTGAATTGAGCCTGACATCCGGCGCTACGGTGACCCTGAGGCCCCCGCGTTGCGAAACCAGATTGAACAAGACGGAACTTGAGAAATAGAATACAGGAGGGAGAAAGTTGGAGATGGCTGAACAGAGAAACAACATATTGTTCATTACAAGCGATCAGCAGCACTGGAATGCAATGGGGTATCTGAACCCGGAGGTCAAAACGCCCAACCTCGACAAGCTGGTCCGGAGCGGCACGACCTTCAGCAGGGCATACACCGTGAACCCCACGTGCACGCCCACCCGCGCAAGCTGGATAACCGGGCTTTATCCCAGTCAGCACGGCGCGTATTCGCTGGGCACCAAGCTGATGGAGAACGTTCCCACGATCGGCGATGTGTTCAACGAGCACGGCTATGCAACGGCGCTTGTCGGCAAGGCACACTTCCAGCCGACGCTCGGTACGGAAGAATACCCATCACTCGAATCTCTGCCCATCCTTCACGACCTTGATTTCTGGCGCAAGTTCCACGGCCCTTTTTACGGATTCAACCATGTCGAACTGGCGAGGGATCACACCGATGAACATCTCGCGGGCCAGCATTATGCCATCTGGATGGAGGAAAAGGGATATAAGGATTGGCGGAAATATTTCCGTCCGGCGCATGAACGTCTGAAGCCGGGGCAGCCATGGGAAATCCCCGAAGATATTCACTACAATGCCTGGATTGCGGAACGGACAAATGCTTTGATGGAGGAATACGGAAAAGCAGGACGCCATTTCTTCCTCTGGGCAAGCTTCTTCGATCCTCACCCGCAGTACATGGCTCCTGAACCCTACGCCGGCATGTACGATCCAAACAGTGTGACGGTTCCCGAACATCGCGAGGGCGAGTTCGATGACAAGCCGCCATACTTCAGGCTGTCCCAACAAAACAAACCTGACTTCAGCGAATTCGAGGAAGAGGAAGGAAACAGTATACACGGGGC
This sequence comes from uncultured Verrucomicrobiota bacterium, assembly GCA_964458525.1. Taxonomy (GTDB): domain Bacteria; phylum Verrucomicrobiota; class Kiritimatiellia; order JAAZAB01; family JAAZAB01; genus CAYWJE01. The sequence continues at coordinate 9,843 of CAYWJE010000117.1, forward strand.
CGGATGCCATTTGCGGTCGCGCGAGGCAAAAGCGAAAAATATCGCCATGATGTACGGCATGGTGACCAATCTCGACAAATACATCGGCAAGATAATTGACAAACTCCACGAACTCGGCTTGGCGGAGCGGACTCTCATATGTTTCACCACGGATCACGGCGACTTCTATGGTCAACACGGGCTCGTGGCAAAAGCTATACATCATTACGAGGATCTGCTGAAGGTGCCGCTTGTTGCCGCCATGCCCGGCAGGATACCGGCGAACACGGTTTCGGACTCGCTTCAGTCCGCCGTTGATCTGCCCCAGACTTTTCTGGCCATTGCAGGACTTCCCGTGCAGCGCGGGATGGCCGGGATCAGTCAGCGGGAAGTCTGGCTCGGAGAGAAGCAGACCATCCGGGAGTATGTGATGATTGAAAACCAGCACCAGCCGACTAAGCTCAACATGCGCACATATGTAAACAAACGCTATAAGATTACAGTGCATTTCAACCGGGAATACGGGGAGCTGTATGATCTCGATTCGGATCCCGGCGAATACGTCAACCTGTGGGGAAGACCTGAATACAGGGAGCTCAAGCAGGATCTGCTGTTGAAATTCATTCATGGGGAAATGGCCAAAGCCACTCGTCCAATGCCGAGAATAGCAGGTGCCTGAATGATTAGCTCCTTAAACTTCGATTGTTTGAGTAAATGAGTCAAACAAATCCGACTG
>CAYWJE010000118.1:0-10390 GCA_964458525.1 uncultured Verrucomicrobiota bacterium
CCCCTCGTGGCGACCGCTTCAAGCGGGCGGCGCGAGGGGTTTTGCAAGAGGCTCTACAGGATACACTTTCTAGTCACAAAGGAAATATTTCAGAATTTACGAGGCGCCGCCTGCCTTCCCCCCGCCGGGCGGAGGTCGCGAGCCGAAGGCATCAACCTCCACCGACCCCCTCCCACCTGGAATCAAGGTGAAAGAGACCGAGCGAGCCGGTATGATTTTTTACCACGAACGGGTACCAGTCCTCTCTGCGGTGATACTGGATCGAGTGATCCCAGGAATGGACCGAGAGCGAGAGAAAGAAGTTGCCCTGCATTAGTCCGAGGGGATCGAGGAACAGTTTCACAACGCCCCTGCCCTCGATCGCATCCAGCTCGTACTTCGCTATCTGCGTATTGGATCCGAAGACGAACATCCCGTTGCCGGTCTTTATCGAAAAGCCGAAGACCGGCCGCTCGATCCGCCGGCGCGCGTTGTACTTGACCTCCACGATCATCGGCTTGCCCGTCTCGAAGGTGCCCGTCTCATCTCCCCCCGCCTCAAGGAATCGCGCATTCTCGATCTCGACATCCCTGTTACCGTATTCCTGAGTCCGCACGCCGCCGCCCTCGCCCATGTATGACCTGAGGTAGGTGAAGATGACGTCAGCAGGGTCGCCCTGCGCTACGAGCTTTCCGCGGTGCAACAGGAAGACGCGATCGCAGAACTCCTCCACGGTCTGGAGCCCGTGCGAGACAATAACCAGAGTCTTGCCCGCGCGCTGGAAGTCGCGGATGCGCGAGAAGCACTTCGCCTGGAACGCGATGTCCCCGACCGCCAGCACCTCGTCAACCAGCAGGATGTCGGGATCGGTTTCCACGGCCACGGCGAACCCGAGGCGCACGTACATTCCGCTCGAATAGAATTTCACCGGCATATCAAGGAAATCGCAGACGCCCGAAAAGTCCACTATCCGGTCGAATCGCTCCCTGATCGTCTTGCGCGGAATGCCGAGAATAGCGCCGTTCAGGAATATGTTCTCGCGCCCGGTCAGCTCCGAGTGAAAGCCGGCGCCCAGCTCGAGCAGCGAGGAAACGCGGCCGCGCGCGGTTATGGTGCCCGTGGTCGGGGCTGTAGTCTCAGCGATCAGGCTCAGGCAAGAACTCTTGCCGGAGCCGTTGGGGCCGATCAGGCCCACGGTCTCGCCCGCCTTGATGTCGAAGCTCACGTCGTCAAGCGCCCACAGCAGGCTTCTGTTCCGGCGCCTCCAGCGGGTGAGCGCACCCACGAGGGTCGGCGGCCCGGAGCCTTGTAGCCAGTAGCTCTTTCCGAGATGTCTTGCTTCTATGGCATTCATGGTCAGAACAGGTCCGAAAAATTCCTCTGCAGTTTCTGGAACAGCGCGTAGGATCCGACAAGGAACGCGACCGGCCAGAGAAAAGAGATCGCCGAAAACCAATCAAGCGGAAACGCGCTTCCGGGAAGGATGAGCGCCCTGTACCCTGTTATTATGGCAGCCATCGGGTTGAGCATGTAGACGGACGCCAGGACGGGGCGGCCCATCTGTTCGACCATGCCGTTGACTATATCAATGGTGTACATCGCCGGGGACAGAAAGAACCAGGCCAGGAGCAGCACGTTGACGAGGTGCTGCAGGTCGCGGAAGTATACATTGACGCACGAGAGGAAGAGCGAGATCGAAAAGCAGAAGAGTGTGTGGTAGGCCACGAGCAGCGGAACCGCGAGGACCGCCGCCTCCATGTGCTGGCCCTGGCGCGCAAGGAGGATCGCCACCATGATGAATTGAACAACCAGCGAGAGCAGGAAATTCACCAGGTTGGAGAGCGTCATCGAGAGAGGCAGGATCATCCTCGGAAAATACACCTTCTTCACGAGGTTCGAGTTGTCCGTGATGCAAGTGAGCCCGTTCCCTACACACTGGGCGGTGAACTGCCAGGCAAACACTCCAATGAGTACCTCTTCCATCCTGATGCTGCGCGCGAGTATGCGCAGGAACACCACGTAGATCACGGCCATGAAAAGAGGCGTGAGAATGCTCCACAGGAAACCGAGCATCGAGTTCTTGTAGCGGCTTGTAAGGTTGCGCGAAACGAGATTAAAAAGAAGTTCGCGCCTTTGGTATATTGCGGCCAGCGTCTTCATTTTTCGGGCTTACTGAATCCGTCAGGGTTGTTCTCCTGCCAGCGCCATGCGTCGGCGCACATTTGATCCAGATCCCTGGTCGCGCGCCAGTTTAACTCCATTTCAGCAAGCCCGGGATCGGCATAACACTCTGCCACATCGCCCTCGCGCCTGCCGGTGATTCGGTGGGGGATCGGCCTGCCGCAGGCTTTCGAAAAGGCGGAGATGACTTCCAGCACGCTATACCCGCGGCCGGTGCCCAGGTTACAGACCAGCAGCCCCGGATCAGACCACAGCCTTTCCACGGCCTTCACATGGCCGGCCGCGAGATCGCAAACGTGGATGTAGTCGCGGACGCCAGTCCCGTCGCGCGTCGGGTAGTCGCCGCCAAAAATCGACAGCTCCTTCAGCTTGCCCATTGCAACCCGCGCTACGTAGGGAAACAGGTTATTAGGAATCCCGGACGGAGACTCCCCTATCATTCCGCTCCTGTGCGCCCCCGCCGGGTTGAAATAACGCAACAAGGCGATGCGCCATGCTGGGTCGGACGCCTGGATATCCCGCAATATGATTTCGACCATCAGTTTCGTGCGCCCGTATGGGTTCACGGGGCCCAGCGGAAAGTCCTCGGTTATGGGAACCTTCTCCGGGACGCCGTAGACCGTGGCTGACGAGCTGAACACGAGTGTGAAAACCTTGTGCGCTTTCATCACCTCGTGCAGCACCAACGTACCCGTGACATTGTTATGGTAGTATCGCTCGGGGATTCTGGTGGACTCGAACACGGACTTCAACCCTGCGAAATGGAGGACAGCCTCAATCCTGTGGCGATCGAAAACTGCGTCGAGCGCGGCCTTGTCGCAGATATCGGCCCGGTAGAAATACAACGGTGCGCCGGTTATTTCCTGCACGCGACGGAGTGATTCCTCGTTGCTGTTCTCCAGGTTATCAACGACCACCACCTCGAATCCGCTCTCGATAAGCTCCACGCATGTGTGGCTGCCGATGAAACCGGCGCCGCCCGTCGCCAGAATAGTTCCGTTTTTGCTCATGATGCGTCACCCCATGTGTCCTGCCGATGCCGCGCGATCGCACTCTATTGTGAGCTTGAGAGTCTTCAGCGCGTCATCGAAACCGGATGGATTATTCGCCCATTTGTCAACCAGCACCTGCTCGACAAACCGGGCATTTTCGTAAACCATTATGCTGCCGGGCGCCTGCTGGAAGGTATACCCCTTTCCGTCAGGCTGAACCGTCAGCTCCCCGTCCTTCGCCTCCGGCGGCTCAGCGCAAGCGCCCTCGACCACCAGCCGCCCTTTGTTGGATTCAAGTCGGTATATTCTCTTTTCCCCGCTAATCACTATCTCGTTCCGCCAGCCGTCGGCCACAATGGTGTGATTATGCGTCGCGAGTATCCTGTTGTCGAACAGGAAGACAACGCCAGCCGTCTCCTCGACCGTGTAGCCACCACCCTTCTTGTGCACTGGGTTGGCCGACATCCCCCGTATCTCGCCAGCCTCTCCGAAAAGCGATCTGAGCAGATCGAGGCTGTGCGTTGCCTGGTCCACGAGGAATCCGCCTGACTTTGACTTGTCGTACATCCATGGCGGCAGTCCCATGCCTATGCCAACGTCGCAGCTATAGAGAGAATGAACGAGATGAATCGAGTCGCCCGCCATGGCCCGGTGCAGGAACCCGATCACCGGCATGCTGCGGAAGACATAACCCACCTGCACGCGCGCCTTTCGCTTCAAGAGCTCGGCGGCAATCCTCTCTGTTTCATCCACATCCACGCCAACCGGCTTCTCACAAAAGACGGGGATGCCTCTGTCGGCGCATGCAAGCAGTGGACCGCCGCGCACCACCGGCGGGGTGCACAACCACACGGCATCGAGCGGCACCTTCTCCAGCATCTCGTTAAAATCCGCGAATGCCTGCCCGCCATATGCCTTCTGTCGCTTCAGCAGCCGTTCCTCGTTCATGTCGCATAGCGCAGCCACTTCCACGTCTTTCCGGGCTTTCAGGCATTCCAAATGCCCGCCCGAAATTCCGCCGGTCCCTATGAACCCGGCCTTGAGAATCTTCTTCATTTCACTTTTTCCTTGATTTTAAATGCTTTTTAATCCGGAAATGCTATTCTTATCAAGAAGGGTCGTATGGGATTTAACTTGGCTGGCAATGGTGGACTATTCGACGCCAACCGTCAAGCCAACATTATTCTAAAAATTAGCGGGCGGAGGTCACGCATGAGAATCACGGGCGGAACGCTGGGCGGCAGACGCATCCTGGTGCCAAGGACCGATATCAGGCCCACGCAGGATCGCGTGCGAGCGGCCATCTTTTCTTCGCTGGCGGAACGGATCGGGGGATCGCGTATTCTCGATCTATTCGCGGGGTCCGGTTCAACCGGGCTGGAGGCGTTCAGCCGCGGGGCGGCCTTCGTGTGCTGGGTGGAATCCGACCCCAGGGCGCTGAACACGCTGCGCGAAAACATCAAGGTCCTGTGCGCTTCCGAGCCGGATTCCGATCCCGCTACCCGCGTGGTACGCGATGACGCGCTGCGATTTCTGCGACGTTCGAGCGAGCCGGGGTGCGGGCTGCGCGGAGGGAACAAAGCAACGGAATCCTACGACATCATCTTCGCCGATCCGCCCTACGACTCGAACGGGGCTTGGCTGGCCAGGCTCCTTTTGCTTCTTGCGCAGGGCCGGATTCTGAAAGACGACGGGATCTTTGTAATGGAGCAAAGAGCTGCCACCCCCGTGCAAACCTATGACGGATGGACAATTGCCAGGGACGGAAAATATGGAGGTAGCAGGGTGCTGTTCTTCCGCAAAAACTTGCATTCCGCGGAAAGATGTGCTTAAGTGAACAACCGATTGGCTATCCAACTCGCATAAGGAGCGAACCTTGAAACCGCTTGCTGTCTACCCTGGCACCTTCGATCCGCTGACCTTTGGGCACACCGACCTGATCAACAGGGCAGCCCGCCTTTTTGACCGCCTGATACTGGCCATTTCGGCACAATCCCGTAAGGAACCGCTCTTCTCGATAGAGGAGCGCCTGGACATGGCCCACAGGCTGGTCGGTGGCATTCCCAACGTCCAGGTGGAGCGTTTTGACGGCCTTCTTGTTGACTACGTCCGCAGCACCGGCGCCTGCGCCGTGATCCGTGGCATGCGCGCTTTCTCCGATTTTGAATACGAATTCCAGATGGCGCTCACCAACAGGAAGCTCGCGCCGGATCTTGAAACGCTGTTTCTCATGCCGAAGGAAGAATACAGCTATATCAGTTCAAGCATAGTGCGCGAGATCGCCCTGCTCGGCGGCGACACGAGCGCCTTCGCGCCGCCACTGGTGTGCGATGCCTTAAGGAAAAAGCTCGGCGCCGGGAACGCAGTGAGAGGGAGCGCCTGATGATCATCGAAACAGCACTTCTATCAACCGGGCCAGCGCGCTTCGAGGGCGAGGAGGACGGTTCGTTTCTCGAGCTTGAGGACGATGATTCCATCCGCGCCCCTGATCCTGCCCGCTACAGGTTTGCGGCACAGGTCACATCCTCCCGACTGGTCGTCAAGGGCTCGATCAAGATCCAACTGATCAGCAGGTGCGCCAGGTGCGACGAGTGGACGCCGCATACCATCAGTGTCCCCGACTTCGAGCGCACCTACAAGCTAAAGTCAGGAAATGATTCAATTGACTTGACCGATGACATTCGCGAGGATATTCTTCTTGCTTTTCCGATGCGTTTCACCTGCTCCTCCTCCTGCTTGGGGCTCTGTCCGCAATGCGGCGCGAACCTGAACAGGCAGAAATGTTCCTGCGCCCGGCGCGAGGAACAGGCAGGCTGGAACGCCTTGGAACAACTAGAAATTGATCGTTGACCGCCCGGTGGCGGAAACCTCTAACATGGAGAGATGTCATGGCTCACCCGAAACGCAAGACGTCGAAAAGCAGGCTGCGCACGAGGAAGCATGCGCACAAGGTCACCGCTCCCGAGTCCTCTTCCTGTCCGAACTGTGGACAACTCAGGCAGTCTCACAGGGTCTGCACCTCGTGCGGCTTCTACAAGGGCCGCCAGGTGGTGTCCATCAAAACAACATGAGTTTTCCGGCCGCATCAGTTGTTTGGAGTTGGCAATGAAGATCGCTGTTGACGCAATGGGCGGCGATTACGCGCCGGGCGAAATAGTTTCCGGGGCAATAGAAGCCGCGCGAAAACTGACCGGGGTCGATCGCGTCATTCTCGTGGGAAAAGAGGACGCTATTCGCGCCGAGTGCGCAAAGCACAAGGCAGTTCCCGACAAGATAGAGATAGTCCATGCCAGCGAGGTCGTGGAAATGGATGAAAGCCCGGCCAATGCCATCAGGCGCAAGAGGGACTCCTCGATCAACCGCGCGATGGACCTGGTAAAGGCCGGCAAGGCCGATGCGATGGTATCGGCCGGCAACTCCGGCGCGGTCGTGGCCAGCGCGACTCTGAAACTCCGAACTCTGGATGGCATTGCCCGCCCGGCAATAGCGACGGTCATGCCGACCCCCATCAAGCCTTTCGTTCTTATTGATGCCGGGGCCAACACCGACTGCCCGCCCGTGCTCCTGCTCCAATTCGCCGTGATGGGCTCAATTTACGCCCAGAAGTTGCTCGGCTGCCACGCGCCGCTGGTCGGGCTGATGAGCGTGGGAACGGAAGACGGCAAGGGAAATGAAACCACGAAAGAGGCGTTCCGCATCCTGGACGAATCAAAGCTTAATTTCCGGGGCAACATCGAGGGACACGACCTGTTCAAGGGCGAGATTGACGTCGCCGTGTGCGACGGTTTTGTTGGCAACGTGATCCTCAAGACCAGCGAGAGCGTTGCGCACGCCATAAGCACATGGATCAAGAACGAGTTCACGGGAAACTTTTGCAGGAAGATCGGTGCGCTCCTGCTCACCGGCGCCCTCAAGGTGATGAAGAGCCGCATGAACCCCGAACTTTACGGAGGCGCGCCGCTTTTGGGTGTGAACGGCGTCTGTATTATCTCCCACGGTGCATCATCGGCCCGGGCCATCTTCAACGCCATCCGGGTCGCCAGCGAATCTGTCGACCACCGGATCAACAGCCTTATCAGGGAAGCGCTTTTATCGGAATTAAAAAAAGAGACCATATAATGGATGGAGCACACAACATGCCTGCAAACAAGAGCGGAATTCGCCCGGTTTCAATCATCGGGACCGGATCATATCTCCCCGAACGAATACTCACAAACGCTGATCTCGAGAAGATCGTGGAAACTTCGGACGAATGGATAACCACCCGAACCGGCATCAAAGAGCGCCACATAGCGGCAAAAGACCAGGCTTCCTCCGACCTCGCCATTGAGGCCGCCAAGCTGGCGCTCGAACGCGCGCAGGTGACACCCGGCGAGCTGGACATGGTCATCGTGGCGTCAATAACGCCGGACATGGCCTTTCCATGCACAGCCTGCTTCGTGCAAAAGGCGCTCGGCGCCGCCAATGCCGCCTGCTTCGATCTCTCCGCGGCTTGCTGTGGATTCCTGTTCGCTCTCGAAACCGCCCGCCAGTTCATAGCCTCCGGCTCCACCAACACCGCCCTGGTTATCGCAGCGGAGAAGCTGAGCTGCATTACCGACTGGGAAGACCGCGGCACGTGCGTGCTGTTCGGGGACGGCGCCGGAGCGGCTGTCCTCCAGAGCAGGCCCGGCAGGCGCGGCCTGATCACCAGCGTGATGGCATCGGACGGAAACCTCGGCCACCTGCTCAGTCTCCCAGGCGGCGGAAGCAGGAACCCGGCATCCGAACAGACGCTGAAGGACAGGCTGCATTACATAAAGATGACCGGCAGGGAAGTGTTCAAGAGCGCGGTTTCATCAATGCTCAGCGCCTCGCAGAAGGCTCTCAAGCAAAGCGGATTGACGATTGACCAGGTTGACTGCATCATACCGCACCAGGCGAATAACCGGATCGTGCAGGCCGTGGGCTCGCGGCTTGGCGCGCCGATCGAGAAATATTATCTAAACATGGACAGGTGCGGGAACATGTCCGCCGCATCGGTGGCCGTGGCTCTGGACGAGGCTGTCCGGAAAGGATTCGTCAAGAAGAACGACATTGTGCTCATGATGGCGTTTGGCGGAGGCTTCACGTCAGCCGCCACTATACTGGAGTGGAACGATGACGGCAATTAACCAGGCCCTTTTATGCGCGGGACAGGGCGCGCAGGCGGTGGGCATGGGCAGCGACCTGTCTGCAGCCCATCCCGAGTGCAAGGCGCTGTTCGAAAAGGCTAACGATGTGCTCGGCTACGACCTCGCGACGATCTGCTTCAACGGCCCGGAGAGTGAGCTTCTCAAGACTGTCCACTGCCAGAACGCAATCTTCGTGACCAGCGTGGTCTGCCTGGCGGCATTGCGAAGCAGACGCGGAGGGCAGGACCCGGCCGCCGCCGGAACGGCGGGGCTAAGCCTTGGCGAATGGACGGCGCTGCACATAGCTGGCGCCGTTTCCTTTGAGGATGCGCTTCGCGCGCTTCATGCCCGCGGTCAGTTCATGCAGGAGGCCTGTGAGGAGAGGGACGGCGCCATGCTCAGCGTGATAGGGCTCCCGGAAGATGCAGTGCGCAAGGTGGCGTCTTCCGCGGGCGTGGAGCTCGCGAACCTCAATTCACCGGAGCAGATCGTGCTCTCAGGCGAGAGAAAAGCCATCATGGATGCGGAAAAAGTCGCAGGCGCGGCAGGCGCGAAGAAGACGGTTCTGCTTAAAGTAGCCGGCGCCTATCATTCTTCACTCATGGCATCAGCCGCCCGGCGGCTGGAGGATGTCCTCGCCAAGATGGAGTTCAGAGTGCCGCGCTTTCCCGTGGTCTCAAACGTCACGGCCATGCCCCACGGCGGACCCGATGATATCCGCCGGAACATGGCGCTCCAGGTCACCTCATCCGTGAGGTGGGTGGACACGATACGCTGGTTCGAACAGCAGGGAGTTGAGAGATACATCGAGTTCGGACCGGGGCGTGTTCTTTCGGGCCTCGTCAAGCGAATTCAGCCGGGCGCCGCGCTGTGCAACGTGCAGGACACCGCTTCTCTGGAGAAAACACTCGCCGCCATGGAGTAGCCGGAAATTCTCATTCTGCCCAGCCCCCATCCGCCCTGCCAACAGACATGGAATAGCTGGACAAGTTTTCATTTGGCCCGCCCCTGCCACCTCGTGCGGCAGGAGCATGAGATTGGGGTGCAAAAGCTCGCCTTTTCACCCCAATCTCACGCTCCCGCGACGCAAGGTCGCGGGGGGGGGCGGGGTGCGCTCAGCGCGCGCGCCTGGCATAGTGCGGTGCGTCACCCCATTTGTTCAAGCCTATCCGCCTGCCCACAGAGCGGATCCTGCCTTCGAGACACTTGCGGCACTCGCCTCTGTCCTCGTCAATACAGGGCTTGTTCTCGTAAAGCAGGTAGGAGGAGCGGTAGCACAGAGGCGTAAGCTGCGGCATGATGACGTTAGCGCCGAACCGCAGACCCTCCTCCCTGCCCTCCGGATCCATGGCCTGCAGCGCCGTGGTTGCGGCGATATTAACGTCCTTCAGCGCCAATCGCACAGCGGCTATCATCAGGAGCGCCGTCCTGAATGTCCGTCCCAGAGACCAATCTCCGCGTCCCGCATTGAACAACGGGGTCTCGCGATGCGGGATGAACGGACCCATTCCGATCATGTCAATATCCATCCGCCTCATGAACTCCACATCAGCCGCGAGCATTTTCACGGTCTGTCCCGGCAAGCCTATCATCACGCCGGTTCCCACCTGGAACCCGGCCTCGCGCAAATGCTCCAATGCGAGCTTTCTCGAATCGAGCGACTGGCCTGCCGGGTGGATACTGGCGAAAAGGCCCGGGTCAGTGGTCTCTATACGAAGCAGGTACCTGTGCGCGCCCGCATCCCGAAAACGCCGATAGATATCTGGCGCCTGCTCACCCACGCAGAGCGTCACGCCGAGCCCCTCCGGCAACGCCGGGGAAACGGTTTCCCTCTTGATCGCTTGCACGATTTTCGAAACAAAGCTCACGAATTCAGGGTCCCGCTTCTCTCCCGACTGCAGAACGATGGAACCATAGCCCGTCTCCGCGCACCATAACGCCGAATCGAGAATTTCCGCTTCACTCATCATGTAGCGGTTGACCGAACGATTACCCCTGCGTATACCGCAATAAAGACAATTCATCGAGCAGATATTGGAAAATTCCACAAGGCCCCGGTAGTGAACCACATCGCCTACGTTATCG
>CAYWJE010000119.1:0-10373 GCA_964458525.1 uncultured Verrucomicrobiota bacterium
CCCAGCAGCTATACAGTTCTGGTAATGGGAGGGACGGCATTCTGCCGTCCGTAATATGGCATTTCAAACAATCCAGAGAAGGTTCTGAGTAGTTACGATGTTTCCTTTTTTGTGTATTTTTGTGCCTCTTTGTGGCATACTTTCACTTCCGAAAGGCAACCGAGCTTCAACCTCGAAATCCCGACTCTCCGGGAGGTCGGGAGTCGGAACGAAAGTTACCCTTGGAGTTGCATCGTTGACTTATCGCATGTTCACAGATTTTTCCGCAAAAGACATGGTTGCGACGCTTGTTTCTGTGAAATGTCATTTTCTTGATTTAGTTCAAAGATTTCTGGCTTTTCCGCGTCTAATATATTAAAGAGCAATCATGTGCGAGATTTCCGACGCTGAATTGCTCGGCAGGTTTGCCGAAACCGCAGACATGGTTTCCTTCGACGTGCTGGTCGGCAGGCATATCGGCAGGATAAGAGCCGTTGTCTACGGCATTGTCCTGAATAACGCGGATGCGGACGATCTGACACAGGAAGTGTTCCTGAAAGTGATGGCTGGCGCTTCGCGGTTCAGGAATAAGGCGCGGTTTTCCACGTGGCTGTATCGTGTTGCGGTAAATACGGCAAGGGATTTTCTCAGGCGCAAGGGGCGCTGCCCGATTGATTACCCGAGCGACTTGTCGCGGGAGTTCGATTCCGCAGCCTGTCCGTCCGGCTCCTTGATGGCCCGGGAACTTGATGGTGTTGTCGAAAAGGCGATGATCTCGCTTCCGCCAGCCTTGCGAACCGCTGTTGTTTTGACGATGATTCACGGGTTCAGTCCGCGGGAGGCGGCTCAAATGGAGAATTGCCTGCTCGCGACAATGTATTGGCGGGTGCACCAGGCGAAGAAATTGCTGAAGAGGGAGCTGGCTAAATACCTGGTATAGCGGCGCTCATTAACGAAGGCGTTCTGAGAACGCAGCTACAATAGAAATTCTGTGTAGAGCGGTTTCCAGTGTAGCCCCGCTCTACGAGCGGTTTCTTGATTAACAAAGGCGTTCTGAGAACGCGGCTACAACGGAAAGAACAGACGGTGTAGCCCCGCTCTGTGAGCGGATTCCTATTCTGCCGAACAAAAGGCTGCCATGTCTGATAATCTAAAAAAAACGATCCAAGATTGGTCCGCCGCAAGGGAGGCATCCCCCGAGAGCTTGCGTATCCTGTCTGCGCGCATTTCCACCGAAACAGCACGCCGCCGCTCCCCGCCAGCAACGACCGGATCAGCGGCCCTTCCCCCACCCCTCTGGCCAAGATTCGCCCTCGCCGCCTGCGCCTCCGCCGTTCTGGCACTGACGGCGTTCATCGTCTGCTTCCGCTTCGCCGCATCCGACTCGAAGGAAATTAACATCGCATCTTCGCTCCCTGCCGCCATCACCGGAGAGCAGGCGGAAAATGGAAGAAAGCTGTTCAACGAGCTGGAATACGTGTTCGCGGATCAGTTGCGATGGGCAGCGTATTCCAACGGAAAGATCAAACTGGGAATCGAGCCAATTCAGGGCGGCGCGGACAGGGATTCCGCCGCTTTTCAATATAGGCTCACAGTTCTCTCGCGCAAGGCGGGCGATAAAACATGGCAGCCGGCCTGGACAAAGGACGTACTCCTGCGCTCTGAAGAGTTCGTTGAAGTGACGTCCGACTCTTCCGAACGAAATTCTCTTTCGTTATGGATTCTGCCCGTGCCCGATGGTAAAGTAATGGTTGAAACAGGTTTATCCCTTGATGCTCCGGCCAGAATCGCGTCGCGCTCAAGCAGTCTGATGGACATCGGCAAGCCCGTGGAGTTGTTGTCCACCAGGTCGGAAGACACCGAATATCGCGTGTTCCAGTCCGTGGCGTTATTGAGCATAAACTCATGAACAAGACAAAGACTCTATTTCTATCGTCTCTCACCTGTATTGCTCTTGTGAACATGGCGTCAGCCGCGGAGCCAAAGATATCGGCGCGCATTCAGGAGCAATGGTCGTGTGTGTTCGGCGGCGGGGAGGTTGTCTTCCACGCGAGGGTGTCGAGCCCGGATGCGTTCGAGGGAAGACTCGGCTGGCGCTTCTTCGAGGACGCCCGCACCATCGAGCGCGGCGAGTTGAACGTGAGCATTGGCGCAGGGATGACCGATGTCGCTGAAATCCGGTTCATGGTCCCCGAGGTGAAGCCCGGCGTCATTTACGAGGCAAAGCTGGCCCTTTCGCTCATCGGGGAGAACGATAAACAAGAAGCTGCCGACGATGAGATCCCCATAAGGATATTCACTGAAAATCCATTCCATGACCGAATGAAATGGCTGGAAGGCCTGGACATCATCATCTTCGATCCTGAAGAAACAACGGGGGAAGCGCTGTCGAAACTCGACGTTCCTTTCAAGCCGGTGAAGAATATTGACGCCCTGGCGGGGATGAAAAAAGGATTTGTGATAATCGGCGAAGGGGTTTCCATGCGCGAGTATCGCGCCCTGCCCGAACAGATCCTGCGGCTTGCCTCGGACGGGGCAACCGTCCTCTGCCTTGCGCCGGCGGACGGCGAAATCCCGCTGGCCGGCGTTGACGGGCTGGTCGAGCCCTCGTTCCTGGCGTTCAGGAGAGAAGACATCATCAGGAATCTGGACAAACGACTGGACGCCAAGACATGGCCGCCGGACGGCAAATTGCAAGCCGGCGGACTGAAGTTGACAGGCGAGCGGGGAGTTGTGCTCGCCCAGATGACGGATGACGCCGCAGCATGGCCGTGGATCGAGGCGCGATTCGGAAAAGGCCGCATTGTCATATGCTGTTTCAGCATAATGGAGAAGTGGGAGTCCGGTCCAACGCCACGCTTTCTGCTTGAACGGATTCTTTCGTATTTGAATGAAGAGATCTTTGATGTATGCGGACACTAAGCGGTGTAGCCCCGCTCTGTGAGCGGATTCTTGATTAACTAAGGCGTTCACAGAACGCGGCTACAACCGGCAAGATTGAATAGAGCAGACGTTTATAAAAATGAACGAACCATCTGATTGCAGTGTGGCACCATCTTTTATAGGCAAGCCCAGACGGTTGCCACAGATATTTGAGCGCTACGAGACTGCCTTGTATTTTGTGACCGCAAACACTGCTGCTCGGCGAAAACTTCTTGCCTGCCATGATGTGCATCAGGCACTGCGGAATTATGCGATTCGAAATATGGAACACGGTCGGGCAATGGGATATTATATGATCATGCCTGATCATATTCATTTCTTTGTACGGCTCAAACGCGACGGGCGATTAAGCGATTTTGTGCGGCTCTTGAAACAGGATATCGGAAAGACTCTGAACAAGACAATTGGAAAACGAGATCACTATTGGCAACCGGGTTTCTTCGATCATCTGCTGCGACACGGTGAAAGCTATCGCGACAAATGGGAATATGTCGTGCAGAATCCCGTGCGTGCCGGACTTGTCATCCAACCTGAAGATTGGCAGTATCAGGGAGAGATTGTGCGGTTGGGATTGAGTTCATGATCCGATGCAGTGCAAAACGGAGGTATGGTATCGATACCGATTTGATTCAGAAGAGCGTTCACAGAACGCGGCTATAACTGAAATTCGGTGTAACCCCGCTCTGCGCAGGTGTGGAGAGGGCAGGTCTTTGATGTATGCGGACATTAGGCGTTGTAGCCCCGCTCTACGAGCGGATTCCAGGCGGTGTAACCCCGCTCTGCGAGCGGATAACTGAAAGAACAGGAACAACAAGGAGGAAAACATGAACACATTGACGAAACTCGGAATCGGAATACTTGCGACGGGAATGGTTTGCAGCTTGGCCAGGGCGGCTGAAAAGGACGAGGTCCGGCCCGTGTATCCTACAGCTATATTTGCCTTCGAGGAGCGCGGGGCAGGCACGAAAGGCTACGGCGAGAAGGCGAGCGACATTCTGTTCGCCTCCATGGCCGCCAACCCGGATATCTACCTCGTTGATCGCGCGGACCTCAAGAAGACCATGAGCGAGCAGGAACTGAACCTCTCCGGAATGGTGCAGACCGACCAGGCCGTGAAGGTGGGCCAGTTGACCGGCGCAAAGATTCTTGTGACAGGCTCCGTTATTGAAGCCGATAAGACCCTCTACATCGTGGCAAAGGTGATCGGCACGGAAACCAGCCGCGTGCTCGGCGAATCCGTAAAGGGGAAAACCAGCGACGAGATAGGTCCGCTTGTGGAGCAGTTGGCCGCAAAAGTCGCGGAGACGATTATATCACAAGCCGACAAACTGGTGGCGAAACAGGTAAAGACAGAGGACCGCATTGCTGCGCTCGACAAGCTCCTGGGCGAAGCGAAACGCCCCGTTGTTATCATTCAAGTGGCAGAGCGCCACGTCGGGCAGGCGGTGATTGATCCGGCCGCCGAGACCGAGATGACCCTGTTCTGCAAAGAGACGGGGTTTGAAGTCATTGATGCCAAGGAAGGGAGCGCCAGGAAGGCCGATGTGATCATTAAGGGCGAAGGCTTTAGCGAATTCGCGGGCAGGCGTGCCAACCTGGTCAGCGTGAAAGCGCGTCTTGAAATAAAAGCCATTGACGCCAAAACCGGCGAAATCATCGCCGTTGACCGCCAGACCAAAGTCGAGGTTGACCTCACCGAGCAGATCGCCGGCAAGAAGGCGCTTCAGGAGGCCGCCGCCGACATCGCGGAGAGGGTGCTGCCGAAGTTGGTTAGGAAGTAATAATCCGGCTCATGAAAGTCAGTCGCTTCTATGCGTTCATACTTCTCTGCGCATGCGCGCCGCTCGCCTGCGGCGCGCAGAGCCAGCCTTGCGTGGCGGTGATTGCGCCTGTCACGAACAGCACGCTGATGGCCGTTGCCGACATGGTCACCCTCGCCCTTGACAAGCACGAGGGCATGACCGTCGTTGATCGCGCCGAAGTCGGACGCATGCTGAGGGAGCAGAGCATGTCCGCCTGAACAAGCGGCGATCTGCAGCTTGGCCGCATGTTGAAGGCCGACCTGCTGGTGATACTGAAAGAGAAGTTCCAGCGCGAGGCGATAGACATCAGGGTTCTTGAAACCCGCAACGGCGCTCTTGTCCGTTACAGCTCAATTCCCATGCAAAGCATCTCCCTTCATGAGCTGGCGAAGGATACCGATGGCGCCATGGATAATTGACGCAACGTCAATTCCAAAGGGCAGGCCGCTATGAACAACAACATGACTAATTACAGGTCCTTTCATATGTCCGGATTGCCTTTTTTTGCGGCAATTCGCTTGGCGTTGTGCCTGGCACTGGTCTGTGCCGCCTGTTCTTTCGCCAGCGGCGCTGGAGATGAAACAATAACTGTGCTTCGGTTCCAGAACTGTTCTGAAGATGAGTCTCTGAATTGGCTGGGACTCGGCGTGGCCGATATGGTGCTATGCATGCTGCGCGAATCAGGCAATTTCCAGGTTACGGAACGCGAGCGATTGACGGATGCTCTGGCGGAACAATCATTCGGCGCGTCGGGTTTCGTTGATCCGGCAACGGCGACACAGGCAGGCCGGACTGCGAAAACTGATCTTGCGCTTAGCGGCGGATATACGGTCAGCAACGGCACCCTTGATGTCTCGGCATTCATTGTCAGAACAAGTGATGGCAAAGTTGCTGCAACAGCGTTTTGGCAGGGTCCGCGGGACTCGTTGTTGGAAGCTCCGAAGGCGCTTCTTGCCCAATTGCTCCATGTGTTTGGGATGAGCGTTTCGGAATCGGATATTGCACGCGTCACTCGATACTTTCCTCGAAAGGTTGATGCTGCCCGCGCCTATTACCAGGGCGTGAACGAAGAAGTGGCAGGTAATCCTGCAGGGGCTTTGAGGTATTATCTTGTGGCTGAAAGCTTCACCCACGCACATCCGATGCTTTACGAGAGGCTGGGCAGACTCTACTTTCTTCTCAATGAGATTAAGACGGCCTTTTTCTATACTTTTCATCGCACCTGTTTTGCCACTATTGATCAATATGAACAAGCAATGAAATCATTGTTCGATATGGCGCGACGCGCTGGCAAGGTAAATATGCCGGAAATGAAAATGTACTTTCTAAAACGCTGCATTGAGATGGGGAAGACACATGAAGATAAAACAGGTGAACTCGCAAAGCTGAAAACAGCTTTGCCCAATGTCTTTAGCAATGCTGTTGAGAGGTTCAGAAAACGAAACGAAGTGCGAGGAACAACAGATGAATGCTATTTTGTCGCTGATGCTATATGTTATGATCCGAAAGTGAAGAAACTTGTCGGATGGTATGACAGTCCCTTTGTCGCCACGAAGCCGCCGTACAGAATCCAAAAAGACGCGGAAGCTGGGCTCGCAGCGGAATATGAGGCGAAAGGCCAGGCGGAAAAGGCTCTGCAAATATATGCGGATATGATGGATGACCTTAAATACTTGGATGACCTTCAGAAAGAGCTGGGTGATCTTCGACCCACCCATTTCTTTGATTTCTCATCTTGCGATATCTTATGCAATGGGAATCGGACTATAGTGAAACATGCAGAAGTGACAGGGCAGGTTATCCGGCATTCAAAATTTCTTATTCCAATCAATACTAATGATCCTGTCTTCACACGAGATGCCATCTCTGTTGTTTGCCAAGGCATTCCAGCTGTAGGCCAAAGCGGCTGGCGTGTGCCATTTCCTAACACACCGCCTGGCTATACTGAATGTTATACTTTTGCTGCTCCATCCGGCATGAGATTTGCCGGTGTTGTTGTGCAGCCAATACATATTCGGGGGAAACTGGATTTCGAGATCCGTAACGACACTTCATCCGGTTCTCCATCCCTAGGAGGATTTATCCACAGCCTGTCGTTCGCGGATAAGCCCGAACGACTTGGGAAAGACAATCTCTCAGCTGAAGACAACACGGTCGAGGTCAGTTTCGGTGATGCGTCGTGTCCATTGCTCAAAGTAATTGTCTCCGCCGACACCACCGAATACTTGTCATGGCGTCTGTATTTTCGTTTAGCGCCTGTTGATTTTTCCGAACAAAGAACTTTTCTTACTGATGCGCCACAAGGAGTACATGACCATTATAGAGATCATATTTGGAGCACTTTGTTCACCGAACTCGTCAGCCCGAGTGGCGACTGGGATGATATTTATGAGCTCTATGTCACGCGCGGGGTGACAACCGTTCGCGGAGTTCATACGCATCCTCCCAAATCCATAGTCGTTGGACAACATGGTCATTTGTTTCATATCGCTTCGCTTGGAGGCGATATTAGAATTGTCCGCCTTGATCCACCAGAAGAAACCAGGTACACAATTCCTAATTGCATAAACACAGAAGGACTTGAGGAAAGCCCTCGCCTTTTCTTTTTTGGGAACAGCACATATCAGCTTATATGGAGGCGCCACAACACGTTCGAATTTGAATTGTTCACCAGTTTCAGCAGCGACCTTCATAATTGGACTTTTCCGAAACGTATGATATTCAGCGAAGGAGAGAGATCGTTGCCAACTGAGTTTGCCAGCAAATTCGCGCAGAAGATTTTCCGAGTTCATGATGGCAGACTTATTGCCTTTGGGTCGAATTTGGAGCTTTTCGAATCTTCCGATGCTGTGCGATGGGAAGTCACGAGCAAGAAGAAATCTAATATGACCTTGCTTGATTGCGATCAGGACACTTCCGGAAGAATATGGGCGTTGTTGAAATCTGTGGACGAAGATATTCTTCTATCTTATTCGGATGATGCGCTTGTCTGGGCCACACCGATTCAAACACCATTAACAGCAACCAGCGGTCTGCGAGGAGCAACTATAACCTGCCTTCCGGCAGGGCGTGTTGGAATTATTCCAGACAAAGCAATCGACGCGGTTATTCTGACTTATCACGAGGCTCATGGATGGGAAACGGTTAAGACAGGTTTTCGTATCTCTGGATCAATAAGCGTTGCCGCGCGAAACCGCATATTCTTCTTGTTGCTGGGGCTTTCTGATAAAGGCTATTATCTTTGCCGGTCTCGCGACATGTTCAATAACATATGCGGCGCGGTCGAGCGCGACGACCTGAAACTTGAACAGACTATTAATGATTCGGGTTTTGACGAAACACAGACACCATACGCTCTAACCGGCTTGTTGAGCCTGCCGTTTGACTCCGAAGGACTGCCGGAAGAACTCAGACCGATTGCGGAAGTCTTCGCGTGGCATGTTTCAAGCAAGCTGGCCGACAAAGCGGGATTACCGTTGGTGGACAGAAACAATCTCAGCAAGACCCTGAAAGAACTTGATATTGCATTGACAGTAACTTCCGCCGAATCACCCGGCGGCGGCGTTTTCAACGCGGGTAGAATTCTCGGCGCGGGCCACATGGTCTGCGGATCAATTCATCCGGAGGAAGACGGCATCCGGGTGACCGTTCGAGTGTTTGACTCCGCCACAACACTGATTGCGGCATCCGCCACAAGAACGGGTTCCGTGAACTCGCTGGAAACTCTGGCCGAATCTCTGTCCGAAGAACTGGCGTCGCAGCTCGACATCAAGCCCGAAAATGAGCAGGCTTATCCAATTGACTTGCGGCCGATGGCAAACCTTTATTACATGCGCGGGCTGATCGCCTATTACAACGGTTCCTATCCGGAATCCATCGAGCAATTCGTGCAAGCGCTTATGGGTGATCAGGAGTTTATCGAAGCCAGGTTCGGACTGGCAAAGGCATTTTTCAAGATGCAGAAGCATGGAGAAGCGTATGTGCAATTTCAAAGGGTGCTGGCGATGAATCCTCACGGCGATTATGCCATTCAGGCAAGGGAACAAATGAATGTTTGCATTGCCAATCTGCCGGACGACGAGGCATTGTTCCTCGCTTCTTCCGCGTGGGAATCGGGAGCACAATGATGAAGATGGAATACCCTCCAAGATTTCAAGCGCCCTTGTATCAAACAACTTCTTTCATGAAACACAGGTTCTGCAATAGAATCGTTCTCTTGCTGGCAGCTATCGTCCTGTACGGATTTCTTTCTGTTCCGTCAATGGGCGAGAAAAGCCCCGATTCCCGGGAGATAACGGAGGCTTCCGCCGCACGGTCGCGCGTGGCGGTGGTAGTGCGCCAGGCAGGCAAGCTTGATCGGGGCTTGACCGATCTCATGGCCGCCTCCCTCTCCCGCGAGCCGGGAATCCAGGTTCTCGAACGCGCTGAGATGAAAAAGATCTTCGATGAATGGCAACGCGGAGGGCTGGGTGTTCAGTTGGGAAGAGCTGCCGGGGTCGGTTTCTTCATTCTTTGCGACATGAACCCCGAATCAGACTCCATCACCGTTGAAATTGTGGACGCGGCAGGCCGTAGCTTACTGTTTAACAGGACGGACACTTCCATTGACTCCCTTCTCGACGAAATCCCCAAAATGGTTTCACGCATCAACAAGGGCCTGCCGGAGACAGACTCCGCAGGCGATGGCGGGCTGGTATTGACAGGGACATCAGTGACGCCGGCAACTTCAAATAACTTCGTAACAGCGGAGCGATTGCTTTCCGACCTTGCCCGCGCACTGGTCGGAGACAGGGCATCCCTGCTCCATCGGCGCCATGCGGTTGAGTTGACGACCGAGCAATGGCGGATCGAGAAGGGAATGATAGAATCCTCCAAGAAACGCAAGTCGTTGATGAACGCCAGGTTCATCCTTGCCACCGACTTTTCGTTCGAAGGAACTCTGCCGCACCTCGGTTTGAAACTGATAGACACCGCCACCGGCGCGCGCAAGGCCGCTTGCTCAATCCCTTTGAGCAAGGATCAAACGGGCGCACTCGCGCTCCCGGATGACGCCGCAAAATGGGTGGCCGAGCGAATCACCGAATACAGCGACAGGTCAGTTACAGGGTCGGCAGGCACGGGCGACAGGCTGCAGCCGGAAACGCAGGCCGCATTCTACAGGGGTGTGCTGCTGTACAATGAAGGAAGGTATCTTGACGCCATTGATTATTTTAGCCTTGCTCACGCGAGAGAGCCAAGTTTTGCGCAGCCCGTTGATTGGATTCGCGAGTGTTTCGCTGCCGCCGGATTTGAGGAAGTCGCCGCGCATCTGGACCTGTATCGCAAGGAGGTAACCGCGAATCGCTTTCAGAATGTGCCTTTCTATCATAACAACTGGAAGCATCTGGATACGTCGCCGGGAGTGAACTTTCTTGGGCTTTCGTTCACGGATAAGGTGCTGAAATCATCGAGCGAGACGCTTCAGAATATGCTCCTTGAGGCGCTCGAAGGGCACGGTCCTGTGTTCATGCCTTCGTATATCGAGCCGCTCGTGTGCGAGTATGATACGTTTGTCGGACTCGAATCCGTGAGAGGGATCAACTGGCAGAGCGCTCCGTCGCTGATATTCGATAATATGGTCTCGACGCATTTGTACCGGGAAGAGGGGAC
>CAYWJE010000120.1:0-10265 GCA_964458525.1 uncultured Verrucomicrobiota bacterium
CACGAAAAATACCGATTCTTCTTCAGGATCACGACCGGGGAGTCCGGACATCTTGTGCCTGATAGCAGATGCGCCCGTCCGCCTGGAAATCCACGGATTGCTATTGAAAACTATGGAATAAGATAATACAGTTATGATGTTTTCTTCGCAAGTACGTTAATTGGAGGTCGGGCCATGACCACATTCGAAGAGAGGCGGCGGGCGGCAGAGCTGCGCGAAGCGATAGCGCGCCATAACCGCCTGTATTATATCGAGAATAGTCCGGAGATAGCCGATCGCGAATACGACCGCCTTCTGCGGGAACTCGAGGACCTTGAAAAAGAACATTCGGAGCTTATGATGCCTAATTCGCCGACGCAGCGGGTGGGCGGCGCTCCGCTCGAAGCCTTCTCGCAGGTTCGCCACGCCATTCCGATGATGAGCCTTTCCAACACCTACAGCAAGGACGAGTTGAGGGGGTTTCTCGAAAAGGTGCGGCGCCTCGTTGGATCAGTGGAGTTCTCTACGATAGTCGAGCCCAAGATTGACGGTGTGGCTGTAGCCGTCAGATACGAGAACGGCGCAATGGTTTCAGGAAGCACGCGCGGGGACGGGCGGACCGGGGACGAGATCACGGCGAACCTGCGCACTATCAACTCGATACCGCTCCGACTGAGCGGAGAGGGAGCGTCCTTACCGGCGGTGATTGAGATGCGCGGCGAGGTCTACATGCCCAGGAAGGGATTTGTCGCGCTTAACGCCAGGCGAGAGGAAGCGGGCGAGCCGCCCTTTGCCAATCCTCGCAATGCCGCCGCAGGCTCCCTGAAGAACCTGAATCCGCGGGAGGTAGCCAGGCGTCCGCTTGACGCTATCTTCTATGGCGTCGGCGAGGTGCTAGGCGCTTCATTCGAATCGCACGAGGAACTTCTGTGTGCACTGAAAGAGTTTGGAATAAAGACCCCGCCACGTTTCTGGAAATGCACGACTTCTGAAGATGTGTCCTCGGCCCTCGATGAGCTGCTGGCGATGCGCCATGATTTGCCGTTCGATATGGACGGCGGAGTCATAAAAGTAAACGAGCGCTCTCTCTATGACCGTCTGGGCGCCACCTCAAAGAGTCCGCGCTGGGCCGTGGCGTACAAGTACGAGCCGGAACGGGCTGAGACGGTTCTGAAATCAATCACGGTGCAGGTTGGGCGCACGGGCGCGCTGACGCCCGTGGCCGAGCTCGAGCCGGTGCTCGTGGCGGGCTCGACCATCAACAGGGCCACGCTCCATAATATTGACGAAATTCGCCGCAAGGATATCAGGATCGGAGACAGGGTGTTCGTCGAGAAGGCGGGCGACGTCATCCCGGATATCGTGGGCGTGAACACCGCCGCGCGGACCGGGGCAGAGCGGGTATTTGATATGCCGGAGAAATGTCCCTTCTGCGGCGAGGGCGTGGCGCGCCGGGATGGCGAGGTTGCCTTCCGCTGCGAAAACCTGCAGTGCCCGGCGCAGATCAAGCGCTGGATCAGGCACTTCGCGGCGCGCGGAGCAATGGATATCGAGGGCCTGGGCGACTCGCTCATTGAACAGCTCGTTGACGGAAAGCTCGTAGCATCCCCTGCCGATCTGTATGACCTGACCACGGAACAGCTGAGCGGACTCGATCGCATGGCGGAGAAATCTGCAGGTAATCTGCTCGAAGGCATCGAGGCATCCAGGAGCAGGGAACTGTGGCGCCTGATCTTCGGGCTTGGAATCAGGCACGTGGGAACGAAGATGGCTCAGGTGCTGGAACAGCGCGTCCCGGACCTCGACGGGCTCGCTGAAATGAGGCCCGCCGATTTGCAGGAAATCAAGGATATAGGACCTGTTGCCGCGGAGAGCATCTCCGCCTACTTCCGCACGCCTCGCACTATCCAGCTCGTGGAACGACTCAGGAAAGCCGGACTCAACATGAAGACGAAAGATTTCGAACGCGATGGCGCGGAAAAACGCCCGCTTGAAGGGACGCGCTTTGTTCTCACCGGGACGCTCGATTCGCTCACCCGCGAACAGGCGGAGCAGGAGATCAGAAAAGTTGGTGGCGAAACAACGGCATCAGTGTCAAAAAAGACCTCATATGTCGTGGCCGGCTCGGATCCCGGCTCAAAGCTGGACAAGGCGCGGGAGCTTGGGGTAAATATTCTCAACGAGGAAGACTTTTTGAAGCTGCTGGGAAGAAAACAGGTCGGGACTGAAACATAAACTTATTGTTATTAAGGACGGGAGTAATGCGCATGAAATCATCTGCTGTAATACTGGATTCGGAAAGCAAGCTTAATTCGTTTGACATTGAAGAACGATATAGCGCTCTTGAGCAACTGCTCCGTGAGAGCGGAGCGCCGCCTGATCGCGGGCCGGACAACGAGTTGTTCAATATGCATTCCCACTCTTTCTTCTCATACAACTCGAAAGGCTATTCTCCGAGCAGGATCGCGTGGGAAGCCCGCAAGGCGGGACTCTATGCCGCGGGGCTCTGCGATTTCGATGTGCTTGACGGGCTGGAGGAATTCATCAGGGTCGGGATGCTGGCCGGAGTCCGGACTGCGGTGCACCTTGAGACCCGCGCCTTCTTCAATGAATACTCGCAAGTTGACATCAACTCGCCGGGTGAGCCGGGCGTCACCTACGTAATGGGTTGCGGCTTTCCAAATGTGCCCTTGCCGGACACGGCTGAATCCTCAGTCCTGGCGAGGCTCCGCCAGCAGGCAGACAAGCGGAATATCGCCCTGGTGGGCCGGATAAATGCCAAGCTTTCGGAAATTGCCATTGATTACAAAGGAGAGGTAGTGCCCACGAGTCCCGGTGGATGCCCCACCGAGCGGCACATCATCCGCGCATACCGTCTCAAGGCGGAAGAGATTTTCGACAACCGCGAGCGTCTCTTGGATTTCTGGGGCAGCCTCATGAAGAAAGATGCAAACGATTTGGGGAAACTCTATTCAAACACTCCGGCAATAGAGGATGCCATTAGATCGCTTCTCGCGAAATCCGGCGGACTCGGCTACGAACGCCCCGACGCGGCGTCATTCCCGCCGCTTGACGATTTCATCGCCTGGGTTCTGAGCTGCGGCGCGATGCCGGCCATCACGTGGCTGGACGGCACCAGCCAGGGCGAGGAAAAGCCGGTTGAAATGTTCGAGATTATGACCGGCAAGGGAGCAATCGCGCTCAACATAATACCCGACCGCAACCACAACATTCCCGACCCCGTCCAGCGTGGGAAGAAACTCGCGAAGCTCGACGAGGCAGTCCGGCTGGCAGAGAAACTGGAACTGCCCGTCAATATAGGCACCGAGATGAATAAGGACGGGCAGCCGCTGGCGGATGATGCAACGACCGGCGCCCTGCGCCTCTACCATGGGACTTTCCTGAAGGGCGCCCGCATAATGGTCGGCCAGTCGTTCCTGGCGCGGTTCGCCGATTTCCCGTACGTAGGCAAGGCGGCCGAGGCTGAATTCGGATCCCGGACAAAGGAGAAGAACGCTTTCTTCGAGGCAGTTGGCAGCCTGCCGCCGCTCACGCTTGCGATGGCCGGGAAGCTCGAAGACGCCGGCGCCGGCAAGGCTCTGGCAGCCGCCAGGGAATCGGCTTCGCGCGGCGCGTGGACTATCGACTAGCAGGAAGAGATGCGGATCATCATGCTGGGCGCGCATTTGAAAACGCAAAAACGGCGTGTCCCACGAAATGCGTTATCACTATCACCGCCACCGCGATCAGCAGGTGTTCGGCGATCACCTTCCATGGAGAAACAGACTGGGACCGGGCCATGCGGTAGTTGAGAAAGGTCAGCGCGCCCAGCCCCCAGACAATGCTCACCTGAATCGCGGTCTCGATATCGAACAGCAGCACCGGAACGAGGAACGTGAGCGCGAAAACGAACTTCGACACAAATGTCGCGATTGTGGCAACCCAGACCTGTCCGGCGGTGTGATCGTTCTCCGATTCCTCCGAAACGTGGATCCCCAGCGCGTCGGAAAACGCATCGGCCACGGCAATGGTAAGTATTCCACCGATCACAGCCATCTTGGAATGCGTGCCTGAGTTAAGCCCGACCATTAAGCCAAGAGTCGTTATCACCCCTGATGTCAGCCCGAAGCTGACACCTGTTCTCATTGCCTTCATCATCGCCTGCACCTCATCATCTCGATCAACTCCTCATTTGCTTTCACGAGATGAACATAGTCAAGACCGGGCGGGATTACAATGCCAAAGATTAGTGAAATTTGAAGCGACAAATCTCTTGCCTCGCCGAGTGAAATAATGTATGAACAAAGCACAATTTCAACATCAGGATCAAAAAACCAAAAACGGAGAATATCATGGCGAAAATTCTTATCGTTGATGACGATCAGGACACTGTCGAATCGTTGAGCATGATTCTCAAGCAGGCAGGATATGACACGGCTTCCGCAGGAAACCGGGTTGACGGAATACGAGCAGCCATGGAAGGTTGCGTGGACCTCATGATCCTGGACATCATGATGGAAGAGCCAGATGACGGCATCGTCGTAGCCCAGGAGCTGAGGCACAAGGGCTTCTCCAAGCCAATCATCATCATGTCTGCCATTTCCAAGGCAACCGGCATGAAATACGGCCCGAACGACGCCATCACGCCGGTGAACGCTTTTATAGAAAAGCCCGTAAAGCCCGACGTGCTTCTGAGGAAGGTTGAAGAATTTCTCAAACAATAACGGAGACTCAAGGTTATGCTTAACACCAGACAGGACAAGATTAGGCAGGAAATTCGCGCGCTGGCCAAGAAACACGGCGCAAAGAGAAGCTCTTTGATCCCGATTCTCCAGGAGATTCAGAAGCGAGACCAGTACATAGGCGACTACGCCATGCAGGTGCTGGCCGACCTGCTGGGAATTCATCCCGTGGAGATCTACGGAGTTGTCACTTTCTACACGTTTCTGAAGGAAAAGCATTACGGGCGTTTCGTGATCCGCCTTTGCAAGACGATCAGCTGCGACATGGCCGGCAAAGAGGCTGTCGCGCGGCAACTCGAAAATGATCTCGGCATCAAGTTTGGCGAGACCACGCCGGACGGGCGGTTCACACTCGAATGGGCCAACTGCATAGGAATGTGCGATCAGGGCCCGGCAATGCTGATCAACGAACAGGTCTTCACGCGGGTCACGCCGGACATGGTGCATGATATCATTGCCGGCTTTGAGACAACTTTCGGGTCGCATGCTGCGCAAATTGAGGAGGCTCACACAATATGACAATACAAAATGAAATGACGCTGGCAAAGATACCTCCCGGGAAGGGGTTGGAAGCCGCATTGGAACTTGAGCGCGTCGGCGTGATAACGACCATCCGCGACTCGGAGATGAAAGGGCGCGGAGGCGCCGGTTTTCCGACAGGCATTAAGTGGAATCTCGCGGCCGCTGCCACCGGTGAAAAAAAATACGTCGTATGTAATGCCGACGAAGGCGAGCCGGGCACTTTCAAGGACCGGGTGATACTAGCCGAGTGGCCGGACCTCGTGCTCGATGGAATGACTATCGCGGCCTACGCGATCGGCGCGGACGAGGGGATCATCTACCTGCGCGGCGAGTACTCCTATCTTAAGAAGGGGCTGCTTGAGCGTATCAAGGCACGCCGCGCATCGGGCCTGCTTGGCAAGGATATCCGTGGAAAGAAAGGTTTTTTATTTGACATTCGTATCCACATGGGATCTGGCGCCTACGTATGCGGCGAGGAGACTGCGCTGATAGAGAGTCTTGAAGGGCACCGCGGCGAGGCCAGGAATCGTCCACCTTTCCCGGTGAACACCGGGTTCAACGGCATGCCGACCATTGTCAACAACGTAGAGACTTTCGCGTGGACGGCCGCTATTTTCGCACGGGGTTTGGAATGGTTCAAATCCGTCGGAACCGAAAAGTCCGCGGGTCCTAAAATATTCAGCATATCGGGAGACGTGGAGCGGCCGGGGGTGTACGAGTTTCCGCTCGGCACATCAATTTTCGCTATATTGGAAGCATCTGGAGGGACGAAAGCAAAAGCCGTTGTCATAGGAGGCGCATCAGGACACTGTTTACCAAGAAGCGAGTTCTCGCGCGCAGTGAGCTTTGAGGACATCTCCACTGGCGGATCCGTAATCGTCTTCGGTGAAGGCAGGGATCTGCTCAAGGCGGCTGAGAATTTCCTAGAATTCTTTGTGGATGAGTCGTGTGGCCAGTGCACGCCTTGCAGGCTGGGCAACGTCAAGCTGCTCGAGGGCGTGAAAATGCTCATAAAAGGCAGGTGTTCCGCCAAGTACCTGCACGAGCTTTGCTCGCTCGGCGAAACAATGCAAGCGGCGTCGAAGTGCGGACTGGGGCAGTCCAGTCCGAATGCGTTCCTGTCAATAGTTAAGCATTTTGAAAATGAAATACTGGGTCGCACGGCCCTTTGAACCTCGCAAACACACGGGAGAATTCGATGAAAAAAACCAATCCATGCGCGGACGGCACCTGCCGCGCGCCTGTAAGCCAGCGCCCGCAGACGATACAAGCGCCGGAAGACACCGACGCTATCGGCGCCCTTGTTTCCGTTAGCATTGACGACAATAAGACAAAGGTGCCCTTCGGGACCACCATTCTTGAAGCGGCCCGCGAGCTGGGAATTCACATACCCACGCTCTGCTATCACGACGATCTGTGCGTGGCCGGTGTCTGCCGCGTGTGCGTGGTCGAGGTCGAGGGGCAGCGCACCTTGCAGGCGAGTTGCGCATATCCAATAACGCAGACGATCAACGTCAAGACGCATTCATCGCGCGTGCGCCGGGCAAGAAGGCACATCATAGACCTTCTTCTCTCCGATCACTACGGAGAGTGCTATTCCTGTCAGCGCAATAACAACTGCGAGCTGCAGGCGCTTGCGAAGGAATACGGAGTGGACTTCTTCCGGTTCGGCCATCCGGACAAGCCGAGGCACACGGTTGATAACTCCAGCTACTCGGTCGTACGTGACATGGACAAGTGCGTGCTGTGCCGTCGGTGCGTGCGTACCTGTATTGATCTGCAGGAGGTCGGCGTGCTCGAAGCTGTTGGCCGCAGCGCCAACACCGTGATTTCAACTTACAGAGACAAACCGCTTGGCGAGGTTATATGCATCAATTGCGGACAGTGCATCAACCGCTGCCCCACCGGCGCACTGCGCGCCAATGATCCGACGGACGAAGTGTGGGCGGCCATAGACGATCCCGCGAAACACGTCGTAATCCAGACCGCCCCGAGCCCGCGCGCCGGAATCGGAGAGGAATTCGGTTTGGAGCCGGGCACTCCCATGACATGGAAGATGAACACCGCATTGCGCAGGTGCGGTTTCGACAAGGTGTTTGACACCAATTTCACGGCGGACCTAACGATCATCGAGGAGGGGACAGAACTGGTTCTTCGGCTGTACAAGAACCTGGTTGAGAAGGACAATTCCATGCCCCTGCCCCAGTTCACCTCGTGTAGTCCAGGCTGGGTGAAGTACATAGAACATTTCTATCCCGAATATCTTCCGCACGTTTCAACGTGCAAGAGTCCTCAGCAAATGTTCGGCGCACTGATTAAGACTTGGTACGCCGTACTGAACAAGATTGACCCGGCCAGCATCGTTTCCGTGGCACTGATGCCGTGCTCGGCGAAGAAGTTCGAATGCAATCGCCCCGAAATGCAGGACAGCGGATTCAAGGACGTTGATTACGGATTGACCACGCGCGAGCTGGCGCAGATGATCCGCGAGGCCGGGATCAACCTGCCGGACATGCCTGACGATGACTTCGATGATCCGTTCGGAACCGCGAGCGGATCAGGCGTCATCTTCGGGGCGACGGGCGGAGTTATGGAGGCCGCGCTGCGCTCCCTGATCGAGTTCGTGACGGGCACAAAGGTCGAGGATATTTACGAGCACGCTGACATCATACCGGTTCGCGGCTTCGAGGGCTGCCGCTATGTGGAGCTCAAGCTGCCCGATTCTCCCGGTCCCGTGCCGGATCTTATCAAGCACTTCGTTCCGGACTGGAACTGGATCAAGGGCGCCACCGTGAAGGTCGGCGTGGCGCACGGAACCGCCAACGCTAAAAAAGTGATGGAAGATATCAAGGCGGGGGGAAAGTTCAGCGAATGCCACTTTATCGAGTTCATGGCATGCCCCGGCGGATGCCTGGGCGGCGGCGGCCAGCCGATCCCGACTACGCCCGAAATACGCGAGGCCAGGGCAAGAGCCATATATGCGGAAGATGCCGCATACGGCAAGGCAGGAAAGGCGAGAAAAAGCCACGAGAACCCGGCCGTGTTGCGCCTTTACAATGAATATCTAACCGACGGACCGTGTGGACACAAGAGCCATCATCTCCTGCATACGAAGTACACGCCGCGCGGGAAGTTTATTGGATAGCACCGGTAGAAGTGCGCTTTGGATTGCAATGGAAAAGGCAGCAGGTAATGAGTCTCAAATAAGCGAAACAAACTATCTGGCTCCGGAATGAAACGAAGAGCTAGCGAAGAAACAGAGCTATCCATGCCGGGATGGTCACGAGTGACAGCAACTGCGTGATCAGAACGCTCGATGCCGCGAAATCCGTGTCCGAGCCGTATGCCTCGCTCAGCACGACGCTTGAAATCGCCGACGGCATGGTGGCCACCACGAGCAGAATAAGGCGCGCCTCGTCGGAAAACGGAAGGGCATACAGGAAGAGCGCAGCTATTCCCGGGATCATGACGAGCCGCAGCCCCGCAACGCAGCCCTGTTTGAGCGTCAACACGTGATGTGGCTTCAGCTCGGCCATTCTTCCGCCCGCCACGAACATCGCCACCGGGATGGTGGCCTTTCCGAAGATATCGAGCATCGAGAAGAACGAATCCCAAATTTCCTCGACAAACGGCAATCCGACGGGATGAGCCAAGCTGTCCTTTACGACAACTGCGATGATTGCGGCCATGAGCGCGATCATGGGCATGCTCAGCAACCGCCGCAGGTTTTCCTTCTTAAACCTGTTGCCGGACAGTGCGAACACGCCGAGCGTCCAGACAGCCAGCTCGGAGCCCAGCGTCGAGAAAATCAGGCCGGCCACCCCTGCGTCGCCCCATAGCATGAGAACAATGGGCAGCGGGAGATAAGAATAGTTGTTGATTGCGCACTGAAAGACGAACTGGTTCTTCTCCTGCTCCCCGGAGAATTTCACGAAGCGCGAAGACGCGATCCCGATCACATAACCCGTGAGCATTATCAGAAGAGCCCCGGCCGGCAGCCCCCAATTTCGAAGAAGGCTGTCAAGCGTGAAATTGCTAACGAGCGATGTGAAGATCAGCGCCGGGTAGAAGAAGGTGGTTGCCGCCTTTGCCATGTGGTTGGTTGTGTCCCTGCTGAGGATGCCCATCCGGCGGGCCAGAATCCCGAATGCTATCATGCAGAAGATTGCCAATATCCGTATGAAAAGTCTGAAAAACATAAATTCATCAATCCCGTTATCCACCCGACGCCGCAATGCCATGGGGGTCCGGGGAACCCTGCGGCCTGTCTTTCGCCCCCACCCCGCGCTCCTTAACGTGCAAATGTATGTCCATAACTATTTTAAGAAACACCAGGATACAAAGCAACAGAACCGGCGAGCCCAGAATCATTATCGGCGCCGCGCCGGCGAGAATCGCCACGTGCATGATCACGATCCGCTTGTAAGGCTGACCCATAAGCTCCTGTACCGTAAAGGATTTATACTCCCCCTTCAACAGATAGTTCTGCACGAAAGATACGCCATGGCTAACAACCAGAGCTATCACCGGCCACTCCATTCCTACGGGATGATCGCGCCACAGACTGATCACCACATTAAACAGGAGTTGCACGAAGACCAGCGGCCCGAACCATGTAATCCCGCTCCCCGAGAAGACCGATTCCGGTCCGCCTCCCACTTTGAGCAAGGCCAGGAGGAACAGGCCGTGAACGGCGCAGAATCCGCCAAAATGAATACAGAAGAACGGGATGGCAAAAAGCTTGCCGAGGTGAAAGGCCGGTGAGGGTGCCTTTAGAAAGATGATCTTCAGCACATTATACGCCCCGATGATCACGTTCTCGGCCCAATAGAGGAGAACGATCACCGCAGCGTCCCAGCCTAGAAACAAGACGCCGAACAGCGGCACAGTGTTCGCTGCCACCAGAGCGAGCAGCGAAACCGAGAAATGGATTTTAAGCGCTTTCATACCGCAAATTCCCATAAAGGCTAGCTAAATGTATTTGAAATTCGTTTTGGTGTAAAGCCGCGTTAGTGAAGTTTT
>CAYWJE010000121.1:0-10166 GCA_964458525.1 uncultured Verrucomicrobiota bacterium
TACGCCGCGTCAACGCTTGGCTGCGAGGGACTGATCGAAGCTTATTGCGAGGGATTCGGATTCAGCGGTTGTATTTTTCGATTTGTTTCCATTCTTGGCGAACGTTATAGCCACGGACATATTCATGATTTTTACCGCTCGCTGAAGACAGACGCATCTGTTCTCCACATTCTTGGCGATGGCCATCAGCGAAAATCTTATCTCCATGTCCACGACTGCATAGACGCAATTCTCCTTGCACAGGAAAGAGGTTCTGGCCTGAACATATACAATCTCGGCACTGATGAGTTTATCGAGGTTGATGAGTCCGCAAGAATCATCTGCGAACATCTCGGCGCACACCCGCAGTTTGTTCATTCAGGTGGAACTCGCGGATGGGTGGGCGACAGTCCCTTTATTTTTCTTGATTGCAGCAGGATTCGGTCTCTCGGATGGAAACCCGGGAAACCAATCCGGGAGGGAATCATAAGTACGCTGGAATTTCTTGACCGCAATCCGTGGATCTTGCAGCGACATTGAGGAGCAAATGAACATTGAACGTGCAGACAAGCCGGATTCGCAACTCGCGTCACCACTTATATCGATAGTAGTGCCTGTTTATCAGGAAGAACAGATTATCCCTGTTTTCCTCGATCGCATGAAAGCGGCGCTTGCCAGGGTCACAGAAGATTACGAGATGATTTTTGCGATGGATCCGGGGACAGATGGCACCGAGCAAGTTATTATGAACGCCATCGAAAAGGATAACCGCATAAGACTCCTGGTTATGACGCGAAGATGGGGACAACCTGCGGCCACGATGGCGGGGTTGGATCATGCGATTGGTAAAGCCGTCGTTGTAATAGACGCCGACCTCCAGGATCCGCCTGAGCTGATATCGGAAATGACGCAAAAGTGGAAAAATGGTTACGATGTTGTCTACGCGCAACGCAGGTCCCGGCAGGGCGAGACAATCCCGAAGCGTTTTGTATCTTTCGTGGGCTACTGGATCATCAATCGCATTTCCGAAGTTCCCATTCCACGAAACACCGGCGATTTCCGGCTGATGGACCGTAAGGTAGTGGAAGACTTGAAATCGTTGAGGGAAACACACGGCTTCCTGCGCGGACTCGTCGCCTATGTCGGATACAGTCAAACCGGAATATTGTACGATCGCGATGAGAGATATGGCGGATGTTCCAAGTACAGCCAGATCACTGGCTCCCTGCGGATAGGGATTAACGGTGTCATTGCTTTTTCCTCAAAGCCTCTCACCTTGGCTACCATGCTGGGATTCGCCTGCGCTCTCATGAGTCTTGTTGCCGGGATTTTCTATGTTGCGCAGAAGTTCTTCGCTACTGAGGGAATGGCAACGGGTATCGCCCCCATTATCCTGCTCGTCAGCTTCCTCGGCGGGTTGCAGCTGATCGCTTTTGGCATACTCGGCGAATACGTCGGACGAATATATGAGGAGGTGCGGCAACGTCCGAAATACCTCCTTCACAGAACTGTTGAACGCAAACGAAGCGATCCCGAAAAGGAAAGTCTGACATGAAGATCGCAGTTTTAGGCTTATGGCATCTCGGCACCGTGACTGCCGCCTGCATGGCAAAAGCAGGACATAACGTAATCGCACTTGATCCGGACGGCAGCGTTGTGGCCGACCTGTTGCAGGCAAAGCCGCCGGTCGCAGAACCCGGTCTCGATATGGCGTTGCGCGACGGCATGGTAAACAAGCGCTTGCGCTTCACATCCGATAGCGAGGAGCTCGGAAAGGCTGAGCTTCTTTGGGTTACGTTCGATACCCCTGTTGACGACTACGATCAAGCCGACGCCGAATCGGTCATATCCCGGGTGCGACAGGCAATCCCTCACCTGCATGACGATACGGTTATACTTGTTTCCTCGCAACTTCCGGTCGGCTCCACGGCACGCATGGAGAAAGAAGCTGTCTCAATGGGTAAACATCTTCATTTCGCCTACTCGCCGGAAAATCTCCGTCTCGGGAAGGCTCTTGATGTTTTTCTGAATCCGGATCGTGTTGTGGTCGGCACGCGCTCAGAACACTCGCGAATTGTTATCAGACGCATGCTTAAGCCGATAACGGACAACATCCTGTGGATGTCTCCGGAGTCCGCCGAAATGGCAAAACATGCCATCAACTGCTTTCTCGCTATGTCAATTGCATATTCCAATGAACTGGCCACGCTGTGCGAGAAATGCGGGGCCGATGCCAGTGACGTTGAAAGGGCTTTGAGAAGCGAGGGCAGAATAGGCAAAAAGGCTTATGTTGCCCCTGGACCGGCATTTTCGGGGGGAACACTGGCCAGGGATGCAGCTTTTTTAATCGAAGAGGGCAGGCAAGCCGGATTGCCCATGTATCTGACCAAGGCGATTATCGAGAGCAACAATTACCACAAACAATGGCTGAAAAGAAAGATTGAAACTTTTTTTGCCGGCGCTACACACCCGCAGGTTGCATTATGGGGATTGACTTACAAGCCTGGCACGAACACATTACGAAGATCAGCCTCCGTGGAATTATGCAAGTGGATGAAAGATCGTCATTACCTCGTGCATGTGCACGATCCCGCGTTCACTGATCTTCCCGCCGAGTTGGCGGGAGTCGCTGAATTCTTCTCCGATCCGGTGCAAGCCTGTTCAGGATGCGACATCCTGATCGTAGCCACCCCGTGGAGCACGTATCTCGAGATCGAGGCTGAACAGCTTATCAATGTTATGACAAAACCGGTTGTGATTGACCCTTTTCGTTTTCTTCAGGCGCGGATGGGAAGCTCCGCTCATATCAGGTACCTGACAATAGGCGCGTAGATGAACAGATTGAACGAAAAAAAAGTCATTATTACGGGTGCAAACCGCGGCTTCGGCGAGATCCTGGCACGCACGTTCATCGAAGAGGGCGCTTTTGTTATGCTTTGCGCACGTGAAGAGCACGCATTGAAGTCTGTAGCTGACTCCCTGAACGCAGGGCAAGGAAGGGGTAAAACGCTCTGGATGAAGGCTGACGTTTCTCTTCCGGAAGAAGCCGCGGCAGTTGTGGACCGGGCAAAGCGAGAATGGGACAGGCTTGATGTACTCATAAATAATGCCGGGGTTTATGGACCCATGGGCAAATTTCACGAGATTGACTTTCGCGAGTGGGTGCGCGCAGTCGAAATCAACTTGTTCGGGTCCGCGCTTATGTGCAAGCTGGTGCTGCCCCTTTTTCTGGAAGGCGGTGGAGGCAGGATTATCCAGATGTCCGGTGGCGGTGCAACCAAGCCGCTCCCGAACATCAGCGCTTATGCAGCCTCAAAGGCGGGCATCGTGAGGCTTGTCGAAACTATTGCAGCTGAATACAGCGAGCATAACATCTTCATCAACGCCATTGCCCCCGGCGCGCTTAACACGAGACTTCTCGATGAAGTGCTTGCAGCCGGGCCTGAACGGGTTGGTCCCGACTTCCATAAAAAGGCAGTTGAACAGAAACGAACGGGTGGCACACCTATGAAAAGAGCCGCGGCTCTGGCGGTTTTCCTCGCCTCAGAACAGGCGCGTGGGATTACCGGCCGCCTGATCAGCGCACTGTGGGATCCGTGGGAACGCTTTCCTGAATTGCGCGAGCCCATAATGCAAGGAGACATTTACACCTTGCGCAGAATTGTGCCTGAAGACCGGGGAATGAAATGGAACGACTAACAGACATGAAACCACTTGGCGTCGCTCTTGTCGGATGCGGATCTCTCGGTCGCAAGAGGGCCGGGACTCTTCGATCCGCGGTTCTCCGCATATGCGCTGACAGTGACAGCGCTCGCGCCAATTCACTGTCGAAAGATTTCAACTGCAGGCCGACCACGAACTGGCGCGAAGCTGTTGCCGAAAAGGGAGTTGACATCGTGATCGTGTCAACATCCAACGATGCGCTTTCTGAAGTGTCAATTGAGGCTCTCAAGGCCGGCAGGCATGTACTCATAGAAAAGCCGGCTGCCAGAAACAGTCGGGAAATCGAGGCTATTGAACAGACGGCCGAGCGCCAAGGCACATTGGTGCGGGTGGGCTTTAATCACCGCTATCATCCGGCATTTCGCAAAGCTTTCAAGCTTCTGGCAAGCGGTTGCCTCGGACCGCTGATGTTCATTCGTGCAAGTTACGGGCATGGCGGGCGCGTGGGATACGAAAAGGAATGGCGTATGAATCCTGAGCTTTCCGGAGGCGGAGAGCTGATCGACCAGGGCGTTCACTTAATTGATCTGGCCAGATGCTTTCTTGGAGATTTCGAGGAAATCATCGGCAGAGCTGAGACATTCTACTGGAATGCGCCGGCAGACGACAACGCCTTCATGCTCCTCAAGACAGCGGACAAGCGTTCGGCTT
The DNA here is from genome assembly GCA_964458525.1 of uncultured Verrucomicrobiota bacterium. Classification (GTDB taxonomy): domain Bacteria; phylum Verrucomicrobiota; class Kiritimatiellia; order JAAZAB01; family JAAZAB01; genus CAYWJE01. The sequence goes on from CAYWJE010000121.1 coordinate 4,354, forward strand.
TCCTGCACGTCAGCTGTACCGAGTGGAAAAATAGTTTTTCGTTTGAAATCTATGGGAGAAACGGAAAGATTCATATTACCGGCCTGGGTGGCAGTTATGGAGTCGAGCGCCTTTCTCTTTACACGATGCGGCCGGAAATGGGGCCTCCTGATACCACGGCCTGGGAATATCCAATGCCCGACAGCTCCTTCAGTGCCGAGTTCCAGGAGTTTCTTGATGATATTCGCCTGCATCGCAAACCGTCAGCAGGGCTGCATGATGCCCTGGCGGCCATGCGCGTGGTCGAACGTGTATATGAACAATCAAAGGGTTATCAAGCATGATCGATTTTATTGAAAGACATCTCCAGGAGTCTGCCGAGCTGATCCGCAAAATTGACAAGGAATCCGTCGGCGCTGTAATCCGTATCCTGTGCGAAGTCCGAGAACGTGGCGGACGCCTTTTCCTTCTAGGAGTCGGGGGCGGCGCTGCCAACTGCTCTCACGCAGCGAACGATTTCAGAAAACTGGCCGGCTTTGAAGCGTATTGCCCGACGGATAATATATCGGAACTGACGGCCCGCATCAATGACGAAGGATGGCCGGGTGTGTTTGTTGCCTGGCTCAAGACGAGCAGGTTATGCGCTAAAGATGCGGTTTTTATCATGTCCGTCGGTGGCGGAGATAGTGAAAATAACATCAGTCCCAACATTGTCAAAGCTATCGACTTGGCAAAGGAGACCGGCGCGGCAATTCTCGGTATTGTTGGCCGGGACGGGGGATATACGGCAAAACATGCTGACGCATGCGTGATCATCCCCCCCCTGAACCCCGCTGCGGTAACACCTCATACTGAGGCCTTTCAGGCGGTGATATGGCATCTGATCGTTTCTCATCCCGACATCTCTAAATCGTCAGCGAAATGGGAATCCGCGTCACAAGAACATCGCCTTTGACCAATCGGAGCCACATTACCATGCAAAAGAGAAAGCTTGTTGATGCTGGGAACATTACCACCCCGTTCACGTTGCGAGATTTGAGTATCAAGATATTCTCGGATGGAGCCGACATGGATTCGATCCTGGAGGCTCAACGCGCAGGAATAGTGCGAGGATTCACAACCAATCCGACACTCATGGCTAAAGCAGGCGTTACAAGCTACATGACTTTTGCACGGGAAGTGCTGAGCAGGATCCGATCTCTCCCTGTTTCTTTCGAGGTGTTCTCGGACGAGATGCACGAGATGAAACAGCAGGCCAGAGCGCTTGCCGGACTTTCTGCAAATGTCTACGTTAAAATCCCCGTCATGAACACCAGATGCGAACCAACCTCATCTCTTATCAAGGAACTGGCTTCCGAGGGCATCAAGCTCAATATAACCGCAATCATGTCAACCTCACAGGTCCAGGAAGTAGTTGACGCATTGTCTGACGATGTTCCCTCGATAGTATCAGTGTTCGCGGGACGAATTGCCGACACGGGGCGCGATCCTCTGCCCATTATGGCGGAATCACTTCGAATCGTTGCAAAACGACCGCGCGCTGAATTGCTGTGGGCCAGCCCGCGAGAGGCACTGAACATTATCCAGGCCGATTCGATAGGATGCCATATAATCACCGTAACGCCCGAACTCCTCGCAAAGACATCCAACTTCGGACGCGAGCTCGATGAGTTCTCATTATCTACGGTCAAGATGTTCTATGAAGATGCGCGCAGGAGCGGGTTCAGCATTGACTCAACAGGCACTGAAAGGCTGCTTCCATGATAATAACACGAACTCCATTCAGAATTACCCTTGGCGGAGGCGGCACGGATTTGCCGTCTTTTTATGAAAGCCATGGGGGGTATGTTTTCGCGATGACCATCAACAAGTACATGTACATCTCCGTTCACCGTCTTCCGGTGACTGAACGCCGGAGCATAATACGCTACACGAAGGTAGAGACAGTGTCATCGGTGGAGGAAATTCTACATCCACTCGCGCGTGAAGCCCTGAAACTGCATCGTGTCAACGAGTACATCGAACTCACCAGCCAGGCGGATCTGCCGGCAAGAACCGGCTTAGGTTCTTCTGGAGCTTACCTTGTTGGACTCCTGACGGCCATCCGCGCGTATAAACGCGAAACGACATCCATCCAGCAGTTGGCGGAAGAGGCATGCCACATCGAGATGAATATCCTGAAGGAGCCTGTTGGCAAGCAGGACCAGTTCATGGCTGCTTTCGGGGGATTCCGTACGCTTGAAATCGCCCCCTCGGGAAAAGTAGACGTAGGAACGGTCCCTGTGGACTTCAGCACGGCAACCGAATTGGTGAACAAGGCTCGCATTTACTATACCGGTATTCAGCGATCAGCCAATCTGGTGTTGAGACACCAGGATCAGGCAGCCAGGGCATCCGGAGATCCGGAACACAACCGGGTGGTCGACAGCCTGCTACGCATCAAGGAAATCGGACGTGAAATCGAGTGCGCCTTCAGAAAACATGATATTGATCGATTTGCCGTGCTCATGGACGAGCACTGGACAAACAAGAAAAACCTTTCAACCGGGATAACCTTGTCGGTCCTCGAATCTCTCTATGATTACGTAAAGCGCGAGTATGGTGTTCTCGGAGGAAAAATAATCGGCGCCGGTGGAGGCGGATTCATTTTATTGTACTGCCCTTCTCGCGGACGCGAATTGGACGAGTTTATGTTGTCAAAAGGAATGCCGCCCATCTCGTATTTTCCTTCAATGCAGGGATCGCGGGTTGTGGCTGATTTTTCATCATACGATGATTTCGAAACCCAGTCTATCTCCTGAACATATGCCAACGACACGTCAAGTTCTCATTTTGGCAGGCGGAAAAGGAACACGTGTCCAGCGCCTGTCCGAGGGTAAACCAAAGTCACTCATCACCGTTGCCGGGAAGCCCTTTCTGGCGTGGCAGATCGAACTCTTGAAGGCAACAAATATCACTGACATTGTACTGTGCGTCGGACACCTTGGCTCTCAGATCGAGCAGTTTGCAGGCGACGGCTCTTCATGGAAAGTGCATATCCGCTACTCGCGGGAAGACCCCGATCTATTAATGGGTACCGGTGGAGCTATTGTCAAAGCTCTTCCCCTGCTGAACCCCGTATTCGGCGTATTGTACGGAGACTCCTACCTTCCTTTTGATTTCTTCCGCCCCTTTCTCGCAATTGAGGTGAATGAAGCAGCCGCCTTGATGTGCGTTCACAAGAACAGTAACAAATGGGACAGGAGCAATGTTCGTGTAGACGGCGACACCGTTGTTTGCTATTCAAAAAACACAATGGATGAATCTGTTGATTCAATTGACTATGGATTCAGCGTTTTCAGCCGTGAAGTATTTCAGAACTATGCGCCCTTGAATCGCCATCTTGACCTCGCCGAGATAATCACGAAACTAGTTGAAGAGCGACAACTTAAAGCCATGATAGTCTCTGAACGTTTTTACGAAATAGGAAAACCCGAAGGCATAGCGGAATTGAATGATCACCTCGGAAAGCATTTAACTCGTGCTTAAATCATCCCATCTCAATAACCCCGGAAGGCGTGCTGTTTTTTTTGACCGTGATGGAACCCTTAATGAAATGATCTACGACGAGACCCACGGTGTGATGGACTCTCCTCGTCGCCCTGAACAGGTACACCTTGTTCCCGGCGCAGCTGATGCTGTAAGCCGCGTTCGTTCTGCGGGCAACCTTGTTGTCGTTGTGACCAACCAGCCGGGATTAGCCAAGGGGACGATGGATAAGCAGGACCTGGCGCTTGTAAACAATCGCCTCCATGACATGCTTCGCGAACGTGGCGCCGAATGGGACGCCATATATTACTGCCCTCATCATCCGGTTTCGGGTATTCGTTCCGAACTGGTTGTCACATGTGAATGCCGAAAGCCGAAGCCTGGACTCCTGGTGAAAGCTGCGAAAGATATGGGCATAAACCTCCTTCAAAGCTGGATGATCGGAGATGGTATTGTTGACATCGAAGCAGGAAAGAATGCCGGATGCCGCGCGATTCTTTTCTCACCACTGAAACTCGAACTAATAACCAGATTCATCCAGTGCGAAGCCGTTCCGGATTTCATAACCGGCGACTTGACTGAAGCTGCTGATTTCATAGTCAATTCAGAAGCATAAAGAACAGGCTGTTCCGATGAGCAAACCAAGATGGGTAAAAAGAAAAAAAAGGAGAACGTGCAGGCGGAAGTGATTCATGCATCTTCCAAAGAGCCAGCTGTTCACGATGAACCCGGCTGGATATGGCCTTTATTCGCGTCTGATCGGCCATGGGGACTTCTGGCCATATCGCTATTGATTCGCCTTCCTTTTCTTGGACGCGCAGCAATCTGGCAGGATGAAATGGGCTTTCTGAGATTGGCGGACCCTCGGCTTTCAACCTTGCAATTACTGTCAGCCTCATGGAATTGGGTTTTATCGATCGGCCAGATGCCACTCGCAATCCTCGTGTGGAATCTTTATTTTAAGATGATTGGCATTTTCTCTTCATCCAGCGCCATGTTCAACTCTGTCGCAGCCCGCCTTCCATCCGTGGCATTTGGCGTGCTCGGAGTCTATTTCCTGAACCGGCTTGCCCGAAAAGTCCTGGATGAGAAGACGGCTCTTGTGAGCAGTCTTCTATATGCGGCGCTCTTCTTTCCCGTTTACTATTCCCGCGAAGTCTACTGCTATTCACTGATTCTGTTTCTTACCCCTTTTTCATTGTTTATGCTAAGAGAATTAATTTTTGGCACAGGCAGAATTCGCTGCGCTTTCATATTCTCTTATATCGGGTTCACGGCGCTGGCTTACACGCACCTCGGATGCCTGATGCTGATTGCCGCCACGGCAGCCGGAGTTTTCCTTGTGTGGATTTACGAGCGTTTCATCAAACGAAGCAAGGACCTTTCACATCGTGCCTTTCTGGGGGGCGTAGCAATGGGGCTCACGCTTTTGAGCGTACTGCCCTTCGTGGCGCGCTTCGTCATGTACAACAAGGCGCATACGACGGGATCCCCCTACTCCATTTTCCTCATCCTGAACGATGTTGTTGGAAAACTCTTTCTCGGGGAACGTCCGGCATTTTTGATCCTCGCATGGCTTCTTTTTATACTCGGACTTCTTCGACTCTCGCTGCATGGAGAGCAGAGAGTCGAAAAAAGGATGTTGACGGGGATAACACTGCTATCCATGTTGCTTTTAGCCTGGGCCACGCATCGCTCGCAGTATCTCTCGGTTCGCTATTTTTCACCGGTTGCGCCGCTTGTCATCTTGACCTACGCAGCGGGAATTCTCTCGTTCTCGGATATTGCCGGAGGCTTATTCCGTGTAAAACGCAATGTTATTCTTGCGTGTCTTGCAACGCTCGTGCTGGCATATTCTTTCACTGCTCACATTCTGCCGTTATATGCAGTACGTGATAAGGAAACGCTCAGCTTCAAGGCTATCGCCGATTGGCTGAACTGCAACCTGCCCCCCGGCACCCCGTACGTGCACCACAGCGGATACCATATGCGCTGGATTCCGGGCTTTTACCCAACGCCATTGCTCATTGCCGCATGCCCTTACGTTCACGGCAAGGGCGAAGAAGAGGTGAAGCGACTCAACCAGCGACATTACGACTTCATAAGAAGATTTCCTGTTTCCGCATTTGTGGGGGCAACCCATGATTACTCTGATATTCCAGAAGGTATATGGCCCTGGCCAAGAAAATACTACAGGAGACATGCTGAGGTCACAGTCAGAGATCTGGACACCTTGATTGGTCGGGGCATTTATATAGAGCGTGTCCCAATTCCCCCATTTTTCGCCGACGCGTCGAAGCAAGAGC
>CAYWJE010000122.1:0-10154 GCA_964458525.1 uncultured Verrucomicrobiota bacterium
TCTCCGCTAACGAAATGCTCACCGTTCAGGAACCAAGCGAAGCGCGGTTTCTGATACGGTAGTCATTTGTTGGCCAGTTCACGGTTGTATGTTAAGAAACTTGTGCAGTTTCCTGCACGTTGCATCGAAGGAGTCTTGTGCATACTCCGAATAAATATGGCGGCAAAGAAGACCGCCTGTTTCATCAACATTCCGACGGAGGTATTCCCCCGGAGGGATATTGTATTCCTCATTCAAACTGACGCGTCGGATGATTTCGCCGCCAAGCAGAAACAAGTTGTCAATGTGGTTTCGAATGGACCGATCTTTCAATCCCTGATTGATCATGGAGCTCACAAACAAGCGCATGATGTCGAGAATGGCTTCTCCGTAAGGCACGTCTTGTTTGACTCCATGCCAGCGGCCAGGCCACTCAGGAAAGTCGGGGCAGATATCTTCGGGTGTCTTCATATATTTTTTGGCCTCGCGGTAGGAACGCCCGTTACCGGGCGCCCCCCGCACAGATCCCGGCGTGCAGTTTTCCCGCACCGGGCTCCTCGCTTTGAACTTTCGCTACTTCCGCACCAGTGCGGGTCACACATACGAATACCGCCGCTTGGGCTGTTTCCTCAAAATGCTCGGCTTCGGTATCTGATATCGTTCCAGCATAGTGTTGAAACGTGCCCATGTAAAGCTCCATTGCAGGAGTTCTTCATTCAGAAGGGTGTAGACCACTCCGAAGCGATGTCGTTTGCTGACCCGCGGACCGCTTGGCGTGGTGAGTTCATTGGATACTTTGTAGACGAGGCTTGCATGACGATCTCGCAGGAGAAGACTCGGGCGCCATGCCCTCTTCAAGCGTCCGCGCTCTCCCCGGCGGTGAAGCGTTTGTAGAGGGCTTCGAGCTTGGCGACGTAGTAGGCGGTGTTTTCATCGCGCGCGGCAGGATTCCATTCCGAGACGAGCTTAGCGGAGCTGTGCGCGGATACCTTTTTCGCCTTTCCGGTGATGTAATAGGACACCTGATCGCCCGCCTGATATGGATGGCCGGAATGAAGCGCTATTTCATATGCCGCGTTGCGGCCGCGGCCGCCCGCCTCGATCTTCACGGCATAGGAGGCGGGTGCCTCCTTGAGAACCTCCGTCTTGGCGAGCCGCTGAATGCCCAGCGTTCCGTCAAGAATCGCCTTCTCACACTTGGTTTTCAGGTCGGGTATTTCGGAATCCTTGAGTTCGAGCTTGAGGCGTATCATGTCCTTGAGAAAGGCGCGAAGATAGGGCTCCATTCCCCTCGACTTGAGCGCAGCGCCGCGGATCACAAAGCTTCCATCATGATCGAGAAGAGCGTAGTTCTTCATCTTGTAGCTGAACATGGTCCTGTATTCGCCGTCGAATTCCACCTCTATCCCGTCAGGCAGGGATTGCCTCAATGCCTCGCGGAATTTCTCCAGTTCGCCCTTTGCGCGGAAGGCCGGCGGAACGAAGTAGACGCCATCCGTATCAATCTCCACCGGCTTGGCGCCATGCTCCCTGAGCCAGGCGACCATGCCGCTCAGGATTGACCGGCCCTCAGACGCCACTTTTTCGGCTGCATCGAAATCATTGAACCGGCCCTGTGCGAAGCCGAGGTAGCCATAGAAAGAATTGATGAGAATCTTCAACGCGCTCTGTTGGGAGTCGAAATGCATCCTTTCTGCTGAATTGCGCGCGGATTGCATGCTGTCCTTTGCCCGAAACCGAAGGTCCCTGAACTGTTCCAGGAGATCGAGGAAGGCTCCGAGATGGTCGCTTTTCGGTGCGATCTTCCGCGAGAGCATGATCGAGGGATAGAGCGAGCGGGCGTCGCAATGATGCACGTTCTCGACCACGCCCTGCATGAAAATATCGGTATAGCCGCCCTGAAAATCCCTCGGCTTCTCCGGATCGGGCAGCGCGCAGCCGGCATTGATGTACGCGCGCATCATCAGCGCGTCAATCTTGGCGCCATTCCCGCGGACGCACGCCGCCTGATAGCCCATCGGCAGCATGCCGGCCTGTATGAATACGCTCCTGGCCAGGATGTTGGCTAGCGCGCGGGTCTCCCGTACATCATCGAGGGAATAACGCAGAACCAGTTCCGGGTCATGATCGAACACGCTGGAAATCTCCGAGCCCTTGATGAATACGCGATCCGGCCCGGACACATTGAAATACGAGGCCGCGTATTTCAGGCCGTGGCTTTCGAGGGAGCGGTGCGACACGTCATATGCGTGGAGCAGGAACATGGTGTCAACTATGTGACGGCCCGGGATCTCAAACTTCGGGTAAGAGATCATCCGCTCCCCGGCGGTGTAGTTGCCGGAGGAGGACCTGACCAAACCGCCCTCGCGGCCGAGTGCGAGCTTTACGCCGTGCATGGCGGCGCGCGCGGCGATATAGGCGAGATCGAACTTGAAGAAATTGTGGCCCTCGATAACGTCGGGATCGCGCTCGCGGACTCGCGCCACAAAGCGCTCGAGCATGCCTTTTTCGTCGCCGTCCGGCGCCCATAACGCCTCCTCCCAGCCGGAGTCATCGGACATGGCGATGATGATGATCCTGTCGCGCTCCCGTTCCGGGTTGCAGAACTCGAAGCCTGGTGCGGTATGCGTCTCGATATCAACCTGCATCCGCCTGAGCTGCTCGAAGTGCATTCCGCCGAAGAGCGAGCGGCCGGTCAGGAGCAGATGCTGCTGAACGCGGTCGTTCACGGCGAGGAACGGGGTCGGCCCGCGTGTGACAGCGAGCTTCTTCCTGGCGCGATTCCAGTCCTCCGTGGAGGGAAACAGCGCAAGCGTGTTGAGTCGGCCCGGTCCGCGCAAATGTCTCGTCTCGGAGCAGAGCGATTGAATTTTGGAAAGTGCCTTCTGCTCCACGAACAGGAACGGTGAGAAAGGCTCGTGGCTGATGACGATGCTGTCTCCGCGGCGATGGTAGAGCGCGGCCCGACCGTCCGCGACCTCGACCGCCACCAAGCCGTTCACGTCATCGCGCGCGGGAACAGATTCGGGGATTGAATTGTTTTGACGGGATGACATGATGTTCAAGAGAGATTTTGACCATGAAGGGCATGAAGAACATGAAGGGTATTTCTCTTCTTCATGTTCTTCATGTTCTTTGTGGGGGGGTGAACAATCCGTGCCTTTCCGCGAAAATCACACTCCGAGCCCGAGCTTGCCCCTTGGGAACGCGGTGAACCAGAATTGCAACCAGAACTGGTAATCGTCATCCTCCATTTCGGTTCCGACGCGAACGGTTATACACTGGATCCTGCGTTCGACGCTTAAACCCCACGCCTCGAGCTCCTGATCGTCGAACTCATACCTGCCATAGAGATAGTATTTCCAGTTGGCGAACGGCGAGAGGGTGAGCTGGTCGTACAGCAGGCTGTTAGAATCTTTGCTGTACCTGTATTCCAGATCGTTCCGCCACAGGGTCTTATCCTCCACGGACAGGCGGGTGTTAAAAGTGTCGAAGTCCACATCGTACTGATTGAACTCGCCGTCAACGCGGAGCGTCATCCAATCGTCCAGAAAGGATGAGCGTATATTGAAAAAGAAGTTGGTAAGCGCCTTCTCGCCCTCGTCGCGTCCAAATCCGTAATAGGTCCAGACATCGGCATTGATCAGGTCATACACGCTGCCGGAGCTCTTCGTCTGCAGCTTATTGATTATGCCCAGCTTCACGTCATGGGTCCGCCCGATTTCATCCACCTCATCAAACTGGTAGAGACTTGACGGCAGCACGTTCGGCTCGGGAACACAGGTGTAATTGATGTAAGGCTCCGCGATGTGGCGCAGGTTGTGGATCACGCCTCCCGGGTGAGCCTCCCACACCTTGAAAGTCTTGAACGAGCTCTCAATGCCGAACTCGTAGAGCGACCTGAAGGCTGAACCCATTTCGCGCGCCACAATGTTGGTGGTTGAGGACTCGGTCACGACGCCGTCATCATCCGTGCTGCTGGATGTGACCACATTGGTCACATCCTCCTTTGTCTTCGAGTAGGCCGTGGCGCGATAGCCCACGCGCGGGGTCACGTTCAGGAATCCGAAACATCTCATTGAATAGTATATCTTATTGTCGGAATCGAACCGGAAGGAAGAATAGTCCGTCTCATTCGTCTCATTGCTCTCCCATTCCTTCTGGAGGAAGCCAGCGGCGGTCCTGCCCTCGTAGTAGAGGGAAGTGTCGCGGATCGCCTGCCTCGTGAAATCAATGGACACCTCGGGAATGCGGTCAACCGACGTGTAGAAATCGTTCAGGCGTTTATCAACCTGAAACGCCATGCTGTACTTATCGCCGCGGTATCCCAGGACGAGGAAATTATCCGGTTCTGGCGCGTGCTTGTACTCTTCGCGGAAGAACTGCTCGACCAGTTTTGGATCGCTCAGATAGTCGAACTGCCCCAGGAAGTACGCCCGATCGCTCAGGCTCTGGCTGTGGTAGAGCCGGAAACGATATCTGTCTTCCTCGATGGGGTACGCCTGGCTCTCGTCCTCGTCCGGCCAGGAGTCGTGAGTGTAGTAGGCTATCATGTCGCCGAACCAGGAATCCTCCTCGTCCACGTCGTGCAGCCTGCTCTTGCGCCCGAAGAACCAGAAATCATCCTCTTCCTGCATATAACGCTCAGTCGAGAGGCTTTTGGCATTCCCGCTGGATGACCACAGGATATCCTGGCCGATGCCGGGCCCGCGCTTGATCCTGTAATCCAAGTGGGTTGCCGCCTCCAAGTTCCGGCTGAGGCGATAGTTGAACGCGGTGAGCAGAAAGGCGGACATCCGGCTGTTGTAACCGGGCACCACGCTGAAGAAGTTGGGGGACCCGATATTCTGATTCCAGTAGGGGCTGTACATCACGGGCACTTTACCGAGATACAGGAGAACGTTCCGCCCGCGGGCGTAGCGGCCGGGCACCATGGTGATCCTTTTAGCTTTTATGTAGGCGATCGGTTCATCGGTCTCGCAGGTTGTGACCACGGCGTTCTGGAAGAGGTATTCCTGCTCGGACGCCCTGTACGAATGTTCCGCCTTCACATAGAAGGGATCAAGGAAGGAAATGAACTCGCCGAATGACCCGCGCTGCGTGCGGAAATTATAGCGGAGCGAGTCGCCGGACCACGCATCGCTGCCCTGCTCAAAATAGACGTCGTCCTCGGCGAGCACATCATACGTCTCCATGTTCACCACGGCCATCTCGCACCTTATCAGCACGTCTCCGCGGCGAAGCATCACATGTCCCTGTGCTATCATCAAGCCCTTCTCCGAATCGTATTCGAGAGCGTCCGCCGTCACATCAATGGCCTGATCAACCAGTTTTCCAAACTTGCCGGCGTACGCCTGTTCGAGGAGCATTCGATTAAGGCGCGCGAGTTCCTCCCCCGAAGGGGAAGTCTCGATCAAGGCTATGGTTTCCGGAGAAAGCTTCACGTCGGCAAACCGGTCTTTATCGTAGATAGACTCGCGGAGGAGCAGCCCGTTGATGTCAGCGAGCAGGGCGCTCTTGAGCTCCGCGTTCACCGGTGCACCCTTGCGATACATTTCCAGAAGTTGGACCGTCCTTGGCGAGCTTTTCGACCGGATGAATTCCGAAACGGGGTTGGACACGTCCTTAAACGTAAGGGCGAGTCCGGGGAAATCCTTAATGTCGGCATCCCGGATAACAGGCGAGCTTGACTCGTCGGCTGGGGCGCCCTGCGCCAATGACGAAGCGACGCCCAGCGCCAGGGCCAGGACCAGGGAACACCGGGTTATCATTTTCGGTAACATCAATTTTTCATCCAGCCACCGGCAGAAAAAGAGCTTCATGCCGACGGAGCATACAGACTGATGCGCCGTCATACAACTAATTTGTGGGGCGCGAATTAAAAAGAATTTCCCCCGTATCCGCGTTAGCGAAGGAGAATTCCTCCATGTGGGTTCCCGGGTCGGCGCGGAAATGCAGCTTCCCGTTGAACTTCTGCTCGATATCAAGCAGCAGTTCCTCGTCCTCCTCCTTGAGTCTGCGCAAAATGCCGGGGTTCACGTTAATGAGCAGGGAAATCCCCTGCTTCTGGTCCGACTTCCGCATTATCTCAAGCAGCCTGCGCTGGATCTCCACGCTCATGTAGAGGGCCGACTTAACGCTCCCGCGCCCGGCACAGTAGGGACAATCCACGTACATAGCTGACTCCACGCTCTCGTCAGTCCGCTGGCGCGTCATCTCGAGGAGGCCGAGCGAGGAAATGGGCAGCACGTTCGTGCGGGCCTTGTCCTTCCTGAGCGCTTCCTTAAGCGCCAGATAGACGGCAGTCCTGTGTTTCTTCTGTGACATATCAATCAGGTCTACCACCACGAGCCCGCCCATGTTCCTGAGCCTCAGATGGCGCGCGACCTCCTCCACGGCTTCCTTATTCACAGCGAAGATCGTCTCCTCCTGAGATGACGCGCCCTTATGCTTGCCAGAGTTCACGTCCACGGCTATCATCGCTTCGGTCTCATCGAAAACGATGTACCCGCCTGTTTTAAGCACCACCTTTCGGCGGAAGGCGTCCTCAATCTGCCGCTCGACGTCATATTTCTGGAACATCGGCTCCGGTTCCTTGTAGAGCTTGATCCGCCCCCTTGCGCGCCTCGAAATCCTCGAAAGGATTTCCTTAACGCGCTCGTATTCCTCCGGGGAGTCAATGACTATCTCGTCAACATCCTCGGTCACGGAATCGCGCACGACTCGCTCGACAAGGTCGGGCTCCTCGTAAAGACAACAGGGCGCCTTCTTATCGAGCGCGGCGGCCCGCACTGCGTCCCAGCTCTCGATCAGCGAGCGCACGTCGCGCACGAAGCTTGTGCTCGAAGCTCCCGCCCCGGCAGTGCGAATGATCAGCCCGGCATCATCAGGGACGGGCAGCCGGGAAAGAACCTGCTTCAGACGCTTTCGCTCCTTCTGGTCCTCGATTTTGCGCGATATGCCGCGCAGCTTGCTTCCGGGCATTAGCACGAAGTACCTGCTTGGAATGCTCAGACTGGCCGTCACTCTGGGTCCCTTGGTTCCGATCGGACCCTTTGTCACCTGGACGATGATCTCGGAGCCTATGGGGAAATGTTTCTCTATCTCGGCGCGCGAGAACTGCTTGCGCCTGGAACCAGCCCTGGCATTGACGCCCTCGAGGGCCTCCAGTCGGGCAAGATCTTCCGGAAACATGTCCCAGTAGTGAACGAACGAGTTCTTCTGCATTCCGATATTAATGAAGGCGGCCTGGAGGCCATCGGCCAGGTTCTGGACGACCCCCTTGAAGATGCTTCCAACGATTCGTTTCTCCGTGGGATGCTCCATCTTCAGGTCTTCAAGCTTCCCGTTCTCCATCACCGCGACCCTCGTTTCGAGGCTCTCAACGCTGATGATAATTTCCTTCTTGTTTGTCTTCCTTCTGCTTCCGAATCCGAACATAAGCTTAACCTTTCTGTCTTCTATCGCCCCTTACGTAAACGCTTTGCACTATTCCCAGCACGCCCATGACGCTGACCAGAAACGTGCCGCCGTAACTGAGCAGGGGAAGGGGCGTTCCCGTCACCGGCAGCAGTCCTATTGTCATCCCCACGTTGATGAAGACGTGGCAGAAAAGCATCGTGGTTATTCCGACGCAAATCAGCATACCCACCCTATCCCTCGCGACCACTGCGGCGCGAACGCAGCATCCCATCAGGATCGCAAAAAGAAACAGCACCGCCGTTGATCCGGCGAAGCCCTTCTCCTCCGCTATCACCGAGAAGATGAAATCGTTCGGCGCGACGGTGCGCGGTAGAAACCCGAGGATATTCTGCGTTCCCATCCCGTAGCCCTTGCCCCAGAAACGGCCCGACCCGACCGCGATCTGCGACTGCGCCTTGTTCCACCCGGCGCCCAGCGGGTCGCGATCTCCGTCGAAAAAGACCAGCATCCGCTCCCTCTGGTAGGCTGTGATCCCCACCGCCTTCAGGGAATCCTTCTGCCGATCCTCGCTCCACCCGAGCTTCTGCGGGAGCAGAAGCAGCGTGAGAATAATACAGAACAGCGCCAACCCGGTTCCGACGAACCAGCCTAATGTGCGAAGCGGCACGCCGGCGGAAAACATCATTGCCCCGAGGATGGGCAGAAAGATCAGCGCCGTTCCAAGATCCGGCTGCCTCAAGATCAAGCCCATCGGGAGCAGCGTGACAAGAACCGCTACAGCGATCACCCGGAAGCGGCCGGCGGGCCGATCCGGCCACCCGAACAGCCTGGCGAGCAGTAGAATCATGGCCGGCTTCATCAGCTCGGAAGGCTGCATCAGCCTGAACCCGGCAATCTGCACCCAGCGCCGCGCGCCGTAGACTTTCTGACTCAACTGCGGCATCAGCACCATCACCAGGAGGATGATCCCGGCCGCGTAAAACAACCATGCGACATTTGCGAGCAAATGGTAGTCGGTCACGGCAAAACCGAAGAAGAAGAGGACACCTATCGCCGCCCACACCATCTGCTTCTGGTGAAATGCGCCGGACGCGACCCTTCCGCCCGAGTGTTCTGCGCTGTAGATGAATGCAATTCCGATCGCCATCAGCAGGAGAACCACGATGGCCATCAGCCAGTCCATCCTGCGCAACAGCCCGGTATGAATAGCCAAGCGCATTATCAGGCGCCCCCCGTTCCGCGCAGGTCGAAAATTTCTTTCATCATCGCACCGATACGCGGCCCCACGGAGCTCCCGCCCGACGCGGCCTCGTCCATCACCATGGCCACGGCGTAGCAGGGATCGTCGAACGGCGCGAATAGCATCATCCATCCGTGGTTCCGGCGGGCATCCTTCCTGCCGTGCTCGGCCGTGCCGGTCTTTCCGGCCATTACCACGCCGGGCACGAATGCGAGATGCCCCGTGCCGCGCTGTTCCTGGATCACGGCCCGCATTCCCTTCTTCACCAAATCAAAATGCCCGGCCGACCAGCCCAGAACACGGCGTAGCCTGGGATCATCCATGCGAAACTCCGTTTCCCCGGCGCCGCGCCGACCGCAGACCAGTCTCGGCTCATAGATGCGGCCGCCATTGGCTATTGCTGCGGCGACCACCGCCATCTGGAGGGGTGTAACCACCATCGCGCCCTGCCCGATAGCCGCATTGCACGTGTCCCCGCCTCTCCACTGCTCACCCGTCGCGCGGTATTTCCATTCGCGGCTGGGAAGAAGTCCGGCCGCCTCGTAATCCAAGTCTATCCCGGTCCTGGCGCCCAGCCCCATTTCGGACGCGGCCTCGTAGATGCAATCGTAGCCGAAATCCAGGCCAAGCCTGTAGAAGAAGACATTACAGGAAAACTCGATGGCCTCGTTGAACCCGACCAGTCCGTGGGCCGTCTTCCTGTAGCAGTGAAAAACATCATTTCCCAGCGACATCGAGCCCGCGCACTGGTATTCCGTATCCGGATCAGCGCCTCCCTTTTCCAGGGCGCCCAGCGCCACGACGGGCTTGAAGATACTGCCGGGCGGATAGAGCCCGGCCACCGCCCTGTTGATGAGCGGAACCCGCTCATCAGTCATGAGTTCATTCCACGTCCCGTGTGAGAGCGACGGGCTGAACTTTCTCAGATCGAAACCGGGCGCGCTGGCCATGGCGAGCACGTCGCCATTACGCGGGTTGAGAATCACAACGGCGCCCACGGTATCAGCGAGCGCGCGTTCTGCGATCTCCTGGATACCCGCATCGAGCGCCAGCATGAGGTCGTTTCCAAAAGCCGGCTCGCGCCGCCGGATTTCCTCATACTTGAAACCCGACACATCGACCCTCACGATCACACCACCGGCCGCTCCGGCGAGCTCGGAGTCATAACGCTTTTCCAGACCACGCCGGCCTTCCATGTCCGACGAGTAGTAGTAATCATCTTCCTGCTCATTGCCGCCATCATCATCCCGCGCGCCGCCCGGCCGACTGCCGACATATCCGAGCACGTGGCAGGCTAGTCCTCCGAGGGGGTACCGACGGGAGGAGAGCGCCACGACATCCAGCGCCGGCAGGTTCAGGCCGGACTCCGCCAGCCTGGCCATCGCCTGTTCGTCAATGTTCTGCCAGGCTATGAGCGGAAGCACCCGCCGAGTGAAGAGGTGCCTCCGAATCTGTTCTACGTCCACCTCGGGCTCCTTCCCGATCACTTCCGCCACCCGTTCCACGAGCTTGA
>CAYWJE010000123.1:0-10147 GCA_964458525.1 uncultured Verrucomicrobiota bacterium
GAATCGAAAGCAAGTTGCTGACCATCGAGGATCCCGTGGAATACGATGTCGAGGGCGTCATTCAGATGCAGGCGAACGAGGCGATCGGAGTCACCTTCCAGCGCGCGCTGCGCGCTTTCCTTCGCCAGGATCCCGATATCATAATGATCGGCGAAATACGCGATCTGGAAACCGCGGAAATTGCCATCCAGGCGGCGCTCACAGGTCACCTCGTGCTCACGACGCTGCACACTAACGACGCTGCCGGCTCGATAACAAGGTTGATTGACATGAACGTGGAGCCGTTCCTGATATCCTCGACACTCGGGGCGGTGCTGGCGCAACGTCTTCTCAGGCTCATCTGCACCCAATGCAAGGAGCCTTTCCAGCCTGATAGCGCGATGCTGGAACTCCTCGATCTCACGCCCGAAATGGTTACTGGTCGCTCGTTCTTCTACGGCAAAGGCTGCCCGGCCTGTCATAACTCCGGCTATGCAGGGCGGAGCGGCATCTACGAATATATCCAGATCACGGACGAAATCAGGGATCTGATTAACGATCGCAGGCCCCATGGACAGATCAAGAAAAAGGCCGTGGAGCAGGGTATGAAACAGCTCAGGGAGGATGGCCTTCGAAAGGTGTTCGACGGACAGACCACCGTCGAGGAAATCCTCAAGTACACCTGACGAGCAGGCGGTGAAGACTCAGCGCTATCGCCCGGGCGCCCAGGTGGAGATGCTCAAGCAGCGCGTACTCTTTTGAACCGTGAGCTGTCCCCGGGGTTCCGGATCCGATACCGAGAACAGGCTTCCCCAGCACCATGGCCAGGTGCGCCGCGTCGAACCATGCCGGCAGAATTCGTATTGGCACGGGCGCCTCGTTCGCATCGCGGACCAGCGGGTCGAACGGGGGTATTGTCATGCCCTCGGTTCCCACGGTATCCATGTGGGTGTTGAGTATAATCGTCGGCCTCACTCCCGGCCGAAGTGTCGCCCGAATAAGGGTTAACCGTGGGTATGTTGATAAGCTCGCGGGTCCACGCGATCTGGCGGTCGCGATTGCGCTCAGTACTGGAGAGAAGATCTTTTTCAGTCGCATTCATTGCTGTCGGGAGTCATGTGCCGATATGCTTGTTGTCGTCGTGGTCCTTCACTGTGTAGCCGGAATCCTGCCGCTGGAAGTTGACCTTGTTCTTCTGTGAGTAGATTTCAAAAACATCCTTGGCGGACATTCCAAGAACCTGCGCCAGCGAGATGAGAAAGTGAAACATATCAACCACCTCGACACGCGCGTTCTGCTTGTCGTATTTCTGGTAGCGAGCCCACCACTTCCACGGCACGCTGTCGGTCAGCTCGGCCAGCTCCTGGGAGAGAGCTCGGGAGTAGTTGAGTATCCATTCCGGCTGCTTATCCTCAGGCATGTTTTCCGTGTCAACCCCGATGCGGCGGTTCAACTCACCTTGCATTTGAAACAGTATCTCCAGCATGTCGCTATTAGGCATCAGCATATCCTTTCCGTTGTCCCGCGCGGCGAATCCGTGATTAGTCCGGGTGATTGGAATGTAGAGTAGGATATCCCGCCAAAACAGTCAATTAAAGATAGTAATCCGCAGGACTTTGACTATACTTATGCGTCAAATCTCACAGGAGGAATTCCAATGGAGGATATCATCATTGTCGGATCGGGCCCCGCCGGTTACACGGCGGCTGTCTACACCGCGCGGGCAGGTATGAATCCGCTGCTTATCGAGGGCGGCCAGCCCGGTGGCCAGCTCACGATGACGCTCGATATTGAGAATTTTCCCGGCTTTCCCGAGCCGATCGAGGGCGCGGAGCTCATGCTCCGCATGCGCTCTCAGGCCGAGCGGTTCGGCGCGCGGATAGTGAGCGGCGACGTGGTCTCTTCCGATTTCAAGGGCAGCCCCCTCAAGCTGACGCTGCGCGACGGATCGGAGCTTGAATCCAGGTGCATTATAATAGCGACCGGCGCGAGCGCGGTCTACCTGGGGCTGGAATCCGAAACCAGGCTCATCGGGCGAGGAGTGTCTGGCTGCGCCACCTGCGATGGAGCACTCTACAGGAACATGCCCGTCGCCGTGGCCGGCGGCGGGGATACCGCCGCGGCTGACGCCCTCTTCCTCACGCGCTTTGCATCGAAGGTTTTTATAATACACAGGCGTGACCAGTTGCGCGCATCGAAGATAATGGCGGACCGAGTGATGGCCCATCCGAAGATCGAAATCATCTGGAACAGCGTCATCGAGGAGGTGTTCGACGTGGCGAAAAACGAGGTCACCGGACTGCGCCTGAAGAACGTTCAGACCGGGAAACAATCGGAGCTGCCGGTTTCCGGGCTGTTCGTTGCCATAGGACACAAGCCCAATGTCGGCGCCTTTGAGGGACAGGTCGAAATGGACGACAAGGGCTACATCCTCGCCGACAGCACGCGGACAAACGTGCCGGGCGTATTCGCCGCGGGCGATGTTCAGGATCATGTCTACAGGCAGGCCGTCACTGCCGCCGGATCGGGCTGCATGGCAGCGATCGAGGCCGAACGGTTTTTGAACAAATGAAGAAACATGAACATCCTGATGACGAGGAGAATCAGCTCTCCACCTACTGGAGGCTGATAAGCTTTTCCAGGCCGTACTTGACGCGACTGATCATCGGCACAGCATGCGGAATCCTGTTCGGAGGGTCAACGATCGGGATGCTCGTCGCAGTGCGCGACGTGTTCAGGGATGTGTTCGCCGATGCCCCATTTCCGCAGGTGCTGCTGGTGGCTGCCACGCTGCCGCTGTTTGCCGTGGGCAGGGGCGTGGGTCAGTTCCTGAGTATCTATTTCACCGAGTGGGTAGGGAACAGGGTGGTCATGGATTTGCGGCTGAAGACCTTCGAGCATCTCCAGAATCTGTCGCTGCGGTTCTATTCCAAGAGCAGGACGGGGGAGCTGATATCGCGGACGATCAACGATTCGATGATGATCGAGCGCGCGGTTTCCGCCGTTCTCGGCGACCTTGTGAAGGAGCCTTTTGTGATGGTCGGTCTGATCGGATACCTGGTATGGCTCGACCCGAAGCTCTCGGTCGGCGCCCTGGTTCTGTTTCCGATCTGCATCGTGCCCGTGGTTCTGTTCGGCAGGCGCGTTCGAAAGCACGCGCGACACAGTCAGGAGCGGCTGGCCGCGATCGTTTCCATCATGCAGGAGGCCCTGGTCGGGATGCGGATCGTCAAGGCCTTCGGAATGGAGAGTTACGAGGTGGAACGTTTCGCCTCGGAATGCAAGGTTCTTTTCCACAGAATCATGCGAGTCGTGGCGGCCAGGGCCAGCATTGAGCCCATAATCGTGTTCGTCTCGATTGCCGGGCTTTCGCTCGTGCTCTGCTATGCCAAGTGGGTGGAAATGCCCGTCGAGAATTTCCTGACCTTTGCAATAGCCATGATGATGCTGTATGACCCGGCGAAGAAGCTGAGCAGGATACACCTGCACATACAGCAGACATCCGCCGCCGCGGACCGCATCTTTGAGCTGCTGGATACGCCCGTCCTGATCCAGGACGCGCCGGGCGCCGCCGACTTCAGCGGACCAGTCGAAAGCATTTCGTTCGACAACGTTAACTTCGCTTACGATGCTGCCCCCGTGCTGCAGAATATCAACGTCACCGTTCGGGCCGGCGAGCGGATGGCCATTGTGGGCGGCTCCGGCATGGGCAAGACCACTCTGGTGAACCTGGTTCCGAGATTCTACGATGTCACCGACGGACGTGTTCTTCTGAACGGCTCCGATATCCGGAGCTTCACGATCAGATCTTTGCGGCGCCAGATCGGGATAGTGACTCAGGAGACGATACTTTTCAACGACACGGTGGCGAAAAACATAGCCTACGGCCAAACTGATGCATTGCGCGAGAAGATTGAAGAGGCGGCCCGGCGGGCAAATGCACATGACTTTATTGCCAAGCTGCCCAACGGCTATGACTCCGTCATCGGGGAGCGCGGAGCCATGCTGTCGCTCGGGCAATGTCAGAGAATCGCCATTGCCCGGGCCATTCTCAGGAACCCGCCCATCCTGATCCTTGACGAGGCTACAAGCGCGCTTGATACGGAATCGGAGCGGTTGGTGCAGGCGGCGCTGAACGACCTGATGCAAGGGCGAACCGTTCTGGCCATTGCACACAGGCTGTCCACGATCATCAACTGCGATAAAATAGTGGTGGTTGATAAAGGTCAAATCGTGGAATTGGGAACGCACCGGGAACTGCTGGATCTGAACGGCATCTACCGGCGCCTTTATGACATGCAGTTTGATTCCGCTCCCCCGCGCGCGTCCTGATCGCGCATGGCATTTTGTGTCAATTTGGAGTCTTAGTGCCTGGGTGGACGGAAAGCATGGTGAGACGATGATGATTCGACATTTCATAAAGAACATGATCCTCCGGCTGGTTGCGCCACCCGTTGCCGCCGCGCCCGGGGAGCTGAGTAGGGAAGGCGTGGCCGCCCGCTACCTCGCAGGAGACGGGATCGAAATAGGCGCACTGCACATGCCGCTGCCGCCCCCGCCCGGCGCCAGGGTGAGGTATTTCGATCGTATGACTGAACCAGATCTGCGTAAGCATTACCCGGAGCTGGACGGCCTTCCGCTGGTGCACGTTGATGTTGTTGATAACGGCGAGAAGCTCTCCACCGTCGCAGATTCCTCCCTCGATTTCGTGATTGCCAACCATTTCCTTGAACACAGTCAGAATCCCCTGGACGCGGTTTCGAACATGCTCCGGGTCTTGAAGGATGATGGAGTCCTGTTCCTGGCTATCCCTGATAAGAGGTTCACGTTCGACAGCAGGCGTCCCATTACGGAAATCGAACACCTGGCCCGCGATTACCGGGATGGGCCAGGATGGTCTCGAGAGCCTGCGTTCGTGGAGTATGTCAGATTCGTCGACGGCATCGAGGATGAGGCCGAGGCTGCGGCGCGCGTCGAGCGCTACATGTCCATTGACTACTCCATTCACTACCACGTATGGACTGAATTCGAGATGCTCGAGTTGCTCGTGTTCCTGAAAAAGAAAATCGCTATTTCTTTCGATGTGGAGCTTGTCTTTAAGCACGATTTCGAGATCATAATGATCCTGCGCAAAAAGGCTGACGGCGGGATTTCCAGTTAGCGGTTCGGGAGAAGACGGGAGCACACGATGGAATGCGTTTACGCCAGGCTGAACAGGCGCAGGCTGCCGCCGTTCCAGGTGGAAACGACCATTTGTCGCGACGGGGGCAGACTCGTTGTCGTGAAGAAGGCTCTCACGAGTGAGGCGGCCGCGCACATAGCCGACATAGCCAACGCCTCATTCCTCGTGCGTGAAAACATCGTTGGCGACCGCGTGAAGCTGCCTGCTGAATTTCGTCCGGATGACTCATCCATTGTTTTCGATTTTATCCCCGGCACGAGCCTCGACGGTCTTCTTTTTGATTCTTTCCTGGCGCGTGATGCGGAAGGGTTCCGGAAGGTAATTGATGAATACGCCGATCTTCTCGCAAACGCGTTCAGGACCGCGGGCGCACCCTCTCTGGATGAGCGGATGAAGCAGGCGTTCGGTCTCGATTCGGATGAGCGGTTGCAGGGGATGGGGCCGTATTTCGCGCTCACGATGATAGATGCGGTGTTCGAGAATATCCTCGTGTTCGAGGAATCATTCTTTCTGATTGACAACGAGTGGGTGTTCGAGGGCTCGTTGCCGACATCGTTCACCCTGTTCCGTAGCCTGTTCTATTTCTACAAGGTCAAGTATGCCGATTTTGATATTGATTCGCTCGTTTCGTTCGATTCGGAAATGGCGCGGCACGGGCTGACCCCGGAACGAATCGAGCTGTTTAGAAGCATGGATGATAGCTTCCAGAGGCATGTGTCGGGGGAGAGGTCTCGATACGACAGCATATCGCGTTACGCCAGGCAGAGATATTCAGTGCCCGTTCTCGAACAGACAATCGCGCACCAGCGCGATGTTATCGGCGATATGCACGGACAGATTGTTCACCTGCGGGATGTTGTGCAGGACCGCGAGCATATGGTCCGGTCCATGGACGCGCTGATCAGGAGCAAGGACGGCTTGATCTCGGAGATGGATCGCCTGGTGAGAGAGAAGGATCAGTTGATTGCCCAAATGGTCAACTCGCGCGGCTGGCGGTTCGTGCAGGCCGCAACCGGGATATTCAACCGCGCGTGCCCGCCGGGCACGCTGCGCAGGCGCATTGTCGCGCGGATACTGAAAGTCTCGGCATGAAGCCGGGGCGGCGTCATCTTTTCCTGATGATGTCCGTGTCAACCGGATGCGCCTTGATGCTCCGTGCCCATTCGATCCCCGTTTCGCTCAGCAGAAGCCCCTCGTCGAAAGCCCTGTGAAACGCCTCGTCAATCCCGGCTATGACCGTCTTCACACTGTCCTTCTCATGTGTGCGGATTATGTGTTTTGCGGGCACGGTTCTGATTTCACACGACTTGAGCGCGGCATTGGCGCAAAGGGTCTGTCTGCCCGCCATTTCAACGGTGCAGATGAATTCGGACGGATCGTGGATGCGGCGCATTACCGCGCCGAACATTTTGCCGCGCAGTTCCGTGAGGTCCTCACTCGGGAGCTCCTCCACGCGGCCGTCGCCGAGTTCGATCCTGGTCGGTTTTCCGCGCATCCATTCCAGAGAGCCCTTGTCGCCAACGACCCTGATCTTCGGCCCGAAATTGGTTTCGCTGCAGTGGGTTACCAGGAAGTCAAGCGTGACGCCTTCATCCGTCTCTATCCGGAGGCCGGCGGTGTCGCAGGATTCGATGTCATGTCCTCTGAACAACTCGGCCAGCACCGTTCGCGGCGATGCGGCATCTCGCTCGCTCTTGCCGGCGAAGAAGAGCATCATCATCAGATAGTGAGCCAGCGCATTGTTGAAAGGCATGTCAAGCACCGTATGGCCGCCCGCCTCGAGTCTGCCCGCCCATTGATTGCGCGCGTAGTAAGAATCCTGCCGCGGCCACAAACCGATACCCTTTATCGAATGAATACGTCCTATGCGGCCCTGGAGGATGGCTTCCTTTATGCCGTGGACTTCGCCGCTGTACATGTCCTGGTATCCCACTGCGGCGAACTTGCCGGTTTTGCTTTCGGCAGCCTGCATCGCGAGGACCTCGGCGAACAACGCGGCAACGGGTTTTTCCACCAGGACGTTTGCGCCGGAGCGCATGGCGTCTATGGTGATCGGGGCGTGCATGTGAATGCCTGTCGGATTGATGCACAGATCCAGCCGGTTTCCGATTCGGGTCAGCATTTCACGGTAATCGGAAAATATCGCGCACCCATCCTTTTTGAGTTCGGCTATCTTCTCGGGTTCCTTTTCAGGATGCCTCACTGTTGCGCCGATGAGCTCGATTCGCCCAGCCGCCATTTCCTTGCGGAGATCTCTATAGTGAACGTCCGCAAATCCCGAGATCCCTATGATCGCCGTTCGTATCATATCATTCTCCTTAATTTCTCAGGAGCCAGAATATAGAAGTCAGCAGTCAGAATAAACAACCTCATATGGGCCAAGTGAATACAAAGAGAACAGGCACTAAACGTGGGGTTTTGGCGAAATGTTCCTTACCCATTTTCAATGGCTGATTCTTGCGTATTTTATTCTAAATTCTGGATTCTGATTCCTGATGTCTGCGTTGTTATCATTCTCCTTATTCAATCCCGCCAACCCTGGGGAACCGGATCAGCCGGTCCTCGTCCGCCGACTTGCGGGCAAGGAGACACGCCTCGGTCATGGCGAAAGCGTCGTCTGCCGAAACCAGACACTCCCCCTTGCCGGCGACCTGTTTCAGGAAATCCCCGAAGAAAGAGCGGGCCTTGCCTTGCTTGAGGACCTGGTTGCCATCCCCGTGGTTGTTGAGCAGGAGCGCCTGCCCATCCCTGACCTCTATCACACCGTCCGTTCCCGCTACTCTTATCCTGTCGTCTCCGTGCGTTGGCGCTGTCGAGGGCCGGAGGTAGTCCAGGTTGACGGATCCCGCCACCTGGTTGCCGAAAGTGAAGAGGCACAGGGCTGTTGCTTCGAGTTCGCGATGTCCGCAGTTGCCCATATTCGAGTGAGTTGCAAACACGGTCTTGAAAGGAAGTCGGGCAAACCACGCCAGCAGGTCAATCGCGTGGCTGCCAACCCATGGAATCGTTCCGCCATAGGTGGCGCGAGTCTTATAGAAGTCCGGGCGGCTGCCCAGCTTGTACGATTTCTGGGCAGTCAGAAGACGGACCTCGCCGATAGCCCCGTCCCGAACCGCCTGCCACGCGGCGAGAAAGTGTGGCTGATACCTCAGTGCCAGCATCGCCGAAAGATGTTTTCCTGAAGCGGATTGCGCCTTTTTGACGGCGGTGAGGTTTCGCAAGGTGAGCGCCACCGGCTTTTCCATAAAGACGTTGCAGTCCCTTGTAAGGGCCTCAACCGCGTTCCTCGCATGGTCATTGAACCTGCAGGCAATGGACACAACATCAGGCTTGAGCGAGTCAAGCATCGCGCGGCAATCATCGAAGGCCGTGGCTTTATGGCCGAGCTCCGCGCAGCGCTTTGCTGGCCCGGCCATTGATTCCCCCGGCGATCCGGGGGCCATGCCGACAATTCTGTCGGCGCCCCGGGGATTCAATCCTTCCAGCGGAAGGGTCCAGTGTCCTGTTGATCCGATCAGGCAGATCTTCATTTCGTTATCCCCGTATCCAGGCGGCAGAAGGCGCGCTGTCCAAGGTCTATTATTTCAGGAACAGCTCGATCACGGGCACGGCGACATTGGGCTTCTTCACCGGGAGCGTCAATGTGACCGCGGCATCTGGTGTTTTCTCGGCCATTGCAGTGTTGACTTCCGTGGACTTGTCCCTAATGGCCACCTCGCTGGCATCGTGAAGAAGCTGCGCGTATTTGATTCGTCCTCCAAGGCCCTGGAGATGAATGTGAAGGAAAGGCCACGCTAAAATGTGCAGATACAGGCGACCGGTACCCGGGTTCCAGGTGTAGCGGCAGTCTTTCGGAGCCACCAGCCCGTCGGGAGCCGTTGTGCATCCGTAGATCGAGCGGGAGTGGCGCCTCATCCATTCGCCCATGCCTTCGAGTCGCTCGACGGCCCTGTAATCGAATTCGCCACGCGCGGTCGGTCCCACGTTCAGCAGCAGGTTGCCGCCCTTGCTCACGTGGTCAATGAGCATCTGGATAAGCATCTCGGTGGACTTCCATGTCTCCTCGTCACGGTAGTAGCCCCATGATCCCGAGAATGTCTGACAGCTTTCCCACACCACCGGGTTGCCCTTTGCATCCTTGAGCCCGTCCGATGGAACATACTGCTCGGGCGTAATTATGTCCTCCGAGCCCGGCAGGTCCAGCCTGTTGTCAATGATGATGCCGGGCCTCAATTTTCTCACCATCTTGACCAGCTTCTCGGATTGCCAGTCGTCGTGGCCCTTGCCATCCTCGCCGGGATAAGAGAAGTCGAACCAGATGATATCAACATCGCCGAACCCGGTGAGGAGTTCGCGGACCTGGTTGTGCATATAAGCAGCGTACTTGCGCACGTCCCTGTGTTTCTCTTGCTCGCGGAACTCCTTGTCATCGCGCTGCGGATGAATCCTGTCCACCGGGAACTGCGGATGGTGCCAGTCAATCAGGGAATAGTAGAACCCGACCTTGATTCCCTCGTCGCGGAAAGCCTTGACCATCGGCTTGAGCAGGTCCTTGCCGTATGGGGTTTTTGTGGCCTTGTAGTCGGTGTGTTTCGAGTCCCAAAGACAGAATCCCTCATGGTGTTTTGCGGTGATCACGAAGTATTTCATGCCGGCGGTCTTGGCCAGCCTTGCCCATTCCCGCGGGTTGTAGAGGTCGGGGTTGAAATGGTCGAAGTACTTCTGGTAGACCTCGTCGCGGGTCTTCTCTTTGTTTTTGACCCACTCGTGGCGCGCCGCCAGTGCATAGAGGCCCCAATGGATGAACATGCCGAAACGATCATGCTGAAACCACTTGGTGTCGCCCTTCTTATGCACGGAACCCGCCTGCTTCGCCTTCTTCATGATTCTTCCTCTTTGTTTTGTTTGCGAGCGCTGTCATGACGCCCGGCTATTTAGAGCGTGTCCCAATTCCCCCATTTTTCGCCGACGCGTCGAAGCAAGAGC
>CAYWJE010000124.1:0-9953 GCA_964458525.1 uncultured Verrucomicrobiota bacterium
TTTTCTTGAGAACATGGCTGCGTCATCGCTGCCAAACCTTTTCGAACAGGGTCTAATTATCCACGCGGAAGCCTGCCGGTTCAAGTGCTTTTCTCAACAACCCACTCCTCGCTCTTCACCTTCCCGTCAAGAGAAACCACAATGCACTTGAGCGGGATCTTCCTGCTCGCCGCGGCGATGGCCTCCCGCGCGAGATTCAGCAGGCCGCGGCAACAGGGTACCTCCATTATCATCACGGTCAAAGTATTGATCTTTGCGTCGTCTATCAGCGAACGGAGTTTTTCGAGATAAACATCCTGATTGGAATCGAGCTTGGGACACGCGATCGCCAGCGCCCTGCCGTCGAGATGGTCCCGGTGGAAAGCGCCAAGCGCATAGGCCACACAGTCGGCCGCAAGAAGCAAATCGCTGCCCTTGTATTGCGCGGCGAGGGGCGATGCCAAGTGCAATTGCACCGGCCAGTGCGTGAGCTGGGAAGGGCTGTCGGCACTGTCGGAGCCTCGCGCCGACGGCCTTGAAAACTCCCTTGATCGCATGCCGGGACAGCCGGCGGGATGCTCATGCGCGGCGCCCTCCCCCGTTTTCACGCGCTCGGCGAGCGGATTGGCAATGCCCTTTTCTTCAAGAAAGGAGAGAGCCTGCTGGAGATATTCGGATTGCCCGTGCCCCGCGAGATGTTCGAGATGAGCCTTGATCACGTTCGCGCCCTCGGGGCACTCGCCGATGCAGGCGCCAAGCCCGTCGCAGAAGAGATCGCTCACAAGCCGGGCTTTTCCGTCAATCAACTGGATCGCGCCCTCGGGACAGTTCGGAATACAGAGTCCGCAGCCGGTGCATTTATCCTCGTCTATCTTAATTATCTTTCTTTTCATTTCAGGTCATCCAGCTTTATCTCGGGATGAACGGCGCAGAAATAGATTCCCATGGCCGGATAGTTCCCGCGCAGTCGGAAAGGGCTTTCAGGTTGTTCGACATTCACGCGCCAAGAAAGACCCTGACGTTCAGTCCGGCGAGGGCGTCAATATTGTCGTGCCTTTCGATCACCGGCTGCGTCGCAACGAAGGAGGCGCCGGCTTCAAGCTTGCGCTTGAGCTTGGCGTTTTCATGCTCGGGCGGCTCGTAGGGATTGAAGGCGACGCCGCATTTGAACGAGCCGGGGTGGGCGGAGAGAATATAGGAGATAAGTTCGATTGCCGTAACCGTGGTGCAGTCGCAGCCGATGTCCTCCGGCGAGAGCCGGGCGAGCCGCTCCCCGCCGTCGCCGGAGACGACCATTAGGTTCTTCACGCCCAATGCCAGCGCCTTTTGCAGCGTATTATCGAGGTCGCTCCTGGCGTGAAAGGTGTTCAAATGGATCAGCACCTTGTCCGGAGGAACGGGCAGACCGAGCTCCTCGATCAGCTCGACAGCGCGAAAGCGCAGCGTGCCCATGGGATTGTCCGGAATGCTCACGATGAACCCGTTGTCAACGATCGCCCGATACCGCTTCTCGAAGCGCTGCAATGCGCCGTCGAGATCGGCGACGCTCTGCTTTGGCGATATCAATTCGATTATGTTGTTTGAATTCATGAACGAATCAGTCCCTGTTTGCGCGCCGCCTTCATAAACAAGCGTTGCATTTCGACCAGGCCATCGGCCACACGCGGCGGGCCATCGTAGTGATCGCCCATTTCGAGCACGCTGTCGGCGTCGGCGGGATTATAGCGATATCGCCGCAGTTCCTCCGCGCGAAAACGCTCCAATTCCGGACCGGCGTGCCGCCACTGTTCGATATAAGCCTGATATTGCTCTCGTTTTGTCATCCGGGCCATGGGTGTTTCTCCAGAATGCGGCGGGCATATTCCACCGCCTCGGGTGTTTCCTTCAAATCACAAAGCGGTTTGAGTTGTCGCAAGATGCGGCGATGGTCAAGCTTCTGTCGAATCGCAATGGTTTCGGCGTCGTGCAGGTCTTTGCCTCTTCCTGCAAAGACCTTCAGCACGAACAGATCCTCGGCCGAGCAGGTGGGCAGTGTGACCCCCGTCGAGAACTGGAACAAAGTAGACCGACGGATCATCGCCTTCTCAAACGGGAAACCGCCAAGGGCTACATCAACATCCTTGCCGTTGGAAGCGCGAATCAACAGGACGCGTTGTCTCAAAGCCATTTCCCGGGCTTTTGGCGTGCGCATGGGAAAATGATCCAGCATCTCGTCAACATAGATCTCTTCATCTCCAAAACCGGTAAAAAGCGTCAAATCCGCGTCAAGTGTTGTGCGCAGTTCCCCCCACCGCTGCACCGCCAGCCCGCCGATGATACAGAACTTCCAGCGGCGCGCCGTCATGAAATCACAGACTTCCTTAGCGGCGACGAAGATGGCGTTCATGGTATATCCTTCGGTCCTGGTGTCGAGTATGACACACAAATCATGACTATGTCTATCACGTCGAGAGGCTGAAGTCAAAGAGTTTGCCAGCCATTATCGGGTATTTGTTGCTTTTGTCCGGCTTAATGAGTGTGATCGCATGGGACGGTCACCGGACGGGATCTAGTGCAATCCGGGAATGATTTTTTTGGGGCTGCAGCAATGGAGGATGCGTTTACACCGCTCACTAAAACGGACCCACTTGTCCTCATTTAGTACCTCATTGTCGCGGAACCGCCATGAACAACAAGATCATTGAACCGCAAAGATCGCAAAGGAAAGACATTTTCCCTCTGCCGGGTGAACCATGCTTCGCCGATACGGCTACGCCAAGGCACGCGGCAGAGGGAAAGCAAGTCCTTTATCTTCGGTTAACCCCGCGGATAAAACTCCGGGCTTGGCGTTCTTGGCGTCTTGAAAGAAGCGAGCGGTTAAGACTCTGGGTTGCGGGCAATTGCCCGCTTTAGATGGAGCCGCTGATTCTGAATGCCGTCCCGTTTCTATACGGTACGAAGTCTTGGTAAATAGAAACAGATACCTACTAAATGTAACTTCAGCATTGACAAAACTGGATTGTGGCGCACAATGTCGGCAGTGATTCGTTCTATTAAGGAATTGTATCATGGCTACAAATCAAGAAAAGGCGTTTGATCTGGTTCGGAATTCGGGCGTGCTCCGTCACGTGACCACGTTGGCACGGCTAAAACACATTCAAACCATTACAAATGAGTCGCTTGCCGTGGCGAAGCCATAAACCATAAGCTTCACCTGCGAATGCGAAAATCTGCCGCCTGATGAAAACGACATAGTGCTATGCAAGCACCGCCTCTTCGTCGGGAACAGGCATGCTGTCGTCGGGTTTCACATGAAGCCATTGCAACATGCCAAGATTCCGAATGGCAGAGGCAACTACACCCTGATCAAGAGGTGGACGTCGTTTCTGCTTCCACTGCATCACCGATTCCAGGACGGCGGTTTCCAACGGCTCGACTCGATCGTCCTTCTTGAGCGACTCGGCGGCAAATATGACCGTTGCCGCCACCTCTGCCTGGTCGGTGTTCATGCGCACGAACAGGTCGGCAGTCTTTTCGATAATCCCGCTCCACTTTGAAAGAGACGGCAGAGAAGCCTTTCGTATGCGCTCATAATTTGGTCCGACCTTGACCGCGAACATGCTGCCCGATCGCTTTTCCTGGAGAAGGTTGTTGTTGACCAATTTTGTTTCGGCGTTTTTAAGCTCTTTGCAGAATGGCCCGAAACTGCCTTTCTGATAGACGAAACCAGTTGGCAACCCTTGTTGCGTTGCCACGTAGGCAATCTTCTGGAAGATTGTCCGGCCAACGGGCCAGTGATAAGGCTGTTCTTCGATACGTTTCAGGATTTCCACCAGCGCAACCCATGCCGGATTGAGGGCGGACGGAGTTGAATGTCCGTTCTGCTGTAAACCATTTGTTGCAGGTTGGGAAAGGAACTTCTCGGATAACTCCCGGGCAGGCGTCCCGTAAGGCGCATACATTTCCACGGGTATTGCTAACTTCCCGGCGTATTTGTAAATCAGAGGCCCTATGACGCGCCACTCCAACTGGCCATTACCGCAGCCCAGAGGCGGGATGGCGAGAGATGTGATTCCCCATTCCTTATAATGAGCCAGAAGTTGTCCGATACCGTGCTCAAT
The DNA here is from genome assembly GCA_964458525.1 of uncultured Verrucomicrobiota bacterium. GTDB lineage: Bacteria > Verrucomicrobiota > Kiritimatiellia > JAAZAB01 > JAAZAB01 > CAYWJE01. Next base: position 4,080 of record CAYWJE010000124.1, read on the forward strand.
ATCGGCCACCCGCGAAACCGACTTCCAATGGTCCTTGGTTGGGAAGTTCACAATCTGGGGAGGGAAGAGACTCTTGAACAGATACGGGACCCCGGGCTTGACCTCCTTGCGCTCGCACCGCTGGACGTAGTCCTTGAACATCTCCGGAAATCGGTTCTTGAACTCCAGGGCGATACCTTTGCCCATGATCCCGACACAATTCACGGTATTGATCAGTGTCTGGGCATTGGATTGAAAAATGTCTCCGACCAGAATTTTCATATCAGCCTCTCAGAAGAACATAGCACTGTTGATACGGCACTTAATACCGCGCATGGTGGGAAGTCCCACTCACACTCCATGGTTGGACAATTAATTGTTATTCCTTCATCTGCCGTTCCACCAGTGTCCTCAGCAAGCTATTTGCCTCCTCCTGAAGACCAACTAATCGCCGGAGAAGTGCCTGCCCTTCCTCCTGTTTCTTCAAGACAATATCCGTTTGCTCAGCCACTCGGCGTCGGCCACGCCGGACGCCAATCCAAGACAAGACGGCCAAGCAAAGCAGAAAGACCATTGCTCCGTACGGATTCCACCATCCATTGTCGGCGATCATAGTTCAATTCCTCGTGTCCAACTGAACGCCAGCCGCGCGGGAGGTGCCGCGTCGCATGAACTTCCTTGTCATGTTCCTCTCTTGTACTCCCTGAATCCTCGCAACACGTCCGAGAAGGTCTTGGGCCTATACTTCCCGAAGCTTTCTTCGTCAACGAAGACATAGTCAAAGACTTTGGCCTGTTGCGCCTGATTGATGTCGTCGCACCACTGCTGCAGCCGGGCCATTTTTAGGGGTACATCGAGATCCTCCTGGCCTTTGGTCTCGACAATGACGGTATGTTTGTCCGAGAGCTTGACAATGAAGTCTGGATAATAGTTGGAGATATCGCCGTCGGCGTTCACGTAATCGAGTTTGAAGTGCACGGCCAGATAATTCTTGGCGTATGACTGAATGTCCGGGCAGTCCTCAAGGAAGCCGGCAAAGCGGAGTTCCAGTTGGCTGTCGCCGATGATCCGGTTGAACACGCTTTTCTTCGGAACCAGATAGCCCTGATCCTTGGCGACAAATGGCCGGGTCTGGCGAAGCTTGATGGTGTCCCGTATCTCGGCGTTGCCTCTATCCTGAACGGTGAGGTTGTTGATTGCCTTCTTGAAGGATTCCAGAAGCATCCTGGTGGTGGTCATCTCGGACAGGTTGCGCAGGGTGTTGGGACTTTCGAGTTTGACCGGACGGTCGAACAGTTCGTCCTGAATGAATGCCTTGACTTTGCCGTAGAGAACACCATAGCCGCTGACCAGGCGCAGATCCTTCATTATGGTTTGCGCGAAGTAGCCAATCACACTACGGTAATCGGCGACCCCGGCGGTATCGAGAATCGTGGTATGGGTGACTTCGCCGGTGGTGATGTCCTTGAACACGATCTCCCTCTGTTCCGCTTCACTGAACGTCAGGTAGGCCACGCGCTGGTGGCCCAGGGCGGCCACGTCGAGATCGTTGAGATTTTTGTATTCCCGGTAGACCCGGGGCGAGAGGACCGGGATTTCAATATCCAGCGCGTCTATGTCTTTCTTCTCGTTCTCATTATCCACCTCCACGACCAAAGGCGTTTTCGGCTCGGTTCCCGCACCCATTGCCTTGCGTTCGAGGACAACGCCCTCGGCCTGGATAGATTCGACGAAGTCCATGAAGGCATTGGTGCCAACCACACTGACATATTCTTCCGTGTCGTCGGGATACATCTTGCGAAGGCCGCGACCGAGCGTCTGTTCCGGGAGAATATTGCTCTTGGCTGAATAGGCTCTCAGGCCGACGATCGTTGTCACATTGCGCACGTCCCAGCCTTCCTTGAGCATCATGACGGAGATAATGGCCTTATAGTGGTTATCGGCATGATCAATCTCGTTTGCCTGTTTTCGGAGAGCTTCAAGTTCCTCCTTGCCTTTGCCTGACTGCGTTTCGGAAATCTCACCGTTGTTCTTGGTGTGGATGACCAGGGTGGAATCCTCCAGGTCCGGATAGTGGCCTTCGAGATACCCGGCAACGTCGTCGCAATTGTGGGTGTCGTCGGTCATTATAAAGAGAATGGCTTTCTTCCCCATCTTCTTGTGTTCGTCATACGCCTTGCGCCACTCGACCACTCCGAGTTCGATGTAGTCAGCGTATTTTTCGGTGTATTTGGCGCTCTGGCGCTCGGTCAATTTCGCCCGGCTCGGCGCGTCCGGCAGGACGGGGTGCTTGACCACATTCTGCGAGATTGCTTCGACCAGGGGATAATCGGCAATGGTCTGCACGAAGATAGCGCCGTTGTTGTGTTTTGGAGTGGCGGTCACGTCGATCTGCAGGGAAAGCGCGGCGTCTTTCTGTTTGAGGCGGTTGTGGATGTCCTCGATGGATTTGAACCAAGCCATGCCCGGATCGTGGATATGGTGGGCCTCATCGTTCAGGACCATAAGCTCGTCTATATCGCGCACGATCATGCCCAGGTCCACCTTGGAATCGGTTGTTGCCCCGGTTGGCCTCTTGCCCAGGAAATAATCCATGGTGTTGTCATCGTCGGGCGACGGCGGGATATCGTTGCCCGCATAGACGCGGTGGATATTGGTCAGGAAGATATTACCAGTCGGCCTGGTGATATTAACTTCATCCTGCTTGTGCAGGGTGAGTTGAAAATCATCGCGCCAGTTCCGGCCGGCGATGCCGTTGTCCGGGATGGCTGGATCATCGAAGAACACCTTGAGGCCGCGGAAGTCACGATAGACGCGATCGAGCACAATAATATTGGGCGTGATGACCAGGAAGTTCCTGGCCAGACGGGAATCCGGCTCGTAGAGCTTGTGGAAGAAACTCCATACCAGGGCCAGGCTCAGGACTTTGGTTTTGCCGCTGCCGGTAGCCATCTTAACGACAAAGCGCCGCCATGTCTCGTCGAACATACCGCCTGAGACCAGGCCGCTTGAGTCGAAGCGCATCATATCGTGCTTATCCTGAACACCCGCCACGTCGTAGAGATAGATAATCGTTTCCAGCGCTTCGCGCTGGGCAAAGTAGTATTGGAAGCGGCCCATGATATTATCCACGCCCGGCAGGAGGTGTGGCGTGTTGAACCAGAAATTGAGCAGGCTCCTGCTCGTGTCGGTCGCGCCGGCATAGCCGCTGTCCCGGAATTCCTTCACCTTCTTGCGCAGTTGCGAGACCAGCGGCGGCATGAGTTTCTCCATGCTCGTCTCGCGCAGGGCCTCATCGGCCGGGAACCAGCGAATATCCGGGTCCAGGACAGCGAACGGCGATGAGGGGAAATCTTTATGCAAAGCCATGTTCAGTTCCCCGTTTTCCCGTTCTTTCGCAAGGCGGAACCCGGACCGATCCGCTTGTTTCCTTGCGATTCCAGCCGTTTAATACTATCCGCCGGGGGCAGTTCCTCGGGCATGGTTCCCCCGAGTTCGCGGATCGTCTGGCGCACTTTCGCGCCCACCTCGTGGTGCGTGCGATTGGCGGCAAGCTTGCCTTTGATGTCCTCCCGACGGAGCTTATCCTCCGTCTGTGTCGCCCGGAACAGGTTCGCTGCCAGCTCGGTGCTGCCCATGTGATCGAGTATCTTCTGGCTCTTTTTAAGCCCCTTGCGCCGGTGAATGTCAACCTGCTTAAGCCCGCCGTAAAGCCCCATGTAGCCATGATTTTGAAAGACGGCATAATCCATCGGCTCGACAACTCCCGCTCCCTTGGCGGCATCGGCCAGTTGTGCATTATGTCGCCGGATCTCGTCGCGCAAGATCAGGCGTCTTTCAGCTTCGACCTGTTCGTCCTCCAGTTCCTGTCTGCGAGTTTGGATGGCGAAATAGGTTTGTCCCTGCGCCACGATGGCCTTCTTTGGGTCGGCGTTCTGGATGGCAAGGTAGCAGGCATACCGCGACAGCAGCACTGTCTTCACCGGCCGCTGCCCGCCCTTCCCGATCCCGATCATTTCGGTGACGTCAACGAAATGATCCTCGACACGGTTCCCGCTGTTGAAACAGGCCAGTTTGGCCTTTTCGACGACCCCCTCGAAATTGCGATAATCGCCGTATCCGAGAACCTCTGCGAAGTCCCGGCTCGACCAGAACTCCATGCCGGCCTCGTTCGTGCGTTTGATCCTGTCGAAGGGCGAAACGTGTCCACCGTCTTGTCGCACAAGTTCTTTCTTCATAATCTCACCTCGACAATGGTCATAGTGTCGTTACCGAAGATATCAACCACCTTCACGGCAATCTTGCGGCGGCCGGGCGCGCATTCATGGAAGATGCTCTTCAACTCCAGAGAGCGGTCCTTCTTGGTGCGGAAAGACTGCCACTCGTTCTCGAAGATATAGTCGCCCGTCCACACCTCTTCCCACGCCCCCTCGCCCTCTGGGAGAGGGGAACGGGGTGAGGGTTCGGGCGCCTGAACAGGCACCCGAATGATCTCGCGCTTGCTCTCGAAGTTGAAATCCACCGCCCAGTAGTCAATCCAGTCGGTCCAGTTCTTTGTGAGCGCCTCGCGGGTGACAACGCCATCCTTATCCTTGCTCACCTTCACAATCTGGCCCTTCTCCACCACAATGCGGCTGCCCTTGTCCTTAATAGCCGCCTCGGCATTGGCGATCGAGTCCTGCGAGTAGAACACGGAGAAGTCGGTCAATTCCACGGCGACGGTCTTCTTCTTCACATGCGGCTTGACCTCGATGAACGAAACATCGTGGAAGACAACCTGGTTTTTCTCAACCGCCCGCTTATCGAACACTTCCGCCGGGATGTACTTCGGGGCAATATCAATTCCCTTCGCACGCGCCTCGTCCAGCACATTCGGAAACAGGCCCATCTCGAACTCGAAGCCCAGGATGTCCACCTTCGTGATATGCTTCTTACGGCATTCCAGGATGATCTCCTCGACGAAAAGCCGGGTCACCGGCAGGTTCACCGGTCCGACCGCGACAAGCCGGCCGGCCTTCTTGCCGTGAAACGTGGCAAAGCCGTCAGTCTTCTCGGCCCGATAGGCGCGCAGAATCAGGTCGAGGAATGCGGCTTCCTTCTCCTCGATCTGCTTTTGCCGCTGTTCCTCGCGCAGATTCGGGTTGACCCCGATGTAATGCTGCCGTTCGTATTTGCCCAGGTTGAGGATTTCAAAGGCGCGGTAGTCCTTGCCGTCGGCCTTGAGTGCGCGCTGCACGCCGATCATGCGCTTGCGGGTGGTGTGGATGGCGAATTTGCCCAGATCCGTCGCAATCCACTTGCGCCCCAGCTTTTCAGCCACCGCCGCCGTGGTGCCGGAACCGCAGAAACAATCGGCGACAAGGTCGCCTTCGTTGGAAGAGGCTTTGATGATACGTTCGAGCAAGGCTTCGGGTTTCTGAGTGGGGTAGTTCTCCCTTTCAGCCGCCATAGCATTAATCGTAGCTATATACCATGTGTCTGATGGTAAAGTCTTATCAGAGGGAATTTCAGAGCCTTTTCCTTCTCGGTGATGGACTAGTGCGCCTTTGTATTTAACACGACTTTTTGCGGATTCGCTCATTAGTTGGTGATCATCAAGAACATCTAAATAATTAAATATCCATTCATTATTTTTGGTGTAGTAAAGAATTGTGTCATGTTTCTTGTTCCATACTTCTTTCCCACGGCCTCCCCAAAGATACCACCATATAATTTCGCTCTTGAGGTTGCCTTTTCCAAATATTTCGTCCATGACAACCCTAATTAAACTGTTCACTCTCCAATCACAATGCACATCGATACTCCCGTCCTCGGCAAGCAGATCGCGCATAAGAACGAGCCGGTCGTAGATCATGGCGATGAAGGAATCCGCGCCCTTGCCCCAGGTATCGCGAT
>CAYWJE010000125.1:0-9940 GCA_964458525.1 uncultured Verrucomicrobiota bacterium
GCGGGGAACAGGCCCGGTCCGACCGTGGCCCCCGAGAAGCGGGATGCGTTCACCAAGCATTGGTGGGAGAGGCTGAAGCCGTCTGCCGATGACTCGGTGGCCCAGCTTGAGCTTGCGGGGAGCCTGCGGGACGAAGGCCGCTTGAAGGCGGCTGCGCGGGAGTTCCGGGCGCTGGTTTACAACTGGCCCAAGTCGCCCGAGGCTCCTGCAGCCCAGTTGAATCTCGCTGATTGTCTCGAGCGGCGCGGCCTTTACGAAGAGGCCTTCCAGGCATACCAGTTTCTCATCGAGATTTACTCGGGGTTCTTCTCTTTTGACGAGGTAGTGGAGCGGCAGTCCGCAATAGCCTGGAAGGTTGCCGAAAGACGGAGACGGTTTCTGTTCGTGTCTTACACCAGGCCGCAGGATGCTATTCCGCTGTTTGAGAAGCTGATAAATGACTGCTCGCGCTGCAAGGGCGTATCGGAAATGCAGCTTGAAATCGGGAAAATCCACGAGGAGGCGGGAGATTATGATTTTGCGATAGACGCCTACCAGAGATACTTGCATCTCTACCCCGGCGGCGCTCTCGCGGACCAGGCCGGGTTCAGGCGCGCCGACTGCTATTACCGTCTTTCCCTGAGAAGTCCGAACGACAAAGAGCTAAATGAGTATGCCAGGTCGGCTTTCGAGTATTTCCTCGCGCGCCACCCGATAAGCGGGATGGCGGAACAGGCGCAAATCCGCCTGGATGAACTCACGCTGGCAAGGGCCTCCGCTTACTACCAGGAGGCATTGTCCTACGAAAAAAACGCGAGGCGGACGCGCGACAGGAAGCAGTCTCGCGCGCTTATGGTTGCCGCCCGGACCGTGTACCAGCGCTTGATGGAGGAGTTCCCGGATTCCCGGTGGACGGAAATGGCCGGGGCGCGCCTGGATCATGTTAATCAGAAACTGGAGGGCACAGATGAAGAATAGACAATTGCCGGCAATGCTTATGGCGGTTTTAGTCGGGCTTGTTCAGTCCGGCTGCGTCGGATACAGGCTTGGAAGTTCGCTGCCCGCCGATATGAGGTCGGTCTTTATTCCCATGTTCGTGAATGAAAGCCAGGAACCGCTGATAGAAGTCGAGGCGACTAATGCGACCATAGCCGAGTTCCAGAGGGACGGGACACTGCGAATAGCGGCGGAGGACGCGGCGGACTTGGTGCTCGAGTGCAGGCTCGTTGATGTCACCCTGGACCCTCTGCGATATAGCAAGACGGACCGCAAGCAGCCCAATGAGTACAGGCTCTCCCTTCACGCTGTTGTTGAGCTAAAGAGGTCGGGTTCCAACCAGGTCGTAAGCAGGCAGAGTCTTGTCGGGGAGTCAACTTTTGCTTTCACAGGAAACCTGGCCGGCTCGAAAAGAAACGCGATGCCCGAGGCATCACGTGATCTCGCCAAGCGGATTGTCGAAAACGTGGTGGAAACCTGGTGGTAAGCGGGTCGGTCCGGTCAGGGATTGTCCGCCGGCGCGGCGGATGTCTGCAATGCAACGAGCGCAGCGGCTGCCCGCCTCTTGCGACGAATACTGGTGTTTTTCCGTATAACGCCTTTTTTAACGGCCTTGTCCAGGGTGGAACAATATTCGCGGAACTGCTTGACTCCGGACTCGACGTCTGTTGAGTTAAGGGCCTCAAGGGTTTTTCGCCTGGTTGAGCTTACGCGCGACCTGACTGCAATGTTTCTTTCGCGGGCTTTTTCCGATGTTCGCACGCGTTTTGCGGAACTAATACTTGTTGTCATCTTATGAACTCCTTTTCGAAAACACCGGGCGCGCAACCCCGGATCTGCACGTACTGCGCTCGAATTGTTCTGTTTCCGCGCAGTTGCGCGGATCAACGATCCGGGCGACGCCTGGGTCGCCACGCCTGCCCGGCAGGACGCGGATAAATCTGGACGATTTTCTGATTCAAGTCAAGTATTGTTTTTATGAGCTTCATAAGGCTACTGCTGGGAATAATGCTGCTGCCCTGTTGCGCGGGTGTCACGAGGACTCTTGTTTTCACTGTTTCCTTCGGCCGGGCGGAAGCCGGGCTGCTGCCTTCGCTCTCTGTTCTGGCGCTTGCAGGCGGGTTCCTGTTGTGGACTCTTTCTTTCGTCTTTCTTCCGCGTCCGATGCGCGCCTATGTTCTTGCGCATGAACTCAGCCATGCCTTGTGGGGCACAGCCATGGGCGCGAAGGTCTCCGGCATGCGGGTGTCCGGCGGCGGCGGATATGTGAAGCTGTCGGATCGTAATTTCCTCTCCGTGCTGGCTCCTTATTTTTTTCCTCTCTATGCGGTTGTTCTTGTTGTAGCCTATTACCTGGCGTCGGTGTTCTTCGACGTGCGGGGCCTCTACCTCGGCTGGCTTGCCGCGGTCGGCGCGGCGCTCGGATTTCACTTGTCATTCACTATCAGCGCATTGTCCGCACGGCAAAGCGATGTGCAGCTGTACGGTCGGCTTTTTTCGTATTCCGTGATTTACTTTCTGTGCATTGCGGAAATAGCGGCGCTGGTAGCGGCGGCGACACCCGGCTTGACCATCGAGCTTTTTGCCGGCCGGTTCGCGGCCGACATTGCGTGGGCTTGGATCTGGTGCTGGAACGGGCTTGCGGGGGGTCACGCGGCGCTCTTTGCGAGATGATGTTTTTAGGAAGCAATAAATCGGGATCTGGTTCGTTTGATTATAATAGGTGGATGAATTCTTGCCATGGAAAACACGGATGTCGAGTTGCTTGTTCAGTACAGGGATGGCAACGGATCGGCTCTTGACCTGCTGGTCGAGAGATACAAGCGGCCCTTGTTCAGGTTCATTCTGAACATGACGGGAAGCAGCGCGGAGGCCGAGGAGATCTTTCAGGAAGTGTGGTTGAGAGCCATAAGGAATATAGACAGGTACAGGGACGACAAATTTCTCGGCTGGCTGTTCAGGATTGCGCGCAATTATCTCATTGACACGCGGCGTACGGCAAAGAATGCGGGGAGCCTGGACAAAGTGGGTGAGACTGGCGCCAGCCTGCTGGATGTCATTCCCGGAAACGGCGTTTCGCCGGACCAACGGGCGGCGGGCAGCGATGCCATGGCGAGAATCACGGCAGCGGTTGCATCCCTGCCGTCAGACCAGAAAGAGGTTTTTCTGATGCGAATGGATGACTGTCTCTCTTTTAAGGAGATTGCGAGGATACAGGGCGTTTCAATTAACACGGCGCTGGCGCGCATGCAATATGCATTGTCGAAGTTGCGCGGCGCGCTTGAAGATGAATACAGGGCGTGGGGGAGCGCAAAATGAACTGCAAACGCATGGAGAAATGGATATTGCTGGCAGGTTCTGGAGAACTGTCGCCGGAAAAACTGGAGCGGCTTGAGCGCCATATTGCGGGTTGTTCCGATTGCGCGGCTTACCAGAGAGATGCGGCAAGGCTTGTCGAGGCAGTAGCAGCGGCGCTTCCCCGCGGCGAGCCGGCTTCCGGCGCGACAGCCCGGCTGAAGCGAGCGGCGGCTGCTGAAATGCGGGAGCAGCGGGGTCGGTATGCGGTTTTCTTCAGCGTCCGCTTCCAGTGGCTTGCCGCAGCCGCAGCGCTGTTGATAGCGGCGGCCGTGTGGGCGCTCCTTGACAGCCCGCGGGCGGGGCAGGGGACGACGGTTGTCTCCAGGCCGGTTTCCGTCCCGCTTGTTGCCGAAGATGTTCCTCTTGAGAACGGACTTGTTGATATCGTCTTGATCGCCGGGTCGCAGGAAATCATGCCGCGAATGGAAAAACTTTCTGATTTGAGCAGCCGTTCGGACGTTAGCCTCGTGGACAGGGAACTGATGATCCTCGAAGGCCTGGCGATTTGAAGTCTGACTCTACAGGTTCAGCCTGGGCGCGTCCTTGAAAAGATCGTCAAGGTCATAATACTCACGCTGTTCCCGGCTGAAAAGGTGGATCATGACGTCGAGGCAATCCACGATTATCCATCCACTGTCCGGGTCGCCGGATTTTCTGTAGGAATACATGCTGTTCTTCTTCAGCCCGGAGATCACCTCTTGTGCCAGGGCTTTCAGGTGCGGGGCGTTCAACCCCGAAGCTATCACCACGTAGTCGGTGATGCTTGACAGCCCCGACACGTCAAATACCGCTATGTCCGAGCCTTTCTTGTCGCCTATTGCTTTCAGTATGATCCCGACCGATTCCGTGGCTTCTTTTTTATTCGTGTTCATGTGGATGATAATACGCGGTATAGTCCCTCTTTTGCAATATATGTTTCAACTTCGGGCGGGACCATTGTCCCTATGTTGAGCCCCTGTGTAACTCTGCGCCTGATTTCCGTGGATGACACGTCAACAAGATGTCCCGTTGCGGCGTTCCCGATGAGGAGCCGCGGCCATGGGTCCGGGAGAAGAATGCTCTTCTCCGGCATGGCGGCGGGATCGAATCCCGGCCTCATGATGACATCGAACCTGCAAAGTTTGAGAAGTGTTGTGATCTCATGCCAGCGATGGAGGTCGGGCAGGGTGTCGGAGCCGATGATGAAGTGCCACTCGACCTCGGGTTGTTCGCGCACGAGATCGCGAACTGTGTCCACCGAATAGGTGATGCCGCCACGCCGGATGTCAACGTCCGATACCCGGAAGGTGGGACTGTCCTTTAAGGCTGCATGGAGCATGGCTAAGCGGTGGAGTGGAGAGGCCACGAGCTGTCGCTTGTGGGACGGATGGTTGCAGGGCGCGAAAAGAATCTCGTCCAGCCCGAATGCCTCCAAGGCATCCCGCGCGACGATCATGTGGCCGTTGTGAACGGGGTCGAAGCTGCCTCCAAAAATTCCTGTTTTCATACGATACTGATACATTCCTGCCTTCTATCCCTAGGAGCTAGTCGCTAGGATCTAGTCCCTAACGCCCGCCCCCCCCGTGCGAACCCGGAAATATTCCCTGAGATGCGGGACGAGCGGATGCTCGCTTCCCTTGTACCTGTGAGGGCGCGGCCGGAACCTGTACTGCTCCATCTCTTTAAGGGCGTCCTCCCCGTCCCATCCCTGTTCCAGCACCCTGTAGGCTGCAACCATTGCCCCTGTTCTGTGTGTGCCTCTTGCGCAGCAGACGAGCGCCGGCAGGTTATCCCGGTCGCGCAGGATTGCCAGAGCCTCGTCGTACTGCTCAAAATTGCCGCGCCCGTCGCCGGGCATGAGGATTTGCACAAGCTTGACGCCGTGTTCAGCGATTACGGATGTGAAGCGGTTCGCGTCCTGCTCCGACAGTTCCGGAACGTGGCCATGCAGGATCGTTCTTATTCCGTGCTTTGCGATGATCTTTTCCAGTCTTCGAGGGTAAAGCTGGCCGCTCCTGTATATCTTTCCATCCTCCACCACGCCGAAATTATCGGCGAAAAAGTATTTCCTTGCGGCTCTGTATCCCAGTATGCACGCAATGGCGAGGGCCGGAGCCAGGATGAAAAGCATTAGTGATATCGAGGATATGCCTTGTGACTGAGTATTCATTTGTTATGCTCCATAGAAATTTCGGATTTTGATTGGGCCGACTCGGCGCACCATCGGGCCTGCCGCGCGATGCCCATCAGTATGCGTACGTCATCTTCCGTGAGCCTGCCGCGCGAGAAGATTCTGCGCACGCCAAGCATCATGTGCCGGGCTTTATCCTCCTCCATAAAGCCTGTTTTCAACAGCGTCTGTTCCCACATTTCGAACATGCGCTCCTTTGTCGAGGAATCGGCATCGGGAGATTTCTCCAGGACCGGCTCAAAACATCCGTAAGCCGTGAATATCTCGTAGGCGCATACCATCACGGCGTGTGAAAGGTTCAGCGACGGATACTTTTCGGATGACGGAATGTGAATCAACCGCGAACAGAGCTCCAGATTTTCGTTGGAGAGCCCGTTGTCCTCCGGCCCGAATAGAATGGCGACCTTTCCGTTAAGCGCGGCCTCGATAATCGCGGGCGCCGCCTCACGGGGCGTTCTCGCGTGGCTCCTGTACAAGCCGCACCGCGCCGTTGCTCCGAAGACGGTTGAGCAGTCCGAAAGCGCCTCGGCAAGCGTCCGGGTTTCGCGGCGCGTTTCAAGCACATCCTGTGCCCAGCAGGCCATCCGGTGCGCTTCCCGCGGCTCCCATGCCGAATCTCCCGCGATCACGAGATCCGAGAGCCCCATGTTGGCCATTGCGCGGCACACAGATCCAACATTGCCGCCGTAGATCGGACCGGACAGGACGATTCGAATGTTATTGAGAGGCAAGCGGGATTCTTCTGTCATGCGCTTTAGTATAGCGATGAACCCGGCGCGGCCAAGCAAAATGTGGCGGGAGAATTCCCGCTCCGGTTTTTTCTTTACACGGGCGGCGCCATTGTGTCATCATTAAAAATAGTAACTACTCAGGAACATCGGAACGGAAAAGCAGAAAGCGGTGGTCGTGAACGGCGACGAGAACGGCTAACGATCAGGATTAGCCTCCTCCACCGTTCTCGTTAACCAATTCGTGATCACCTGAGCAGTTACGAACAATCGTAAAAGAGCTAAAGGAGGAGTTGAAATGGCGAGCTTTGATATAGTGGAAATCCTCGACATGCTGCCGCACCGCGCGCCGATGGTGATGGTGGACAGGATCATCGAGTGCAATGACCTGGATCACATCGTGGGATTGAAGAATATCGCCTTCAACGAGCCTTACCTGCAGGGACATTTTCCGGGCGCTCCGATCATGCCGGGAGTTCTACAGATCGAGGCGATGGCGCAGGTGGGGGGCGTTCTGCTTGCCAGGAAATTAAAAGTGCGAGGCGTTGTTGCTCTGCTGATGGCGGTTGATAAGGCTAAATTCAGGAACAAGGTGGTTCCAGGCGACCAGATGCGAATTGAAGTCCATGTCATGAGCGGACGCGGTCCCGTGGTGCGTTGCAGCGGCAAGATAACCGTTGACGGCAAGCCTGCATCCGGCGCCGAGCTGTTGTTCATGTACACCGATCAGAAGGTCAATTCATGACGAAGATTCATCCGACGGCGATAGTGGAAAAGGGCGCCGAACTCGATAGCGGGGTTGAGGTGGGCGCTTACAGCATTGTTGGCCCGCGTCTGAAAATAGGGGCTGGCACCAGGATTATGCCTCATGTTTGTCTTGACGGCGACACTAGCATCGGATCGGACTGTGTGATCTTTCCTTTTGCCAGCATAGGAAGCCAGACTCAGGATCTGAAGTTCAAGGGTGGACGGACATTTGTTAAAATAGGGGATCGCACCACTTTGCGGGAGTATGTGACGGTGAACGCAGGAACGAACGAGGGCGATGTCACCAAGGTGGGATCCGGTTGCCATATCATGACCTATGCGCATGTGGCGCATCAGTGTGTGGTCGGGGATGATGTGGTCATGTCTAACTCGGTGAACCTCGCGGGGCATGTGATTGTTGAGGATGGCGCGATAATATCCGGCGTGACGGGAGTGCATCAGTTCGTAAGGATAGGGCGCATGAGTTTTATCGGCGCCTGCTCCAAGGCGGTAAAGGATATCCCGCCTTATATGCTTGCCGACGGCAATCCCGCCAAGATATGCGGGCTGAATACGGTAGGAATGCAGCGTCGAAATGTGCCTGATGAAAGCCGTCGGCTTTTGAAACAGGCATACAGGATTATCTTCAGGGAAAAACTGTCCACCCAGCAGGCGCTGGAGAAAATCCAAGCGACACTTTCCCCTTGCGACGAGGTTGCGCACCTAGTGGCTTTTATCGCGGAATCCGAACGGGGCGTTCTGAAATAGGCGGGGCAGAGTATGAGCCGGCATCCATTTTTTATGGTTATGGTCTATGTGATGGCCGTGCTGAGTCACTGCGCCCTGGCGCAGGCGCCAGGCGGCGAGAGTGCGGCATCCTCAGAGCCGCGCGGGCAGGCTGAAATACAGGAGACTTTTGTCAATTTCAGCTTTGACCAGGTGGACATCCGCTTTCTGGTAAAGGTCGTGGGCGACCTGACCGGGCGCCGCTTCGTGATTGACAAGGATATTGACCGGAAGGTCACCGTCGTCACCCCGCCGAGGATAGCCGTGAGCGAGGTGTATCCCCTGTTTCTATCCATTCTCGAGGCAAGCGGCTGCTCGGTCGTCGAGCGGGACGGCATTCACCAGGTCGTGGCCCGTGAACCTCGTCTCACCCCGCTGGCCCCGGTTGTGGGCCCGGACGGGAAGTTGCCGGAGCACGGGCTGATCACCAAGGTCATTCGCCTGACCAACCTCAATGCGGCGGACGTTCAAAAGGTACTGGAGCCGATGGTGCGCGGCGGCAAGACCGGCTCGCTCGGCGCGCTCGAAGCGACCAACCACCTCATCATAACTGACACGGCCGACAGCCTGCGCAGGATCGAGGAGATCATCGCCCAGATTGATCTTCCCGGCATGATGCAGGTCACCGAGATTTACAGGTTGCGCTACGCGAACGCGCGCGACATGGCTAACGAACTGAACGCCGCGATAACGGGAGCAAAGGCCGCGGCCTTCACGTCCGGTGAACAGCTCAGGCGGAGGCTGCCACAGCCGTCGGAGGGTCGTTCCGCGTCGTCGCCCGCCGATGCTGTCGTGGTCGCGGCGCCCCACTCGAACAGCATCATCCTCGTGGGGCCGCCGATCCAGGTGCGCGACCTGAAGCGGCTGGTCGAACAGATGGACATAGAGCCGGATACCGGATTCGGCCACCTGAGGGCGATCTTTCTCAAGTATCTCCCGTCGGAAGAGGCCGCTAAGAGCCTGACTGCGCTCCTTACCAAAAACACGGAAGCTTCGCAGCAGACGATCTCGATCGAGCCGAACGCGGGGAACAACGCGCTCCTTATCGACGCCGCTCCGCAGGATTTCGAAATGGTCCGCGCGCTGGTGGAGCAGCTTGATCATCCTCCCAAGCAGGTGCTTGTGGAGGTCATTTTCGCCGAGGTGACCATGGGCGAGGGAAGTGATATAGGAGTTGAATTCCTTGCGGCAGGAAGTCCGTCCGAGGGCTCTTCGCTCATGATAGGCGGCATGCGCACGGCGGAAGAGGCTAGTTCTCTAATGGAGAACGTCATGAGCGGAATTGTCCCTGCCGGCCTGACGTTTGGCGTGGTCAAGGGTAGCTATGAGGACGCTGAAGGCAACGTTGTTTCAAGCATACCGATGCTCGTGAACCTGTTGGCAATGGAGGAGAAAAGCCATTTTAAGATCTTATCGAGCGTGCCGCTGTGGACGCAGAACAACCAGGAAGCGAGCGTGAATATAGGCAAGAACATTCCCATTCTTAAGTCAACCATCGCCGGTGGCAGCGGGACGGCGCGCGATATCATCGAGACGATCGAGAGAATTGACGTGGGCATCAAGTTGACGGTTATGCCGCATATCAACCCGAACGATGAGGTGATGATGAAGCTCAACCCGAGCATCGAGGCGATCATCGAGAGCTCGACCTCTGGCAAATCCTTCACGCCCACCATCGCGAAGAGGGAGGTTTCCACGACGCTGACGGTGCCCAGCCGCCAGACCATTGTCATCAGCGGCCTCATCAGGGAGGACAGCATAATGACCGAGCGCAGGATTCCCGTGCTTGGTTCCATACCGCTGCTCGGCTGGCTGTTCCGGCACAACGTTGAATCCATTGAAAAGACCAATCTCCTGATCTTCGTTACCCCTCACGTTGTGAACGAGATGGCCGAGGCGGTCGCGTTGAGCGATGCGCTGAGCGAGAAGACCGGCATCACGGCAGCAGGAGGCGGCGCGTTCAAAGCGGACTCAACCGGAGAATGAATTCATGCCGGACCCTGAATCACCTGCGGCGTTGCCGGGAGATGATGAGCTTTCCCGGCTTTCCACGATGGCCTTGCAGTACGGGCTGCCGCTTGTCGAGTCGGTTCCAGACAACATGCTGGACCCCTCACTCGTGGCGCGGCTGCCGGTGGAGTGGGCGCGCGCAAACTCCGTTCTCCCTGTCCATTAT
>CAYWJE010000126.1:0-9857 GCA_964458525.1 uncultured Verrucomicrobiota bacterium
CGTGGCAAGCCGTGCTGTTTACCCCGCTTCGAGCGGGGTCCCGCCCTACCATTTTCGTTCCTGGTAGGGCCGCCCCGACCTCCCGGAGAGTCGGGACTTGTGCGGCCGTCAAACATTGTGCGACTTGAGCAGTTATGATTCGTGAACAATGGGTTTTTCGATATGCTGACGTCCGATGAAAAGTCTGTTTCGGCCAGGCGCGAGCTGATAGCAACCGCGGCGAGAGGCGGAATCCTGGGCTTTGCCGGAATGCTCTGCGGGCGCCTGATGGCTCTGGCCCTGCAGGTCGTGGTCTCGAGGCTGTACGGCCCGCGGTATCTGGGATTATTCGTAACCGGCGTGCTTCTGCTCCAGCTTTCGGAAATCATAGCTGGGCTGGGCCTGCAGAAGGGCGGCATGCGATATCTTGCCATCGCGTGCGAGAGGAAGGACGTAGGAGCCATGCGCAATGTCCTGTTCTCCGCATCCCTGTTTCCGCTGGTCTCCAGCGTTTGCATTGCTACTGCCATGTACTTCCTTGCACCCTTCCTGGCACATGTGGCTTTTGATGATCAAGACATGATAGGAATTATCCGTCTGTTCGCGCTTTCCACCCCTTTCTTCACGATGCTTCGGGTTTCATCCGAACTCAGCAGAGCATTCAAGACGGTTCGCTACTCCGTGATGATTGAGGATGTGGGCTTTCCCCTTCTGCAGGTCGCGTTTTTCATTGTGCTTCACTGGTTCAGGCCTTGTTTCATGACGGTCGTATATTCCTTCATCATCTCGGCCGCGGTTTGTTCAGTTGCGATGCGTTGCCGGCTCCGGAGCCAGGTGGAGCTGTTCCTCAAACGATTCAATCTCGGAGCACTGCGGGCAGGCAGGCTTGTGTCCCGGGACTGGAAGGAGATATTGCTTTATTCGCTGCCGATCATGCCGATGGGGCTGCTGCTGATCGCAAATCATTTCATGGACATCCTTATGCTGAACATCCTGCTTCCTACCAGGAGCGTGGGCGTCTACGCAGCGGCTTCGAAGTGGATGTTGTTTTTTGTCATGCTTATTCAGCCGGTGATGACGATCTTCGGGCCGCTGATAGCTTCGCAGTATGGCGTCAACAGGCGGAGGCATGTACAGGTTCTCTACAAGACCGCCAGCCGCTGGCTGTTCCTCCTCAGCCTGCCGTTGTTCGTCTTCATATTTGCCGGCAGCACGCCGCTGATGTCAATATTCGGTCCCGCATTCATGAACACTGGACCGAAGCTCGTAATGATTTTAATTACCGGTTGTCTGTTCAGCTCCATCAGGGGCGTCGCAGGCCTGCTGCTCACCATGGTAGGACTCCAGAGCGTTGAACTGACTCTGATTACTTGCGCATTGATACTCAACATGACGCTGAATGTCTTGCTTATCCCAAACTACGGCGGAATGGGCGCCGCCTGGGCGACGACCATCAGCATTGTCTGTCTTGATATAGTGAGGATGGTAATGGTGTGGAAATATTACCGTGTGCTGCCCTTTTCGAGGAAATTCATCGCTCCGTCACTTGCCGCCGGCCTGGCAATGCTTGCGGGTTTTGTGGTTTCGAGAATCAGTTCAAACGGTTACTTCAGTATGACGATTCTCGCAATTGTCGCGGCCGTTGCGGTGTTCGCGATTTCGCTCGCGACCGGGTTCAGCAGGTCGGACAGGAGGCTTGCGTCCGAATTCATGGGCAGGTTGAAACGGAAGCTGGGAAAACCGCCTGCGTTCCCGCCGCGCGCTCAGCCTGGTTAGGGCGGGCTGGCTTTTTCCCGGGGAAAGAACTGTTTGAAGAAATTCGTGGCATGGCTGGTTTGGGGCATCATGAGGCGGGCGCTCATGCTCCTGCCCCGCGGCGGGGTCAAGGCGGCCGCGCGAACCGCCGCGCGGCTTTCGATGCTCGCAATGCGGCATCGGCGTCAGCTTGTGTCCGGGGAACTGCAACGTATCATGGCGGGCGCCGGCCCCGTCGAGATCAGGCGTAAGACGTTTGATGCTTTCTTCCTGCGCGCCTCGCGCGAGTTCGATGAGGTCTCTGCAGGCGCAAGGAGTGCGGATGTTGCAATTGAAAATATCGAGCGATTGGATGCCTCACTCGCGAGGGGGAAGGGCGTGATCCTGCTGACCTTTCATTTCGGGGCGCATCTCGATGTGATGCCGGCCCTTGGGTCCAGTGGCTACAAGGTTAACCAGGCGGCGGCCAAGATCGAGGAGCACGGCGCCGGCAAGCACGCGGGAGTGTTTTCGTCCTCGTTCTGGGATCAGAAGCTGAGGAAGAGCCGGATGGCGCACCACGGCGACCATCTGCAGGCGGACTTCATCCCGTTGAACAGCCGCACGTCCATGCGCGGCCTGTTCCGCTGTCTCGAGAGAAATGAGATTTTGGTGATAGCTTTCGACGGCAGAGAAACGGGCAGGATGATCGGGTTGCCCTTTTTCGATTACCGGCATTACTGGTTCGCGATAGGTCCTGTGAGCCTGGCGATCAAGACGGGCGCTGCCCTGCATCCGATATTTGTCGTCCGCGACGGCGACGCGAACAAGCTCGTCATCGAGGAGGAGATCGGGCAGGGCGCGCAGGACGGACCGGGCGGCGCGCAGGCGCTGCTTTATGAAATGGCCGGCGCCGCGGTGCGGAAGCTGGAGGAATACACGAGGCGTTTTCCTGATCATTACGTGATGTACATGGCGGAAGATATGCCCAGGGTTCACGACCTTGATGCCGCCTTCGAGGCCGGCGCGAGGGAACGGTTCTGGATTCCCAACTCAGCCGGGGAGGTCGAAACTGACCGGCTGCCCGGCATGACGGTGGTGGAGTTGTGAAAATGTATGTTCTGGTGATGAAATGAAGATACTGCTCGTTCAATCCTATCTCGGCAGAAAGGAGCCCGTTGTCTTTCCGCTGGGCCTGTGCAACCTCGCTACGGCGCTTGCCGGCGGACACGATGTGAAGGTTCTGGACATGAACATCTGCGAACGCCCTTTTGAGGAGCTGGAGAAGATACTCGCGTCGTTCGCGCCGGGACTCGTGGGAATTTCCGTCAGGAATATTGACAGCGTTACCTACAACGACATCTTCTATTACTACAAGATGCTGAATCCAACTCTTGAGCTGATCAGGCGCGCCGCGCCCGGCACACGCACGGTCGTGGGCGGGTCCGGCTTCTCCCTGTACGCGGAGAAGATCATGCGCAGGAATCCGCTCATAGATTTCGGCATTTTCCTTGAGGCGGAGGATTCGCTGCCGGAACTTGTCGCGCGGCTGGACTCACCCGCCGAAGTCAAGGGGACATTCTTCAGGAGTGGGGCTGATGTGATCTTCACCGGTGCCCGCGGACCGGTTGATTTCGCGGCACTGCCGATGACCAGGCGCGATTTTCTTCCGGTCGAGCGTTATTTCAGAACGCCGTTCAGCATGGGCATCGAGACGAAGCGAGGATGCTCGCTCCGCTGCGCCTACTGCACCTATCCATTTCTCAACGGCAGCTCCTACAGGCTCAGGCCGCCCGACAAGGTGGCCGCCGAGGTCGAGTACCTCGCCCGCGAACTCAAGGCGCCCAATTTCATATTCGTTGATTCCGTGTTCAATCTTCCCCTTGATCACGCCCGCTCCATAATATCGGCACTTATCGCGCGAAAGACGAAAACGCCGTGGCTCGCATGGTACAACGAGAAGAACCTCGAAATGGATTTTATGAAAGTCGCGATTGATGCCGGCTGCATAGGGTTCTCATTCTCGCCGGACGGCCTGACGGACGTGACCTTGCGGGGGCTGGACAAGAACCTCACGGAAGCCGACGTGATGCGCGGCTATGAGCTGGTCAACAGCCTGAAAGGCGCGACGGGCGGCTATAATTTCTTCGTCAACCCGCCGGGTCAGGATTTTAAGGGGCTGATCAAGCTGCTCCTCTTCTATTTCAGGACGCGCGTGCTGAGGCGCGGCAAGTTCAAGTCGTTCGGCTTGAACTACCCGCGGATCGAGCCGGATACCGCCCTGTTTAAAAGGGCTGTTGCCGACGGGCTTATCGGGAAGGACACGGACCTTCTACCTGATGACGAGCGGGACTTGAAGAAGCTCTTCTTTGAGCCGCGGACGAACCGCTATGCGAATTTCATTTTCGAGCTTACGAAAATAACCAAGAAGTTCAGAAGGCTGATTGCATTTAAACCGGAGTCCGCGCCGGGCGCGCGGGAATGAACATAATAATGGTGTACGGTTGGATCTGCCCCGACGGGGCAGAGCATCCGGCGCTGTGCGATAGGGGACGATAATGTCTGATAAGAAAAGAGTTTTCATCATAGGTCTTGACGGAGCCACGTTTGATGTTATGAGGCCATTGATAGAAAGGGGCCAGCTGCAGAACATCGCGCGATTGATGAAAGCGGGCAGTTCCGGCACCATGACCTCGTGCATGCCCGACCTGAGCCCCCCCGCCTGGACTTCCATGGTGACCGGTGTTCATCCGGGAAAGCACGGGATCCTCGATTTCTTCGGCCACGTGCCGAAGACCTACGATACGGCTTTTTTCAACGCTTCCTTCCGCACGGCGCAGCCGGTGTGGAATCTTCTCGGAGAGTCAGGACGGAAGGTTTGCGTTGTCAATGTGCCCGTAACCTACCCGCCGGACAGTGTGAACGGGGTCATGATCTCGGGCATGGATACGCCTAATCCGGACTGCGAGTTCATGCATCCGCCGTCGTTGGATGCGGAGCTTAAGAAGAAGCTGGGCGGTTTTGTTGTGGAGAGCATGCGGAGGGATTTGAGCGAGAAGCATATGCCCGAATTCGTAGCAAACATGAACAGGTTGATACAGAATCGGCTGGAGGTTTCCGAGTACCTGATGGCAAGGGAAGACTGGGATTTCTTCATGGTCGTTTTCGAGTCGGTTGATAGAATGCAGCATGAGGCGTGGAAATACACCGAACCATCCCATCCCCTGTATTCTGAACGCGATGCGGAACAATATAGATCGCTGATAGAAGATACATATGAGCGGCTGGATGCGGCCGTCGGGCGCATTGCCGCGAAACTGCCGGACGGATCTTCTTTGTTCGTGGTTTCTGATCACGGTTTTGGCCCGCTCCTGAAAGGGGTGCGCGTTGAAAACTGGCTGGCTTCCCTGGGCCTTCTTCACAAGGTTCCACGGCCGGCAGGATTTGATTTGAGGAGATTCAAGCGAATCCTGGCCGACGCCATGCCGGCCGGGTTGAGACGCCGGCTCGGTTCCGTTCTGCGCGGCTCCGGCGGTCAGGCCGGCAAAAAAGCTCCCCCTATGATGCTCGCCCGCCTTGATATGACCCTCACGCGCGCATACCCGCTCGGTGCGAACGGCAATATTTTCATCAATCTGAGGGGCAGGCAGCCGTTCGGTGTCGTGAGTCCGGGAGCGGAATACGAGAAGTTGCGCGGCGATATCATCCGCGGCCTTGAGGCGCTTCGCGATCCCGACAGCGGCGAAAGAATGGTCGAGAAGGCTCTCGCGAGGGAAGATGCGTATTCGGTTTTCCCCGAGAATGCGCCGGACATCGTCATTCGCTGGAAGCCGGGTTATGCCTCAATGGATGAGACAAGGGTTGATTCAAGCAACAAGAAGACCTCCGGCGATGTCATAACGGGCGTTCATTGCTGGTCCGGCACACACCGTCCGAACGGTATTCTGGTAATGCATGGATCTGATATCAAGACGGGCGGATGTTTCAACGGTGCGCAGATAATGGATGTGGCGCCCACGGTTCTCGCGCTGCTCTCGATGCCTGTTCCGAACAACATGGACGGCAGAGTTCTCGACGAGGGGCTCGATGAGGGGTTTCTCAAGTCCCATGAAGTGGTCTATATGGATGAACAAAAGGGGACCACTCCCGGAAAAGATTCCGGAAAGCAGGGATACTCCGATGATGAATCGAGGGCCATAAGCGAGAAACTGCGTAACCTTGGCTATATCGGATGAACCGTTATAAAAACAACCCGTCCATCCGAGGTCCGCTCGTTGCTGGTCGAACTGGGCATCCACCCGTCCAAGGCGCTGGGTCAGAATTTCCTCGTGGACGCCAACGTTCTCGCGATACTGCTCGGAGTGATCGGGGCGGCGCCGGATGATGAGATCCTCGAAATCGGGCCCGGCCTTGGCGTTCTCACCGGTCCCCTTACCCATGTTGCGCGCCGCGTGGTAGCCGTGGAAAAGGACAGACGCCTCCATGCATGGCTGATGACCCGCTTCGCCGGTTGCCGAAACCTTGAGCTGATCTGCGGAGATATGCTGCTGACCGACCACGAGGCGCTGCTGCGTTCCGGCATCAACAAGGTCGTTTCCAACCTGCCGTATTCGGTTGGAAGCGCGATACTGGTGAATTTCCTTGGCGCGGAAACCCCGCCCGCCAGGATGATTTTCACCATGCAGGCTGAGGTCGCGCGGCGATTGACGGCTGCTCCCCACGCCCCTGATTTCGGGTTGCTCAGCCTATGGAGCCGACTGTCGTACGACGTGGAAATCCGGAAGATCGTGAGCCCTGGTTGTTTCTACCCGGCGCCGGTCGTGAAGTCGGCGGTTATTCACATGGCCAGGCGCAACCCGCCCATTGCCGCTGCGCCCGAGAAGAAACTGTTTTTTGAAATCACCAAGTTCGCCTTCTCGCACCGGAGGAAGCAGCTGAAAACACTGTTCCGCGAGCAGCCGGAGGGACTATCTTTCCGGGTTGGGTCCGTTCTCGACGCTTTCCGCTCGCTCGGCCTCGATGTGACGGCGCGGCCCGAAACCTTTTCTGTGGAGACCTGGCTGGAAGCCACGAGAAAGGTCTACCGGACGCAGGCACGCTGAAAGGCGCGCGGGATGAATTCGATCACATCGCCGGCGGTCATCGCGATTTCCGTCCGATTTCGCGACGCCTCGTCTCCCGCCTTGCCGTGAACAAACACTGCTGCGCGCGCCGCGTCAAACGCGCCTATGCCCTGTGCGAGCAGGCCGCCCAGCAATCCGGCCAGAACATCCCCTGTTCCGCCGGTTGCCATTCCGGGATTACCGGTCATGTTCACCTGCAGTTCATGTCCTTTACAGGCCACCAGCGTGCCGGCACCCTTGAGGACAACCACTGCCCCGGTCTTTCCTGCGGCATCCCGGGCCGACTTGAACCTCTCGGTTTGAATTTCCGCAGCCGAGCAGCCCAGCAGGCGGCCAAGTTCGCCAGGGTGCGGCGTTATCACCAGTGGCTTGTCCGCGCCGCGCGCCCGCGCGAGTTCGCCCGGCCTGCCCTCGAAGGCATTCAGTGCGTCGGCATCCATGACCAGAGGAAGCGGGCACTCCTTGAGAATTAGGGCCGCGAGCTCAGCAGAGGCTTCGTGGCGCGTCAAGCCGGGACCCACAACCACCGCGGTGAAATCCTTCAGCTTTTCTCTCCACGTCAGCCAGCAATCAGGCGAAAGGGATCCGGCGGATGTCTCGGCGGCGGCGTGGACCATGGCCTCGGGCGCGGCGCCGGCGACTATCGCCGCTATCGAGGCCGGCACCACGACAGTGACGAGGCCCGCGCCTGAGCGCGTTCCCGCGCGCGCCGCCATGGAAACGGCGCCGCTGTAGCCGGCGGCTCCGCCAATGACGAGCAGATGTCCGAAACTGCCCTTATGCGCGTCGCGGCGCCGTCTGGGGAACAGCAGTGCAACGTCCTGCGCGGCGATGAATTCGATATCGGATGCGATATTCTCCAGCAGCTCGGGAGGAATGCCGATGTCAACGACCTCGATGCGGCCCACGTGGTCCGCTGCGCACGGCTCAACGAGCCCGCGCTTCGGCAGGCCCATGGTCACCGTTATATCGGCCCTGACCGCATCGCCCGCGGCGAGCCCGGTGTCGGCATTCAGCCCCGAGGGGATGTCTATGGCAACTACAACCGAATTCCTGGCCGAGGCGTTGATATAGCTTATCGCGCCCGCGGAAGGGCCGCGCGCCGGGCCCTTGATGCCCGTGCCCAGGACGCCGTCAACAATAATGTCCATATCGAGCGCCTGCGACATGCGGGCGTCTTCAATCGCAACCTCCCAGTCTTCCTTGGTGGGCAGTTCCTCGACGCGCAGCTTGGCTTCCTTCATCTTGTTGAAATGCGTTCTGGCATCCCCGCTGATCTCGCCCAGTGCGCCTGCCACCCAGACCTCCGGCTCGTAGCCGTAATGCCGTAGATGGCGCGCGGCGGCAAAGGCATCGCCACCGTTGTTTCCGCGGCCGGCTATTAGGAGAATGGCCGGATCCTTCATCGAGCATCTGTCGAACATGGCATCAATAGCGTTGGCTACGCCTAACCCGGCCCGGTCCATGAGTTCCTCGCCGGGAATCTTGTATTCTTCCATTGCGCGCCTGTCCAGCTTTCTCATCTGTTCGACCGAAACTATCTTCATCTGCGCGAACCCTTTCGTGTGTTTGTCAGCAGCACGGCCTGCGCGACAGCGTAGTCGCGGGCATGTGAAACGCTCACAAGCGCATGCCCTGCGCCTCGCGCGCGCAGTTTTCGCTTGCCTGCCGCGCTGAACCTGATAATCGGCGCCCGGTCCTGCTTATTCGATGTCACCTCTATGTCAAGCCAGTCAAGGCCGGCGCCGACCCCGATTCCAGTGCCCAGCGCCTTTGCCACGGCCTCTTTCAGGGCGAACCGGCCGGCGTAGTGAATCCAGGGTTGCGCTCTCTTCCCGCAATCCAACTGTTCGCCGGCTAGGAACACCCTGTCGAGGAATCGCGCGCCCCAACGCTGTATCGCGTTTCGCATGCGCGGGATTTCAACTATATCCACCCCCACACCAACGATGCTCCCGGGGCCTGCTTTTCCAGATGCCGTTGTCATGCCGGGCTGCCCTTGTAATCCGCCATCTTTTCCAGCATCTCGCGAACTGCGCGCCCGATGCCCACGAACACGGCGCGTGCGATGATGCTGTGCCCGATGTTGAGCGTGTCCAGATACGGGACTTTTAATATGTCACCGATGTTGTCGAGATTGATTCCGTGCCCGGCGTTCACCTGCAGCCCGAGTTCATGCGCGATGTGCGCCCCGTTGGCAAGCCGTTTCAGCTCGCGGGCCGCTTTCCATCCGGCCGCGTTGCAGAAGGCCCCGGTGTGTAGTTCCACGCACGGCGCCCCGATTTCGGAACAGGCGGTGAGCTGGACCTCGTCCGGATCAACAAACATGCTAACGACTATGCCGACGTCCGCCAGCTTGGCGACAGTCAGTTTCAGTTTCTTAGCGTTCTCTGCAACGTCAAGTCCGCCCTCGGTGGTCAGCTCCATTCTCTTTTCAGGGACCAGGCAGACTTCGTCCGGTCGCTCCTTGAGCGCTATTGCAACAATTTCAGGCGAGTCGGCCATTTCCAGATTGAGCCGGACTTTCAACTTGCGGCGCATGGTGTGAAGATCATGATCCTGTATGTGCCGCCGGTCCTCGCGCAGATGGATGGTTATCCCGACCGCACCGGCGCGCTCGCACAGCAGTGCCGCATCCAGCGGGACGGGGTAGGATGTGCCGCGTGCCTGCCGCAGCGTTGCCACATGGTCCACGTTGACTCCAAGTCTTAATTTTCTGTATCTCATTCTGAACTCCAGTGTTGGTGTCCCGGGGGAGAGATCTGGCACCTCCCGCATCACTATCCGAATGCCGCCATTCTACCACGTTCCAGGCTTGATCAAGACAAATTTTTCCACGCCTTGTCCTTTCTCCTGTGTTCTGTGGTGAGACCACGGAGAGAATAGCGAATCAACGCATGGAACGCTTAGCTCCTTAAACTTCGATTGTTTGAGTAAATGAGTCAAACAAATCCGACTGAGTATTACAAGCTATACGTGTTGCGGGTGTTCGGTGTTCAGTGTTCAGGGAGGAAAGCCCGA
>CAYWJE010000127.1:0-9837 GCA_964458525.1 uncultured Verrucomicrobiota bacterium
CATTTCCAATCATAAAGGCGCTTTCCTATGGGACGCCACTGTTATCCTGTCAGAAAAAGTCAAATACCGGATTTAGGATAATGGGCTCCAGCGCGCTTGACATGCCCCGCTGCCTGCTGATAGCTTATGTTGCGTTTCTGAGGAAGACCACAAAGAAGGAGGCTCGAATCAACATATGAAAAAATACCTTGTACTGGCGTTGAAAGGCGTGAGCATGGGTGTTGCCAACGTGATACCGGGCGTGTCCGGCGGAACTCTGGCCATGATCACCGGGATTTACAAAGAGCTCATAGACGCTATCAAGTCGTTTGACATACAGGCTATAAAACTGCTTTTCGCGGGGAGGTTCAAGGACCTGGTCGCGCATGTGAACCTGTGGTTCCTGGTTGCCGTGTTCGCGGGAATCGGTGTGGGCATTTTGACATTCGCCAGGGTGCTTGACTACCTGTTCGTGAACTACCCGGTCTTCATATGGGCGTTCTTCTTCGGACTTATTCTCGGCTCAATATATTTCCTGGCGAGGCGGATCGAAAGATGGTCGTTGGTGGCTGTGCTGATGTTCGCGGCCGGCACGGCCGTGGCGGTTGCCATTTCCGTGTTGAGTCCAGGCGCCGAGAATGACTCCGCAGGGTACCTGTTCCTGTGCGGAGTCGTGGCCATGTGCAGCATGATACTTCCCGGCTTGTCGGGTTCTTTTGTTCTTATTCTCATGGGTAATTACCATCTGGTGATGATAGAAGCGGTGAACGATCTCAACCTGCGCATCCTTCTTCCTCTTGCCGTGGGAGCCGGTTCGGGACTGATAGCATTCTCGCATTTCCTGTCCTGGATAATGAAGAAATTTCAGGATCAGACCATAGCGTTGCTCACCGGCTTCATTCTCGGGTCACTGGCGATGTTGTGGCCGTGGAAAAACTCTTTTGATGCGGATTGCCGCATGATTGACGTCAATAGGTTCGGTGCTTTCATTGATGCGAATGGCGCGATCCTGCATGATGTCAAGGTGTTCGGCTACCGCCAGGTTCTTCCGGGCGGCTTCGACGGCATTGCGGCGGCCGCGATGGGCCTAATGATTATAGGGGTTATTGCGATCTGGCTCATGGAAAGGTCCTCCGTCGTCGGCGCCCGTGATCCGGGATAGAGCGGTGAGTACATCATTATTCCGGAACCGTGATAAAAAACAAGAAAATGGAGACGGCGGGCTCCGCCGTTCCCTTCGCCTGTGGAGAAGATAAACGGCCGGGATCCCGCGCGACGCGGGACAGGCGTCCGTCTCTCCGCCGCAGGCGGATGCGCCCGTGGCGCACAACGGAACGAATCGGGTTGCCTGCCAGCCCGCCTGCGTTAGACAGGCTGTACTGGATAAACACGATGCCTGTCGGTAGAGCAGAACGAGACCGTCGCATCCTGATCTTGAGGGGTGGGGCGCTTGGCGATTTCATTCTCACCGTTCCGGCCATTAGGTGCGTCAGGCGGCAATTTCCCGGCGCCTCGATTGCGCTTGCGGGCCGTCAGGGGTTCGCCGGGTTGGCGACTGCCTCTGGCCTTGTCGAAGATTTCGTCCCGATTGACAGCGCGCGGTTTGCGCCGTATTTCGCGCGTGACGCGGATCTGCCTCCAGAGGATAAGGATTGGCTACGTTCGTTCGATCGGGTGATTTCCTTCGGCCACGATCCGGATGGAGTTTTCGAGGGCAATCTTCTGCGAAACGGGGCGCGGATCATACATTGCGTTTCGCCCATCATAGAATCCGGCCACGCGATTGATCATTTTCTTGGCGCAATGGGTGTCGAGGCCGGATGTGGCGCCGTAGCCAGACTCGAACTGCCTGCTGACCTGGTGGAAAAAGGGCGGCGTCTCTTGGACGCAATAGGCGCCACCGGCCGTGTCGTGGCCTTTCACCCGGGCAGCGGAAGCGCCGGCAAGAACTGGCTGCTGGCTAACTACCTGGAGTTGGGCCGGCGTCTTGAAGATGAGCGCGGGCTCCGGGTCGTCTTTACGGCGGGCGAGGCCGATGGAGAAATCGTTGAAGAACTCCGTACGATGGGGAGCGAATTTCCGCTGTTGCGCGGGCGTGCACTGCTGGAAATGGCGGCCGTTCTGAGCTGCTGTGCGTGTTATGTTGGGAATGATTCGGGAATCACGCACCTTGCGGCGGCGCTCGGCTTGCCGGTTGTTGCGTTATTTGGCCCTACGGATCCCGCCATGTGGGCACCGCGTGGGGAGCGTGTGGCGGTAGTTTCGGCGCCCGGCGGCATTGGAAGCAGGATGGAAGAGATCAGGGTGACGCAGGTGTTCGATGGCGTTTCGAACCTACTTGATCTGGTGCCAATAGACAAGTGACATCTCGCGTGGCGGCAGTGGAAGGTTTTGCAGGTTGGCCAGCGCCTCCGTGCTATACATGATCTGGGGCGAACCTTGCGGCTTCATATCCAGGGATGCTCCCAACGATATTACAGAGCCGAAAATGGAAGCAGTCCCCTTATCGTTGAACTTGTTGTTTCCCATGAAAATGACAATTCCCTCGTAATGAAAGGTCCCCGTCGTATCAATCTCGACGTCGGCCATGACGAGCAGTATTCCCGCCCCGTCCACGTTTCCTGTTATCTTGGTATCACCTGTCAAAATTGCTACTTGTGGATTAACGCGCGTTCCTATGGTATTGTTTCCCCCGATTACGCCGCCGGTTATGTTGATCGTTGCAATAGCAATCAACTGTTCCACCATGTTGGTCCAGTAGTCCCTGGTCACACTTGGAGCGTTTGCGCCCAGGCTGATTGGTGGGTCGCCCAGTATCTGGGAAGGCGCGTTATTGACGACCACGGAATTGGTGTCGGTGGAGAACACCCCTGCCGTTGCCGGGTTGGTTGCGATCAGCGAACCGAGGCAACCGGCGCCGGAGCAATAGAAACTTGCTGGAATAGAGTAGTCTTGACCATCCACGAGGGCGCTGCCCTTTAGAACAACCTCGTTGCTTAATCCGTATAAAACCACAGCTCCGTCCACGCACATTGGAGGATTGATGCTGTCGGTGAAGGTGACGCAGACTTCCAGCACGCGCCGGACGTTCTGGTAGACGCCGGTGGACCATAGGACGAGGGTCTCGTCCTTATCAACGAAAAGGCTCGCGTCGCTGTCAACATTATCCGTGACGAACACGGCATAACTCCCGCCGCCGAAAGCAGTGGAAGCGCCGAAGGGGAGAATGCCGTCATCCGCCGTGCTCGCGGTGCCGTCGGATCCAAGCAAGACATTATCGAAACTTCCCTTCATTTGCTTGATTTCGGCCTTTGCATTCTCTATGCCGGCCTCGGCGATGAAAAAGGCTTTCTCTATGCGCAAGTTGCGTCTTGCGCTGCTCACGTGCGCGCTGCTGGCGTAAAAGAGCGCTGCGGCAAGGATAGCAGCTATGGAGGAGAGCAGGACGACCACGAGAAGCACCTGCCCGTTTTGGCGAAGCGACTTTATATTTCCTTCAAGGCTATTCGTATTCAATCATACCCCTTTTTATCTGCAAGTGGCTATTTCACCTCCCGCCAATAGGCGAGTGAAATCCTGTTCGTATTGGCGAGCGCTCCGATATTTGCCAGGTTGGCCAGCGCGGCCGAGCTGTATCTAATCACACCGCCGGCACCAGTTGCAGAGACATTCCCGCTGTTTCCAAGACATACCACTGCGCCGGTAAGTTTTGGCGTGCCGTGTCCTGAAATCTCAGACACGGAACTGCCGATGGCAATCACAAGCCCCTCATAGTGATAAGTGCCGCCCATGACGAATTGCGCGCCTTCTTCGAGGATGAGTATGCCTGCTCCGTCAATAGTGCCGACTATGTTAAGAACTCCATTTGATTTGACGACGGTTATCGTGGGACTTGCCCGAGTTCCGATCGGCATCGAGTTTCCGGCGTAGCTGACGGAATTAGTAATGGTCCGATCGGCGAGTGGTATGAGCGCATTTACGGTATCCATCCATTCAGCCTCGGTCAAGATCCCGCCGCCGGTTTGCAAACGGGGCGGTGGTGGGGCTTCGATCTTGGTGAGTCCCGCAACGGCCAAGAGGTTGTCGGTATATACGGAAGAAGAAGTAGCGGGATTTGTTGTCAAAGCGCCGAAACAGCCGGCACCTGAACAAGCAAAATTAGCGGGGATGTCATAATCGTTTCCGTCAATCTTGCCGCCTGCTCCTATGAGAGTCAAAGTGTGGTTCGTCCCGTAATATGCCAGGGGCGCATCCACGCTTGGCGGAACAATGCTTCCGCTTGCGGCCGGTATTGTGAGGGAAACCTGAATGGTTCTTCTAACATTCGCATATGTTCCACTTGAAGTGATTAAAAAGCTGTTTGGATTGGTTGATACAGCGGAAACAAGAAAGTTTCCGCCCGCGAATGAAAAGGCATTGGTGAGTCCGGGCAGACCTCCGGCAGGAACATTGGTAAGGCTGTTTGCATCTATCACTGCGGCGGCGTGTTCAATCCCTGCTTCGGCTATGTAAAAAGCCTGTTCCATCTGCATATAGCGTTTTGAGCTTTTCGCCTGCGTTGTTGACGCCGTGAACAAGGCCGCTGCCAAAACGCTGATGACCACTGCGAGACACATTACCACGACCAACACCATCCCGGAACAATTCTGCCTTGAATGGCCGACTCCAGCAGACTTTTTCATATTCGCTCCTCCGATGGCTTCAGTCTTGATCACAAGGGCGTAATTTTAGTTCTTGTTCAATCGCTGTACTAGTGTACCGATTGATTAGTCCGTGCAAGAAATAGCTGTCATTTCGAGCGAAGCGAAGCGGAGTCGAGAAATCTCCAACGTACTGAGTGGCAAGGAGATCCCTCGGCAAGCTCGGGATGACATTGTTAAGGTATTTCATTGACGGATTAGTCAATCACGACACTAGTGCAAAGGCTCGGACATTGAACTCGTAATCGTATTGGATGAAACTCTTGCTAATCCGGGGTTTGCCCAAAAAATTGTCAGTGTTATGTTTTTCACTCCCGGAAAAGTTGGATTAGTGACAATATTGTAAACTCCGGTAAAACTTCCGGAACCGCTTGCGAACGAGTGCGATCCCATGCTGAGCAGCGCGTTCGTATAAGGAAGGCTCAGCAATATCTCCATCTGGTTCCTTGCCTCATGTAAAGCCGTGAGATGGTCGTTTGAGCTCTGCGCCGAACGTTTCATCAACACCAGCGTACCAATGACCATGGTAAGAGAAATAGCCATCAGCGCGGAAGCAATGACAACTTCAATTAATGTATAGCCTCTATCTTTCATTACTAAAAATATAACACCGTCATCCCAAAAATGCAAGAAAAATTGCAACCACTCTGGTACCACTTAGTCGTTTAGATCTACATTGCAATCGCGCCCACCTTTTCCAGTTTCTTTATCTGCTCCTCAGAAAGCGCATCATCCGCATCCGGATTTTCCCTGGCGTATTCGCGCAGGTGTCGGTATAAGGCCGCCGCGTTCTCCTCCTTGTGCCGAATGATCTCGATGTCGGTGAGATCTCTTTCGCCGGGTGGGGAAGGGGCGGCCTGTGGCGCGGACTGTGAAACAGGCTGAGGTGCGGGCGCGGTATGCGAAGGCGGTTCGGAAGCAGGCGAGGAATGGGCATCCGCCACTTTCTCCGGTGTGGAGCGGGAACCGGAAAGCAGCGAACCGACAAGCAAACCAAGCATGATAATGCAGAAGGCCGCGGCGAGGCCAATGGCCAGCTTCATCTTAAGCGCGGAACTTTCCGTCTCTTCGGTCACGGCGCTATATCCCTCCATGAAGTCCAGTTGTAGTCGTTCGTTATCACCGGGTAATTAGGCGGCGGCGAGGATGCAAATCTCGTGTCAAAGGTGTAGTCCTTCTCAAAGCCGGAAGACATATTGCCCGTGTAGGTCGAGAAAGTGCCCACCGGACCTCTCGTGTATTGAACGATTCCCCCGTAGACCGTAAGCGTTCCGCGAAAGGGCGCATAATCATACTTGTACACATAGAACATGCCATCAGACGTGCTGGCCGTCTTGTTGCCCGTCGCCATGATATGCGCGTAAATGGTCAGGTCGTTCGGGCAGCTCGTTTCCAATCGAACGTTGCGTCCGGAAATTAAACCGAGCGCATCATCGGAGTTGTTGGTGGGGTTGACCGAATAGGTGATATTATTCGTTACTAGGATGTCGTAGTCGGTTGCGATGGTCAGACGTCCGTCAAGGGTTCCGCCGACCTTCGCCGTGCCCTTTGCTGAACTTCCCGATGACGCATCGGCCACGTACACCAGGCTATTGACCGGCGATGGAATGCTGTGATTCGACCATCCTCGTCTGGAATTGGAAACCAGGAGATTCGTGCCGGAAAGCGAGATGCTTGTTTCGCCGGTGAAGACCAGCGCGGCGTCGGAACGGAGTGTCGTGAAGTTGACGGATGCCATTGACCCGGCGGCGGCGTTCAGTTCGAAGCCCTGATGGAAAGTGACGGCGCTTGTGCTGCCGCCGTAGGTTGACTGTGACGTTGAGAGGGCATCGAAGAACTCGGGGTCATCAGAAAAATTGACAAGACAATTGGCGTGTACGGGGCCGTAGAACTTTTCGCCGCCCTTGAACCAGCATCCGTAGGCGTCGGCGTTGTACCAAAGCGCGTATTTTGCCCAGCTCCTCTGGTAGATTCCTTCGAGAATAACGATTCTTTTGCTTTCCCCGGACACTCCCAGCGAAAAGATGGAATACTGGATAGCGGAGCCGATGGTTCCCGAACTGCTGTCCGAGAGAGATCCTGACCCGTTAAGGGATATCCACCAATGACCGACGGCTTTGCCCTGGGGATTCCTGTTGTCGTTGTAAAGGGAGAAGGTCATTCCGGCGGATGAAATCGTGTAAGCGGTGTTGTTCTGCAGGGTGTAAGCGATGCCGTCAATCACGAGGCTGTTCTGGTTTCCCGATCCTTTCGGCTTGACATGAACGAGGATGGCCGTTCCCGCCTGGTCGGACGTATCCTGCTGCAGGTTGTCCCTGGTGATAATCGAGCCGTCGGACTGGACAAGCAGGAATTCGTTGTCGGAGCTGTTGTTAGGGTTGATGTTGATCATGCCCGAAACAGTGCAGTTGTTGCCGAGGTTCTCGACCGCGATAATGGTGGTGATGTAACGACCGTTTCCGATCGAGCCGGTGATGGTGCCGGGCACAGCGCCGCCTGCGCAGATGTAGGAAACCGCTCGCTCCGCTCCGCCCTCAGCAACGTAGAAAGCCTGCTCCATTCCGGACTGGCGCCTGGCCACCTTGATCTGCAACAAGCTCTCGGACATCAATCCCACGATCAGCACGGCCAGCACCGCCGCGAAGCACACCACGGTGACAAGCACTACACCGGAATTGTTGTTCTGTCTGGTGCTCATTTGTTTCTCCTCTTTATGAACGTAGAGGCCCGGTTCGTGGCCGTGAAGCGTCCGTCGCGCTGCGCAACTGTGAGGAATATCTCGACTCCATCGCCCCTGTTGGAAATGACGGCGGCTGTTACATGGTTCGCGATGAGCTTGCGGCCGGCGGCATCGAGGGGGTTGGACCAGAAAACCATGTTTCTAGCATTGATGTTGTAATCAATACAGGTGATTCTCCCGTCCTGGTTCGATATAGTCAGGCGCCAGCTCCCATCGGCTCCGGCCCAGTTGGTGTCAACCCAATGGTTGCTGGCGTTAGCGGCCGGCGGGTAATTGGTGGGCGTCACCCACGACTGGTAAACTCCTGCGCAATTGGTGTCGAGCGCAAATGCGGCGGCCGAGCGGAGCCCCGAGTTTGTCTCGATGCCGTACACCAATCGCGAAATGGCCATGCTGGCGGCGCGGGTCGTGCCCATCTTCAGCGTGGTCGAGTGCCATATGCCGCGGCACATGATGTAGACGCTCAGCACTCCGGTCGTGACTAAACCAAAAAGCCCGACGGCGATCATCACTTCGATAAGTGTGAAGCCGCGCACGCCGAACCGTTGGAATGTCAAATTTGTTTTCATAGCGACCGATGAAGCTCGCTGGCCATTGACCCATGCAACGAAAGACTCGAAGTTATAATCGTGCCGGGATTGACCCACCTGATCGTAACCTCGATATCCTTGACCGAGTTCGAGAATGCCGGGTTCTGGGACACAACGTAGGATCCGTTCGAAAACGCCGTTGTGCCCGATGGAACCTGTACGTATGTGCGTGACACCAGGTCCTCCATCACGCTTCTTGCTTTATGCAGCGCGTTGAGCCGGTTGTCCGCCAGCACCGCGGAATACTTCGCCTGTATGAACGCTCCGATAAAAGCCGTCATGGCCAGCGCCATTATGGCCGCGGCAATTACCACTTCCACAAGTGTGAATCCCTTGTTATTCATACCACTGTTCCCGAGTCGTTTCTGTTGTGCGAACCACTACTTCTTAATAGCATAAATCATGCCAACAGTTTTTGTGTGCCAAAACGCAAAACTTTGTTATTGATTGAAATATAGACGAAACACGCAATTATTACAACAATAGTTTTGCCGCAATTGCATTGCGACACCCGCTGCGGCCAAGGCCGCCATGCGGACACGCAAGATCGGATGGGACGGAATCATAATGAGAATAGCTGCGGATTTTGCAGATTTGGCATGAAAAGATTCGCGCGCCAGCGTATGTGTGCGAGTACGGCGCGGTAACTACTCAGGTCCTTCTCGGGATTGCTTGCAATGCCATATTACGGACGGCAGAACCTGTCCGCCCGCCTGCAACGTTGTAACACTGCCTGCCGGCAGTGCTTACGCACAAGCGTTGCAGGCGGGCGGGCAGGCAGTGCTTAAGCACAGGCGCTGCAGGCGGGTGCCGTCCCTCCCATTACCAGAACAGCATCTCTGCTGGAATTGAGGGAGGGTCGGCGCCACGTCATACCGACATGGTATGATGTCGCCGACCGTATAGCTGAGTACTTACATGGCTCGAAACAAAGGGAAAAAGCGGCGTTGCTTCCTTTTGCGCCTGCTCGTACACCCTGAAAGAGAAGGATCATGAGCGAGGACTCTCATGCCACTATAGAAGAACCGGTGACGTATTCCGAGGCAAATGTTCTGTAGCCGGGGGGGGCGTTAGACCCTGGTTGGTGACAAATCCAGCCTCAGCGCAAGATTTGCACCATTCTGGTTCGCGTTTTTGCTAAAATGAGACTGTTTTTGCGGGAGAAATTGCTTTGAAGGCAAGCCCTGTGCCGGGCAGGAACGAGTCTTCTTCGTCGTCAGGGCGGGGTGTTGGTGTCACAGATAATTGTAATGAGCGATACGCTGGAAGTGATTGAGCTGACCGGGTTTTTCCAGGTTATGATCAAGTTCAGTTCTTTTGACTGGTTCGTGTAAGCGGTGACGGCGCAGTGCTTTTTTCCGTCGGCTCCGGAAAGAATTGTATTACCGGTCAGAGCAATGTTCGTGAAGGAAACCAGATTGGTGTAAGGGATGGTTTTCATCGTCTCGATCTCATTCCTGGCCGTGTGCATCGCCTCGAAGGTGTACTGGGCGGCCTGCGACATACGGCTCATGCGGGTGAACGACAGCACGAGGGCGCCAAACGTCATGAGCAGCAGAGCCGCCCCCACGACAACTTCCACGAGGGTAAATCCGTGCTCGTTGAATCTCGTCCCTTCAGGTGATTCTTTTGAGCTGGATGTGTGGGCTGTCACGATTCGTTCTCCGATCAGTTGCGCATCTTCACAAAAGTGCTGACCTCGTTGCTGGCTAGAAAATTGCCCTTGCGCTTGACTATGCAGAACCTGAGCGCGACCCCGCCATTAGTGTTTGATGCCGTGGCCGATGTCACATAGTTCGCTATCAGCTTGCGGCCCGCGGTAACGCTG
>CAYWJE010000128.1:0-9835 GCA_964458525.1 uncultured Verrucomicrobiota bacterium
TTGGTCGTTGCGTACGAAGCGCCAAAAAATCACACGCTATTTCCGGAAGGACCTGAAATGTAAAAGAA
Organism: uncultured Verrucomicrobiota bacterium; assembly: GCA_964458525.1. Lineage (GTDB taxonomy): Bacteria > Verrucomicrobiota > Kiritimatiellia > JAAZAB01 > JAAZAB01 > CAYWJE01. The sequence continues at coordinate 69 of CAYWJE010000128.1, forward strand.
ACGGTCACAGAAACCCGCAAATGCTGTCTTCAAATCTGGATAGTTTCTCGACCATTTCGCATTCTCTTCGCTCACACAGGATTCTTATTCTGACTCCTGACTCCTGAATTGGCGCTTCGATCCCATAACGTGGTATGGGCTCTGCCGAATACGGCGGTCTGAATGCTGAGTGGTTACCAATCCTGAATCTGCGATCAGGTGCAAGATGTCCGGACTCCCCGGTCTTGATCCTGAAGAAGAATCGGTATTTTTCGTGGCATGAGCCTCCGGCTCGTGTTCCTGCACTAAAAACAGAAAACAGAAGAGAAGGACCACGAGCGAGGACGCTCATGCCACTACAGAAGAACCGGTGAGGACCAAAAGATTGCCTTGAGCTGGCATTCAGGCAGATCGTGCGCGAAAGACAGAAGTGCTCTACGGAACCCTTGCTGACCACGAAGGCTTTTTTTTCGGGAAGGCATTCTTTTCTTGCTTTTCAAACTCGTTGCGTGACAATCATGCTTGGTATGTTTTGTGCGGCAGGGCTCTGAATCGGCAATCAACGGGCGGGACAGCATTGATTATAGGAACATCAGCATTCCTGTGGCTACTTGCCTTGCTTCTGGCGGCCAGACTTGCCGGTATTCTCCGGCGGTCCGCGGGCGGAGCCGCGGCGCTTCGCATCATCTGGCTGGCCGCCGTTCTCGCCGCGGCGATCCTGCTGTTGCGTCCGCATGAAGACATCTTCGGCGGCGAGGATCCGGGCGCCTACGTCAATTCCGGAATCACGCACGGGCGGCTGCTCGCCTTCTTCTATGTTGACCCGCTCCTGTCGCAGGTTCCGACCGAGACACGTCCTCTATTTTTCTACGGCCATTCCGGATACGGAACGACAAAGGATGCATGCCTGTGGGTTCGCGACACCGGACAGGCTCTCATAGGTCCGCATTTTCAACCAGCCTACCCGCTGCTGGTGAGCATGGCATCGCGGCTGTTCGGGCCCTTTGCCGGCCTCTACGTGGTGCCTATCTTTGCGCTGCTGGCCGGGCTCGCCCTTGCGGCGCTTGCCACGCAATGCATTCACCATCGCTGGAGCGGAATTGCAGCATTCGCGCTATGGACGCTCAATCCGCTCGTACTGTGGCACGGGCGCTGCGCGCGGCCCGAAATCATTGCCGCCTTCATGTTCTTCGGCGGCTCAGCCCTGCTGCTTGTCGCGTGGAACAATTCCGGCCATCGGTTGAAGATGCGTTTCGACATTATGCTCGGAACGCTTTGCATGGGATTCGCTCCGTTCTTTCACGTCACGGCCTGGATCCTCGTTATTCCGGCAGCGTGCGTTATCACAATTACGGGACTGACGGCAAGAAGGGAGTTTCTCCTCGCACCGATTGCCTGGCTTGTCCCGGCCGCCGCCCTGCTGTACCAGGTGCGAAAAGTCACCGACTACTACGGCATCTATCATTTCCTTTCCTTTCCCCTTCGCCACCCCATTATCAGCGCGGGACTCCTTATCGCCGGCGCGGCATTGGCCGCCCTGATATGGCTTGCAGCAGGAGGACGAACCGAGAGGGATGCTAGACCTCTTTCGCTTTCGCTCGGCGCGGCGCTTGCCGCGGCGACGATTCTCTTTTTTGCGGTCTCGTATTTCACGCGCGACGCTGAGGGAAGCCTTCCGATACTCGGCTGCCCGCTGCACCATTACCTCTACATGACCGATCTGAAAGCGCTCGGCAACATGCTGTCGCGGCCCATGCTACTCCTTGCAGCCGCCGGCTGGGCCGCATGGCTGACGGGACGCGACAGATTCCGTCGCACCAGGGCGCTGGCGGCGCTGACCGTGTTTCCGGCGCTCATGTTCGCCGGCAATATTAATGATTTCATGATGACCAGGTATTTCATCGTAGCGGTGATCCCGGTGTCGGCATTGAGCATCACGGCGCTCGTGACCCTGCCGCCCGACCGCCGCAGCTGGGCGACGCTGCCGGCGATCCTGGCCTTGGCAATCGGCCTGGCGGGACTCAACGGCCGCAGGCATCTCGTGACCATTGTGGAGCACCGCGGCCTGGCCCGCTTTCTTCAACCTTTCGCGCAAACCATCACCGGGGATGGCGGAATACTCCTGTGCGAATACTCGCGTTTCGCCGCGCCGTTTGAGCACTTTTTCGGCATTCCGACTCTGGGCCTGGACAGCGAGCGCAATGACGATTATTCCAGGCAGGAGACGGCATGGGCTGAAATCATGAGGAGCAACCCCAACAAGCCTGCTTTCTTCATCACCCCTTACCAGCAGCCTTTGAGCGCCCATTTCAACTTCAGCCTGGAGCGAAGCTCCGTTTTCTCCGACAAAAGCCTTCAGCAGGCTTACAACAACCTGCCCACGCGCATCCTTGAGGGTCCGATTCCGCTGACCTTATACCGGATGAGCCTGAAGGACGGATCGGGACAGGAGCGTGAGCTCACCGAACCGCGTGTCGTTACCATGGATGCAGGGAACATGGGATTAAGCGGATTCTCCACAGTTCGCGTGAGAACTCGAACCGTGCGCGGCGTTCCTCTGGCAGCGGGCGAAAGCATTCATCTCGATATACCCCTGCTTCACGGCGATTCCGGTGAGCTCCTCCTGTTTCTAATGACAGATGCGCCGTATCCCCGGATGCCGCTGATAAAGGGCATAGAGGAGCATGGACAGTCGGAAAGCCGTTCCGAATTCCTTCGCCTTGCCGACAACTGGCGCCTTCTCAGGTTCAAGCAGATACCGCTCAATCAACCGGTCCGGCTCGAAATCGAGGCGGCGGAGCCCGCGTTCCTGGTCGAGGCAATGGTCATCTCGGGCGGCGACACGATCAGCCTCGCCGCCTCGTTCCCAGCGGAGAGAATGGTGAAAAAGGAAATGATGCCGTTCAAGGCCCGCTGGGCGCGGGCCGAGGCTGAAGCGATCATTCCCGCTCCATCAAACGGGAAGGGGATTGTGATGATTCTTCTCGAAGCGCCCAACATAAAGGATGGAGCTCCTGCGGAATTCGGCATAAGCGGCGCAAATGCCTTCCAGCCCCTGAAGAGACTCGTTGACACAAGCCGCTGGCAGTGGCAGGTTTGGTCGGTTAACGCTCACGCTGCGTTCAAGGGCGACTCGATACATCTTCATCTTTCGACAAACCCGGCCTGGGATTCTGGTCTGCGCGGATTCCCCTCCGACCTTGGCGTGCTCGTTGGCTACATAGTCGTGATGGAACAGGAATGAACATGAGCACGCTTCAACTGCTATTAATTTTATCATCATTGACAGGACTGGCAGAATAAGGCTATTTCTATCGGAGAAATAGAAAAGGATCAGACGGACATGATCAAGAAAATGCTGGACTCGCTCGCAGACGGACAGTCCGGCGCTGAATAGGAGCATGGCATTGCCACACAGGTCGTTCAGCCTGACCGAGGTTTGCGTCTACCTGCATCTGTCCGAAAAGGACGTCCAGATGCTTGTCCGCAGGGCGGAGATACCGTTCACCATGCGCGGAGATCGGATGGCTTTCATCCAGCGCGAAATTGACGCATGGGCATCCCAGCGCATCCTGGGGTTCGGGCATGCCAGTCTGACTGACTATCACCGCCAGGCAACTACGAAAGCCCACGACCTCTCCAAGACGCACGCGATCATCACGGAATTGCTGAACGAATCCTTCATCGAAACTGAAATCGAGGCCAGGACGAAACCATCGGTTCTGAGGCACATGGTGAAACTCGCCGATGAGACCGGGATGGTGGCCAATCCGGACGACCTGCTGAAGAGCCTCGAAGAAAGAGAACAGCTCTATTCCACCGCGCTCACCGACGGCATAGCGCTGCTTCATCCACGCCACCACGAGCCTTATATGTTTGAAGACTCGTTCATTGGACTGGGCAGAACCGCGCACCCGCTGCCCTTCGGAGCGCCAGACGGGCAGATGACCGATATCTTCTTCCTTGTCTGCTGCCAGGACGACCGAATTCACCTTCACGTTCTCGCCCGGATCTGCATGATGAGCAAGCGAACCAGAATGCTTGAACGCATCAGGACCGCCGGCTGCCGGGCCGACATAATAGAAGCCGTCCGCGAATCCGAACAGGAAATCATCATCGGAATGCAATACGGAAGATAAGGAGCTTCACCCGGCGCGACTTGTCCATGGGCAGTCCCGCAACCTGAACCTCCACGGCTTAAGCGCGTCGCTGCCGGCGTAGGCAACACCCACGCGGGGACCCGCTTCGACTGCCGAATCTGCAACATCCGGGGCATGTTCCAGCCAGATTGCCGGCCCGGTCACCCTCGCGCCTGAATGACGCAATCCTATATTAAGGGCTTGGCAAAGAGAGCCCGGCCCGGCAGCCAGTGTGCGATCTAGCTTTGCCTTCCCCCTGCGTTTGAGCATGGCATTTATGCCGCGGGTCGGTTCAATCGCCCGGATCAGGACGGCATCAGGCACCCCCTCAACATTCGTAACGATGTTAAACAGGCAATGAATGCCATAGCACAGGTACACGTATGAGGTGCCGCCCTCGCGGAACATCACTTCCGTGCGCCTGGTCCTGCGGTTTCCGAACGCATGGGAAGCGCGGTCGCGCGCGCCCGAATAGGCCTCGGTCTCGACAATAATCCCGCCGGTCAGACGTCCACCGGACCGCGAGCCGCCGACGGCTTCGCCGATTCTGGTGAACAAGCCCTTACCCAGGAGACTTCTGGCGATCATCACAACATCCGTGCCCTTGAAAAAAGCTGGAGGAATTCTGTTAAGCGGGCTCATGGGTGTTGCTTCAATTTGCAGACAGAGCTTCTGTTTTCAGAACTGAAGAGGCGACGTACAAGTCGACCGCGAAGGTTTTTGGACAGCCTCAGTAAAAACGGCTGCCTGACCTCAGCGCAGGTTCTCGATGATGCTGATAAGAGGCATGAACATGGCAACCACGATCGTGCCCACTACTACAGCCAGGAACACTATCAGTATGGGCTCAATGATCGAGGTCATTCCATCGACGGCGGCGTCAACCTCGCTGTCATATGTATCGGCGACCTTCATAAGCATATCCGAGAGTCTGCCCGTTTCCTCGCCGACGGTTATCATGCTCACAACCATCGTGGGGAAGATACCCGATGCCTGCAGTGGATCCGCGACCGTCTCGCCCTCCTTCACGCTGTCATGCACTGACTGTATAGCGCGGGATATGACCTCATTTCCTGCGGTATCCCTGGCAATAGTGAGAGCCTGCAGAATCTGTACGCCGGAATCCATGAGGGTTCCCAGAGTCCGCGAGAACCTCGAAATGCTGACCTTGAGAACCAGGTTCTTCACCACGGGAATCTTCAGCTTGACGGCATCCATGAAATAGCGCCCGACAGTGGTTTTTCCGGTCAATTTGATGAGCACAACGACAACCACTACCGCTACAGCCACCAGCGGGAAACGGTGGATGACCAGATCGCTGAGGCTCATCACAAACCTCGTCACAGCCGGCAGTTCCTGGCCTTTCAGAAGATCCGTGAATATCTCGGTGAATTTGGGAATGATGAAAACCATCATAAAGCCTACGATACCAAGCGCCATCACCAGCACCACGACCGGGTACATCATTGCCCCCAGCACCTTGGTCTTGATGTTCTCCGCCTTCTCCGTGAATTCAGCAAGGCGGTTCAGCGACACATCGAGCACACCGCCTATCTCACCGGCCTTGACCATGCTCACAAACAGTTTGTCGAAAATCTTGGGATGCTGGCTGAGCGCGTCGGCAAAAGTCCCGCCTGTCTCCACCGTGTCCGACATATCAGCCACCATCTTCTTGAGTGTACTGTTTTTCTCCTGTGTGTGAAGAATGTTCAAGGCGCGCAACAACGGAACTCCAGCGTCTATGAGTGTCGCCAACTGGCGGATAAAGACCATCAGGGTCTTGCGCTTCACGCGGGGTTTGAGGAAGGCGGGGAGATGTATCTCCATCTTCAGGCCGCTGCCCTTCGCGGCGGATGCCTGGCGCTTTGCGGGCCGACCGGCAGTCTCGGTCACCTGTGACGGACGCAGCTTCATCTCCTTGAGAGCGGCGAGAGCCGCAATCCGGTTGATAGCTTCGAGTGAGCCGGACTTCTCCTTGCCGGAGGCATCAACCGCTGTGTACTGAAATCTGGGCATATTCTCCTTTCGGAAATATCAGCCCTGCTCGAAAGGCTAAGAAGCTTTTGTCGCCTCGCTGGAAGCTGCCGCGGCGACGGGTTTTTTCTTCTTATCAACCGGGTTGACCGCGACCCATTCCATCAAGGCCATATCGGACCTGTCGCCCCTGCGCTGACCGAGCCTGGTGATTCTCACGTAGCCGCCCGCTCGATCCTGGCACTTGGGAGCTATGTCGGTGAAGAGTATATCTACCGCGCTCTTCCGCCGCAAGATAGAAACAGCCCTTCTCCTGGCCGCAAGCGTTCCAGCCTTGCCCAACGTCACCATCTTCTCCGCCAGGCTCCGCGCCGACTTGGCCCGCTTCAGGGTCGTGGTTATTCTCTTCTCGCTGATCAGACCGCACACAACAGCCGACAACATGGCATGGCGGTGAGAGCTCGAACGTCCGAATGTTGAAGACACAATCTTATGTCGCATTACTAATCCTTGTAAGATTCCGCGCGGGCGGGAGCGCCCTATTTTGTTTCAGTTTCCTGCCCGGTCTGAGGTGCAAGCCAGTCGGCTTCGATCTTCATCCCGAGCGACAAACCAACCTCATGCAGCTTCTCCTCGATCTCGTGCAACGACTTCTTTCCGAAATTCCGATACTTAAGCATCTCCGCCTCGCTTTTCTGCGCGAGTTGGCCGATGGAAATGATGTTTGCGTTGTTGAGGCAGTTCGCCGCGCGAACGCTGAGCTCGATATCATTCACGCTCATACTGAGCTTCTTGCGGAGTTCCTCGCGCTCGCAATCAACGTGGCTCTCCCTGCCCTCAAATTCCACGACCTCCTCGTCGTAATTCACGAACACATCCAAGTGGTGGCGAAGTATGGTAGCAGCCTGCACAAGCGCGTCATCGGGCGTGATCCTGTCATCGGTCCAGACTTCCAGCACAAGCTTCTCGTAGTCGGTCCTCTTGCCCACGCGGACCTTTTCAATGGAGAAATTCACACGGCGCACTGGCGAAAAGATACAGTCAATTGGGATCGCCCCGATGTCCTGCTCCCCCTGGCCATCCCATTTCGCGGCAACGAAGCCCCGTCCCACGCCGACTTCGCATTCGGCCTCGAAAACGCCGCCCTCTGCCACGGTAGCAATGTAGTGTGTGGGATTCATCACTTCCACGATGCCGTCCGTCTTGATATCGCCCGCCGTGACTTCACCCGGCCCCTTGACGAGGATACTCACCCTGCGCGGCTCACGCGAATAAAGTTTCAGCAGCACCTTCTTCATGTTGAGGATCACGTCGGTGACATCCTCCACGACCCCCGGAATGGCGCAGAACTCGTGAAACGCGCCCTTGATTTTCACGGAAGATATCGCGCCGCCTTCCATCGAGGAAAGAAGAACGCGACGCATGGAATTGCCAAGGGTTTGCCCAAAGCCCGGCTCAAGGGGCTCCGCGATAAATTTCGCATAAGTGCCAGTTGCCGAATCCTCGTCCTTAACGACATTCTTCGGCATCTCAAATCTGCCTATCTTAACAGTCATTCCGCCTCCCCATAAAGAGAAATACCAAACACCCGTTCCTACTTGGAGCACAACTCAATCACGAGCTGCTCGTCAACCAGCGGCGCTATCTCGTCCCTTGACGGCATATGTTGAACCCGGCCAGTGAACCCGGCCCTGTCGAGAACCAGCCACGGCACGATGCTCTTTCCCTCAGCTGCATCCAGCCACCGCTTTGCAGCCTGCCTGCTCTTATCCGCCGACTTAACTTGAACGCTGTCTCCGACCTGCAGGGTCATAGAGGGAACATTTGCCTTGTGCCCATTGACCATCACGTGATTATGACGCACGAACTGCCGGGCTGCACGCCTCGAAGGGGCAAACCCGAACCGATAGACAAGATTGTCAAGCCTCATCTCGAGCAACTGGAGAAGCAGTTCGCCGGTCACGCCGTCGCGCCGCAATGCCTTCTTGAAACAGCCGCGAAACTGCCCCTCCTGTAAACCAAAGGATCTTTTCAGCCTCTGTTTTTCGCGGAACTGGCGCGCGTAATCGGTCTGTTTTGTTCTGCGATAGGCGCCGTGCATCCCGGGCACGGGCCGTTCCCTCTCAATGGGACATTTCGCCATGTTACAGCGATCGCCCTTCAGAAAAAGCTTCATGCCTTCACGTCGGCACCAACGACAAACCGGACCAGTATATCTGCCCATCGGAACTATCCCCTGTTAATTATGACGTGCGCCCAAAATGCGCGCCGTTTAATTCCCGTTTCCGCGCCTCACACGCGGCGTCTCTTTTTAGGCCGGCACCCGTTATGAGGAATGGGTGTTACATCCTGAATCGCATTAATGGTCAAGCCAGCCGACTGGAGAGCGCGAATCGCCGATTCGCGGCCGGAGCCTGGTCCCTGCACACGGACCTCTATCTCCTGAAGGCGGCAAACTGAAGCCTGCCTTGCGGCGTCCTGGGCGACCTGTGTGGCGGCATACGCAGAACTCTTCTTTGCCCCGGCGAATCCCAGGCGGCCGGCGCTGCTCCACGCTATGACTGCGCCTTTCCTATCGGTTATCGTGACATGCGTGTTGTTGAAAGTGGCATTGATATGCGCAATGCCGGACGGCACGTGCTGCGATGCCTTGCTCTTAACACGCTTCGCGGGGGCGGCGCGCCCTTCCGCTTCGCCTGGTCCGCCCTGCGCTAATATATCGCTGGCGGTTGCAGGACCCGTCGTCTCTCGGGCCGCTCCATCGGAGGGAGCCGCGCCTGGCGAAGCAGAAGCCCCCGTATCGGCTGGCTTCTGTGGAGAAACAGGTTTCTCCTTCTTTTTCGATGAAGCGCTCTTCGCTGAACCGGAATCCTGCTTATCGGACTTTTTCAATTCGTCTGCCATTGATGACAATTTCCACGATAGTTATTGTTAATCACTCACCCGGCCTGCCCGGAACATGACACCGGGCCACAAGCCGCTACTTACTCTTCTTATCGGCCCTTGCATCCTTGCTTCGGATCACGCCGACGGTTCGCTTGACGCCTTTTCTGGTCCTCGCATTGGTATGGGTGCGCTGACCGCGGACGGGCAACCCCTTGCGGTGCCTCGACCCGCGGTACGACCCTATGCTGATCAGCCGCCGGATATTCTGCGCGACATCCCTGCGGAGGTCTCCTTCGAGCACGTATCCCTCCTGCACGACTGACGTCAGCTTCGCAAGTTCCTCGGCCGTCAGATCATCAGCCTTCTTCCCCGGATCCACACCGGCCTTCTTGACGATCTCCATGGCGCGGGCCGAACCTATGCCATAAATATATCTCAACGAATAGGGAATTTTTTTCTTACCTGGAATATCCACACCCAGCATCTTAGGCATATTCTTCGCTCCTATCCCTGGCGCTGTTTGTGCCTTGGGTTATTGCAAATCACGCGAACGACCCCCTTGCGCCGGACAACCTTGCATCTTTCGCACATTCTCTTTACTGAACTACGGACTTTCATTTTTTCACCCTCAACAACAACGCGCCCGTTGTGACCAGACCGTCAATACTGCTACCATCTGCTGGACGCTCGCGCCGTCTTTTTTCATGTTGACGCGAGAAATAAAATTTTTATCACAAAAACGCGGACAGAGTCCAGTTAATTTTTCTTTTATTTTATTTTTTCACCAAG
>CAYWJE010000129.1:0-9825 GCA_964458525.1 uncultured Verrucomicrobiota bacterium
ACGGCTCTTGCTTCGACGCGTCGGCGAAAAATGGGGGAATTGGGACACGCTCTATTTACCACGATTCCAGCCAGACTGATAACGCCCACGCCTGTCATTATGATGCCGAATTTCATTCCGGTTATCAGAAGGCCCCACAGCACACCTATCATTGAAAGGCCGACTGAAAAGAGAATGATGATAGGCAGGACCGCTGAGTTAAACTGGATGACCAGCACGACCAGTATCAGGCCCAGCGCCACGGCGAAGGCTCGGGAGAGGAAGTCACCGGAATCCTGCATCTCCTGGTTCTCGCCCGTATAGGCCACGCTGTAGCCGCGGGGAAGAGGTATCTTGTCCACTTCAACGCGAACGTCGCGCAGAACCTGGTCCGCGCCACGGTCCTGGTTCTCTCCGGTGATCGTGACCATGCGCTTCTGGTTCTTCCTGCTGATCGAGCCCTGCCCGGAAGTGAAGACGACCGCGCCCAGCGATGAAAGCGGCACCGAGCTGCTGCCTGGCACGGGGATGAAGATCCTGTCCAGCAGATCAGGGCTGTTGCGCTGAGCGCGCGGCAGGCGCAGGGTTATGTCGAACTCGTCCTCGCCCGCGCGGAACTTGCTGACCTCGATTCCGTAGATCGCCATGCGCAGGAACTGGGCTATCATGTCCGTGTTGAGGCCGAGCATAGCCGCGCGGTGGCGGTCCACGCGGAATTGAAGCTCCGGCAGGGATTCCTCCTGATCGTCCTGAACGTCAACCAGTCCGTCCACCTTCGAGATGGAGCGCATGATTTCAGCGGCATGGTGATCGAGCGCTTCGAAATCATCGCCGGCAAGCTCGATGGAAACCGGTGCGCCAGTGGGCGGTCCCTGTTCCTCCTTGTCCACATTGATCTCGGCATCCGGCAGGCGGCCTATGTCATCGCGAATGCGTCCTATAAGCGTGAATGAGCTCTCCCCCCGGTCTTCCGCATCCAGGAACTCTATGTGAATGGTTGCAAGATGCGTACCGCCCCCGCCGCTGCCGCCTATCATGCCGCCGGATGATCCGATTGAGCTCAGGAAAAATTTCACATCTTTGTATTTCAGCAGCTTCTGTTCAAACTCGCGCAGGGCGGCGTCGGTCCGCTCGATGGCCGTGCCCTGCGGAAATTTCAGCCTTATGGTCGCGTTGCGCGGTTCGACCTCGGGGAACAGTTCGACGCCGTTTCCGAAACGACTGTACGCGGCAGCGCTGAAAAACAGGAACACGAAACTCAGGAGAATAACGGAAACCCGGTGGTTCAGCGCGCCGCGCAGGATGCGTTCGTAGCCCAGGACGAAAGGGTGTCCCTTCACATGCGCATCGTGCGGCCGCGCGTTGATGAAGACCGAGCAGATAGCGGGGTTGATGATGATTGCCACGAAAAGCGAGGCGGAGAGGGTCATTATGAGGGTTCGCGGCAGATAGCCCATGAACTGGCCCATTATGCCGGGCCAGAACAGGAGCGGGGCGAATGCCGCCAGCGTCGTGAGCGTGGAGGTGATCACCGGCCAGGCCACCTCGCTTGCGCCGCGCCGCGCCGACTCTATCCGCGAGAGCCCGAGCGTCCGGTTCCTGTAAATGTTCTCCACGATCACTATGGCATTATCAACCAGCATTCCCACTGACAGCACGAGGCTGAACAGTACAATGAAATTGAGCGTTCCGGATTGGACGGCTATCAGCGCGAAGGCTATGAGCATGGATAGCGGTATCGCGAGCCCCACGAACAAGCTGTTGCGCACGCCGAGAAACACGAGCAGAACGATAACGACGAGGATAAAGCCTGATGCAACGTTGTTCTCCAGTTCCGTGATCATGCTTGCCACATATTCGGACTGGTCCATGATCACGGTGAAGCTGATGCCCGGCGGCAGGGGAAAATCGGCCATCACGCGCTCGACCTGGCGGATCAGGGCAACCGCGTTGACGCCTGATCTCTTCTTCACATTGATGGCGACGCACGGCTTCCCGTTCACCCGCGAAAGTGATTCGCGGTCCTTGAATGTGTCCGAGACCGAGGCAATGTCGGTAAGGTGTACTGGTCGGCCGGCTCGTTCCGTGAGGAGAATCTGCCGCATATCGGAAGCCATGTCGAACTCGCCCGGGATGCGGACTTGTATCTTCTGTCCTTCCATGTCAATGTTGCCCGCGGAAACTGTCCGGTTCTCCTGGGCGATCCGGGACATAAGGAGGGAAAGCGGGATGTCGTAGGCTATCATGCGCGGCAGATCAACCTCCACGCGGATTTCCCGCTCTAGCACTCCGGTGAGCTCAGCCTGTCGCACGCCGGAAAGACGTTCAAGCCGGTCCTGCAGGTCCTCCGCTATGTTCTTCAACCGCGAGAGATCCGTCTCCCCGGATATGGTGAAGGTGTAGACCGGAAAATCCGAGCTGAAGTTGAATGCGTCCACCACCGGCTCATCGAGGTCCCTTGGCAGGTCGGGACGCGCAAGGTCCACCTTGTCCTTTACACGCTGCTTGGCCAGGTCAATATTCTCGCCTGCGATGAACTCAATCGAGATGAAGGAAATGCCCTCCGATGAAACGGAGCGCATTTCCTTCACGTTCTCGACGTCGTTCAGCTTCTTCTCCAGGGGTATAGTGATGAGTTTCTCCACCTCCGCGGGAGACGTTCCCTCGTAGACGGCGGAGAGGAAGACGAACGGTATGGTGATATCCGGCGTGCCCTCGCGCGGCAGCGTCACGTAGCTGTGAATGCCGGTTGTTACGAGCACGACGATGAACACGAACACCGCCGTCCTGAATTTTATCGCGTAATTCGAGAGAATCATATTGATCCGGGCTCCACCCTGGCGCCGTCCTGCAGCGAGCGATGTCCATCAACGATAAGCTCGTCGCCGGGCTTCAGGCCGGAGCCGAGGACCGCCTCGCTTCCGGCCATGGCCTCGATCTGGACGACACGGCGAACGGCGCGTCCATTCTCAACCACGAACACCACGTGCTCACCCTTGCTTGGAAGAACTGCCGATAGAGGCGCCGCGATGCGATCCGCGCGATGGCTCCGAACGATTTCGACATTGGCGATCATGCCGGCCCTGAGCGATTCGGGCGGATTCTCGAGCAATGCCTCCACCCTGAATGCGTTGTTCTCGCGCCGCGCGACGAAGGAAATGAACGTGATCTTGCACTCGAAGCTTTCGCCGGGAAGCGCATCGAGTTTCACGAGTGCCGGCGATCCGGTCTTGACGGCAGGCGCGTTCTTCTCCGGGACATCGAACACCACCTTCATTCTTTCTGTGTTCACCACCTCGAACACAGCGCGGCCCTTGCCGACATATTCGCCCGGCTCCACGTGGCGATCGTTCACCCATCCGTCAATGGGGCTGAGCACTGCGCACTGAGAGAGAAAGACACCCGCTTCTTCCATGGCTATCTCCGCGCGCTCCTTGCGCATGAAGATATTCTCGAATTCGTCCACAGAAACGGCGCCAGCATCCTTGAGTTCCCGCCAGCGAACGACGTCCTTTTCGGCGTCTTCTATTTCAACCTCCGCGCGGCGGAGCACCTGCTCCCACGCGCGCCCGTCAATTCGAAGGAGCACCTGCCCGTTGGTGACCGCATCGCCCTTATCGGCGTTCAGCTCAACAATAAGGCCCTCCTGCTCCGATGAGAGAACAGCCCTCATGAATGGCTCGATCCTGCCCGGCACTCGCAGCATCTCGTTGATGGCGCGTGGCTGCACTATGACGGTCTGAACTGGAAACGGAAGCTCCGCGGCATCGTCGGCTTTCCGACCCGGCCGGCGCGCTGCGATCAAAATAATCGTCAACACTAGAAGAGCCGCGAGCGTTCCCCACATTATCCATGCTATATTTTTTCTGTTTGTTTCCGGCATTTTCATTGCGATTCATCTCCGGGTTTTTCGCCTGCGCCCACCCCGCACGCGCAGCGCAGCTGGGCAACCGCCGCCCTGTGCGAGCGAAGCGCGCCATACCACAGGAGACGCGCATTACTCAGGGCGAGGTTGGCGTCGGTGTATTCAAGATAGGTTGCCAGTCCCACATCGTAGCGCGTACGCGCTATACCCATGCTTTTCTCGGCAAGCTCCACGTTGCCGGACGTCGCGGCAACGGCCTCCGCCGAGTGCATCATATCCAGGTAGGCGGTGCGGATTTCCAGGTCCACGGCGCGCTCCATATCGCTGAGATTGGCGCGGGCCTTTGAAAGCTCGATCCGTTTCTCCAGCACCCTGCCGCGGCGCAGGCCGCCGTCCATTATGCTCCACTCCAGGGTCAAGCCCGCGTTCCAGCCCCATTCCCAGTCGGCGTCGCTCGAGAAGGAGGACGATGGATTCAACCCCTCGTATGCCGCGCGCGCCTTCAACGTCGGCAGGCGGCTGCCCTGCTCAACGCGGATATCCTGCTGCCACAGGCCTATTATCTGCTCCTGGCGCCTCAGCTCCGGACGGCGTCTCAATCCTTCAGCCTGCCACTCCTCGAAGTCCACTTCGATCGGCTCGAAATCCAGTTTACCGTTCACCCGGAACTGTCTTTCGTCAAGATGCAGGAAGTTTCTGAACGATTCCATGGCTATTTCAAGGTTGCGGCGGGCGAGAATGAGCGACGGCTCCTGGTTGGCGAGCCGGACCCTTGCGCTCAGAACGTCGAATTCCGACGCAGTATCGTTTTTGAACCTGGCTTCCGCCTGCTCAACGAGTGCGCTCAACTGCTCTACCGAGGCGCGCTGGACCTCCACACTCGCCTCATTGAGCAGTATTCCGTAAAAAGCCACTTCAATATCGCGCACGAGCTCCTGCTCGGAGCGAACCGTTCGCTGGCGGCTGCTCTCGCTGAAAAGCTCTGCGGCCTTCAGGGCGGCCAGGACGGAGCCGCCGGAATAGAGGAGCTGGCTCGCCTCCGCGGAGACTGCGTAGTTATTCAGCTTGCCGAACTCGACCGGGCCGTCCCCCATGTCGAAGGAATCCACCTTGTCGAGCCGGGTGTAGCTGCCGCGCGCCTTGAGCTCGGGCAGCGCCTGGGCGCGCACCTGCCGGATTCTGGAGTCCGCTATCGCCTCATCGCGGCGCGCGTTTTCCACGACCACCGAGCGCTCCAGCCCGATCAGTATGCAGTCATCCAGCGTGAGCTCGGGAATGTCTTCGGCCAGCCCGGAGGACGGAATGAGCAACGCGGCAAGGAACAGGAGTTTTGTGCGTTCAAGTCTCATGTGAGCCTGCTTTTCAAAAAGAGGAAAGAAGTGTGTCAGGCGGACGGGCGCGCGTCAAGCAGGGAGTAAGTTTGATCAGAAATTCGCATTATGGCAAGTTCCCTGCCGGCTTGCCCGGCAGGAGCATGAAGCCAAAATGAGAATTGCTGAAGTTTACTTTTTATTGATTTATTTCTTGCATTTCGCTGGTGGTGTAATAGAGTACAAGTTCAATAAATTCACGGGAGCCCAGTGCGCCTGTGATGAAGCGAGTGTTTTTCCCCGCCACAAGGGAGAAGCCAAAGCGGATTGTCCCGTTCGCGGGACCAACAAAAGGAGGAAATGTGGCTGATCAAACACCGTTCCAGGTCAACGTCGGCGTGAGCGAGCTGCTCGAAGCCGGCCTTCATTTCGGGCATCAAACCAAGCGCTGGAATCCGAAGATGAAGCGTTTCATCTTCAGCAAGCGCAGCGGTATCTACATCATTGATCTCTCCAAGACGCTGTTTCATCTCAAGATAGCGATGCAGTTCATCTGTGAAACCGTCGGCGGCGGCAGGCAGATCATTTTCGTGGGCACGAAGAAGCTCACTCAGGAGATAGTCAAGGAGGCGGCTACGCGTTGCGGCCAGTTCTTCATCGTGAACCGCTGGCTCGGCGGGATGCTCACGAATCACAAGCATGTCAAGACAAGCATCACGCGACTGCGCAAGCTCGAGGCGCTTGAGACCAGCGGCGAGATGGCCGCGATGCCGCAGAAGGAGGCGTCGCGCCTGAGGAGCGAGCTCGCCCGTCTGCAGAAGAACCTCGGGGGCATAGCGGATATGGCCGGGATGCCTGGCGCAATGATTGTGGTTGACATCAACCGCGAGGCGATCGCGATTCGCGAGGCCCGCCGCATGGGCATTCCCGTCGTTGCGCTGGTTGACACCAATTGCGACCCCGATTCCATTGACTACCCGATTCCGGGCAATGACGATGCGTTGCGCTGCGTCAAGTTGATCCTCAACCTTTTTGCCGATGGCATTGTGAAGGCGAAGGCCGAATATGACGCTTCCGCTGCGCAACGCAAGAAGCTGGATGCCGAGGCAAAGCCGGACCAGGCCGCGAGGCCGGACAGGCCGGCACGTCCCCCGCGTTCGCACAGGCCCAGGGACAAGGCTCCGGCCGGGACAGGCAGGCCGGCGGCCAAGCCCGCCAAGGTCAACGTGCCGGCGGAGAAGAAGGCAGCTCCCGCTCCTGCGCCGGTGGAGAAGGCCGTGCCCGCGCCGGAAGCCGCGGCTCCCGCGAAGGCGGAATGACATTTGACGAAAGGAACGCGTATCATGGCTGAGATTACTGCTGCACTGGTCAAGGAGTTGAGGGAAGAGACCAACGTCGGAATGATGGAATGCAAGCGCGCGCTCGTCGAAGCTGACGGCGACAGGGCAAAGGCCATAAAAATCCTGCGCGAGCGCGGAATGGCCGTGGCCCAGAAGAAGGCATCACGCGCGGCGAACCAGGGGATAATAGCCTCTGCCATCGTTGATGACGGAAAAACAGGCTCGCTGGTCGAGGTCAACTGCGAAACCGATTTTGTGGCTAAAAACGACAATTTCAAATTATTTACGAAAAACCTGGCGGAGAAAGCTGCCGGCACGGATGGAAATCTCGCGGAAGAGGCGTCGGAAGCCGTCGTGGCCAAGATAGCGGAGATAGGCGAGAACATTGTCATGCGCCGCAACATCCGCTTCAAGGCGCAGGGCACCGGCCTGATCGTCTCCTACATTCACCACGGCAGCACGCTTGGTGTGCTTGCGGAAATCGGTTGCGAAAAGCCTGAAACTCTGTCATGCGGCGTCTTCGCGGATGTCGCCAAGGATATCTGCCTGCACATCGCGGCCTCGAATCCCAGGTTCCCGGACGAGAAGTTCGTGCCGCAGGACGTGATTGCGGCCGAACGTGAGATCTATGCGCAGCAGGTGAAGGACAAGCCCCCGCAGATCATTGAGAAGATCGTGGACGGCAAGATGCGCAAATTCTACGAGCAGGTTTGTCTGATTCACCAGCCGTTCGTTAAGGATCAGGACAAGACGGTCTCCGCCTATCTCAAGGAAAACGAGGCTGTTCTGAAGGACACTGTCACCATACGCCGCTTCGTCCGGTTCCAGGTGGGCGAGGCGCTGTAACCTATAGAGCAGTCGAATCAACGCAGACCGTCCACCGGCAGGATGAGCGGCTCCGCTTCTCCGGCCTGCGCCATGCGGCGCTTAAGCCGGAGCGAGAGTTCCTTCCTGATTTTCGCAAGGCCGGGATCGGCGACCAGGTTGTCCTGTTCATGCGGGTCGGCCTCGAGATCGTAGAGGAAATCCTCAACATAGGTATCCGATGCCGGGTCCCCGCCCTTCTTGTCCGGCGCACGCACGCTGTATTTCCATTTATGCGTCCTTATGGCGCGTCCGCACTGGCTCTCGCTTATCTGAAGGAACACTTCTTCCGGCCAGTCGGCAGGAGAGCCTGATACAATCTTCTGAAGCGTGTGCCCGCGCATCGTCGTCGGAGGCTTGATGCCCGCTGTTGTCAGGATGGTAGGCGGAAGGTCAATCAGGCTTGCCAGTTGCGACGGTTCCTTCCCGCCGCGGAAACCGGGGCCGGCGAATATCATCGGGATCCTGATGCAACCGTCATGGCAGGAGCGCTTATATTCCGCGTTCCTCGTCCTGAAATGCGAGCCGTGATCGCTGGTGTAGATGATCAGCGTGTCGTTCGCAAGCCCGAGCTCGTCAAGCGCGCCGCGGATGCGTCCGAGGTTTGCGTCCAGGCTGTTTATGCAACCGAGATAATCGGGGTATTCCTCGCGCCAGTCGCCCTGCGATTTCACCAGGTCTTTCGGCGGTACAAAGTCCTTGAAGCGCGACTTCGCGCCCTCGGGTCCCTCGTAGTGGTAGTGATCATTCTGGTGGTGCGGCTCGATGTATGAGAGAAACAGGAAGAAGGGTTTTGCCCCGCCCCGTCGGGTCTGTAGATACTCGATGGCCCAGTCGGTGAGCGCGTCAACCCTGTAGCGGCCTTCCGGAAAATCACGCCTGTTTCCCTGTGCATCGAACATGTATCCGTCATAGCTGTGCGATGTGAATTCCAGTACGTCTGATGCGAGCCAGTGATCATAGCCGCCCCTGCGCTCGGGCGGGACCGGTCTGATCCTGAAATCATCAGCGCCGTCGCGTGGTCCGCAGGAGGCGAGATGCCACTTGCCGATGTAGGCCGTGTCGTACCCGTTTGCGGCGAGGCGGTGGGCGATCGTCTGCTCGTTCACGGGCAGCATTCGGTGGTTCGTGTGGCAGCCGACCTCTGTGGCGTACTTGCCCGTCTGTATGCAGGAGCGCGCCGGGCCGCACACGGGCTGGCAGGTGAACGCGTTTTCGAAGCGAATGCCTTCGCGCGCCATGGTGTCGAGATTCGGCGTTATGTCAAGCGGCTGACCATAGCAGCCGCAGGTGTCCCAGCGCTGCTGGTCGCTGAAAACGAATAGGATGTTCGGCTTCTTCACGCATTCATCTCCTTGAACATTACGGGCCAGGCGTCGTCCGCGTAGAACCGGTGGCCGCCGCTGCCCACTACGAGGTGACAGTGTTTTTCCGCCCCGAACGCGGCGTATATCTTGCGGAGCTGACGGAACGCCTTGCGCGTGGCGCCGATCGGGAATATAGTGTCCTCCTTGCCCGCCACTATCACGACCGGCTTCGGGGCGAACAGCCCCATCACGTCCGCCATCTCCGCGTACTGCAGGAGGCGGGGGATGTAGTTGTCGGCGCAATGGAAGATGGACATAATCGAATCGCGGAAGGTGCAGAAGTAGCAGGAGGGCATTGCGAACGCCAGGCGCGGGAGCAGCGCCGCGGAGAAGAGGCTGATGGTGCCGCCGCCCGAGTTCCCCATCACGCCCAACCTGTCCATCCGCGCATCGGCGCGCGAGGCGAGGTAGTCAATGCCCCTGTCAACGTCGTAAACGCGCTCGCCTAAGAGCGTCCTTCCGAGCATCAGCGCCTGCATGGCGGCGTCGTGGCAGCCGTGGGAGGACACCTGTTTCTGCTTCAGCTCGCGGCGCTGCCCGAAGGAGCGCTGCTCGATGCACAACGCGGCTATGCCGCGCTTCATGCAGCCGAGTGCGAAGTCGCGATCTCCCTCCACGTGGTAGGGCTTTGTCTCGTCCTCCCTCTGGACCGCAATTGAATTGTGCATTCCGGTCGAGTGTCCCTGCAGGCAGATCATGAAAGTGTAGGGGGGCTTGGCGTTCTTCGGCAGGCACACGTATGCCGTGACGTCGGCGAACGGCTCGGATGTGAAGGTGATCTTCTCAATCATGCCAAGCGGATGTTCGCGCTTCCATATTCCGCGCGGGTGTAGCGGACAACGCTTCCGCGGCATATCGCCGACCAACTCGCCGAGTTGTCGGCGCAATTTGGACTGCCACTTCTTCACATCCCCGCCGCGATAGCTCAGAGACGGAACGATTTTGGACATGATGTGACCGTGAAATTCCGACGGTGAAAGATGAAGCTGCATTTTTGTGCGACCTTTCTGTTTCCGGTGAACCCGCCACCCCGCACGTATATTTCTTTGGTCCTTCCGGAAATAGCGTGGGATTTCGCATTGAGTGCTATCCTCGGCGAT
>CAYWJE010000130.1:0-9819 GCA_964458525.1 uncultured Verrucomicrobiota bacterium
TTTCCATGTTGTAGGCCACCATTGTCCGCCACCCGCCTGCGCTTGCGACGCAGGCTGGCGGATCTTTGATATGGTGGCGAAGCTGAGCAGTTACCTTTGCAGGTTGAATATTCTCCTGCTTCACATTATCGGAGAAATTGTGGGATGCCGGTGATCCTATCGAACTGCTCTTTCCGCGACCGCGGGTATAATCCGCTTGGCGTTCGATTCCTGATGGACGCTCGTGGCAACGCTAGTGCCGAACACGATTAAGACAAATACGCATATCGCGATCGGGTACTTCGTCCAGCGCCCGCCGCCGGGCGCCCGGGCCGCGAGGAAGATCCAGAACAAAAAGAACGCTACGGCCGCAATCGCCGTTCGCAACGGCGCCGAAAGCCTGAAATGCCAGAAGAGCGCTGTGCGATACCAGGGGTTGCCGGTCCCCTTCTCCTTTTCCGCACGGGCGAACGCGATTGCAAGGTTGCGCGCGAGCTCCGGGTTCCGGCCCATGTACTGCTCCGAGCGCAGCAGGACGGCGGCGGCATTGGCATTGTCGCCCGCGTTAAGCAGCGCCGTGCCCATGTTGTAGAGGACCGGCCCATTCCGCACGCCCCTGTCCAGCAGCGCCTGGTATGCGCGAGCCGCGGCGAGGTAGTCTTCCGGCTCACTGGCGGAGGCGGCGATGGCGTTCGCCTCGTTCCACATGAAGGCGCGCTGCGAGCCGGCATCGCCGAGACAGGAGCCATGAACTGCAAGCGCTATGCAAGCGCAGGTCATGATTGTTTTCATGTGTTTCATCCTAACGCGGGTGCTACCCGCAACCCAAGAAAGAGGGACAGGATAACAGGATAACTTGATTTCTCAAAATCCTGTCAATCCATCTACGATTCAGTTGGTCAACTTTCTAACCTTCCTTTTCACTTGCACCTTTATATCGCCGAAGTTGATGAGCAATCCCACCGGAATTCCAGTCGCCACCAGATAGTTGACCAACTGAATCTCGTGCGCCTTGGCAAGACTCACAACAGACTTTAGCTCAATAATCACCTTCCCCTCGACCACCATGTCCGCAGTGAAGTCACCCACGCTCTGATTATCATACATCACAGGAATGCACACCTGAGTCTTTACATCTAATCCAGCATTCGTCAACTCGATCAACAGACATTTTTCATACACGGATTCCAGAAAGCCAAAGCCCATCGTGTTGTATACCCGATATGCACAGCCGATTATCCTTCGCGTAATCTCTTGGCATTCCATGGCTTTTTGGCTTTCTGAATCAGAGATCAACAGGATAGGTTGCAAATGGATTGCACCTAAAAGGTGCAATCCATTTGCAATGTAAATCTTTCCTGTACATCATGTTATCCTGTCTGCATTTTCTTGGTTAATCCGGCCGAACGCGCTATATCCCTCTCCACCAGCGGAATCATGTCCGACAATTCGGTGATGACCGATTCCAGTTTCCGGTTTTCGCTGGACTTGGAAAAGCCGGCGTCAAAAATCTCGCCAAAGGCCGAACTGAATCGCCGCGCGAGGCCTTCCTCCACGCCGGCATCAAGAAGCCTCGTCCTTATGTCATCAGGCGTGCAGGCCACGGACGGGCGCTGCAGGCGCTCGGAAAGGTAGCGCCGCACAGCGTCGCACACCTCACCGCGAGCCGCATCCGGATGCGGCGTGGAGTCAGAACGTGCCGAGCGGAGTCTGGCGATGAATTCGGGCATTGCGCGTCTGCGCCGTGCGCCCTTCCGCCAGGTATCCCTGTTGCCCCGGACAAACCTGCCGAGCAGCGCCAGGGCATACAGGATCGGGCCTGCCCCGGCAACGACTCCGATCAATCGCGGATTTCCGAGAAGACTCGCGGCGCGCGCGCCGGACGGCGAGGCGCTGAAGGGGGCGGGTGCTGCCGCAGCCGGATCCGGCCTTTCCTCTGCGGGCGCGCCCTGCTCCGGACGCCCGATAATGCCTGCGCCCGTGAGCTCTTGCGTCCTCCCGATCTCGACCGGGATCGGGTCGGTCCTCACGGTCCTGTATACCCGCTCGCCCGTATCATAATAGGACAGTTCGACCGGCGGGAACTCGCATGCCCCGGGCTTTGTGGGACGGAGGGTATAGATGAAGCGGCGGACTGACGGCCCATCCTTCGCGGATTCGACAGTGCTGTCGTAGATCGTAAAACGCTCCAGCAGGTTCGTCTGAAGCGTCAGTTTAGGCGGCAGCATATTATCGAGTCGGACGTCGCCTGAGACCGACAGGGTCAGCCGCACGGGATCGCCCACGTTGCACGCGGCTGCATCAAGCGAAGCGCTCGCGACAAGGTTGCTCCCCAGCGCGCCGCTGAACGAGCGCGGACGCCCTTCTTCCGGCGGCGGCACAACGCGCACAGTGCAGGCATGCCCCACGGCTAAAATCTCCGCGCCGCGCGCCTGACCGGCGTCGTTCACCTCGGCGGGTACAATCCCCTTGAAGACGGCCGGTCCGAAAACAAAATCGCCCTCCTCTCGAGGCGTGAAGGCTATTGAGATGGAATAGCGCACATAGGATTTTTCCTCCACCTCGACGATGCGGGGATTGAGAATGTACTTCGCCCGTTGCGGCTCATTGAAGAAGCCGCGCAGGCCTGAGAGGCTTTCAAAGTTGAACGGATCAAATCGAAGAGTCCTGCCGTTTATGCCTATTCCGGCCTGATCGCGTCGGGGAGCGAGGTATTCGTTCAGAATCTCGTTGATATCGCGGCTTTCGAGTCCGGGAACGGGGGCTCCGCTCAGCCAGCGGGCATCCACGTTCGGTGGATTGTCGGGAAACAGGGGCTGCACGGTCGAGTATTTTCCGTCCAGCGCCCTGATGAGAATTTCCAGCGTTACCTCGAACGGTTCATCCGTGAGAACCGTTTCACGCGACGAAGTGATCGAAAGCCTCACCATATCCTGCTTTGCGATGTCGCGGACCGACACGACCGGACCCTGCTCGGCGAGGGTTTTGCCCTTGAGGGTAACACTGACCGGCCCGGCCTGGAACAGACCGGCATCGAACGGCGTGATCCTGTAGCTCAGCACATAACCCTGAAAAACCTCCTTCGTCACGCGCCCGTTGATTATGCTTATGCTCGACCTGCTGATGTCCCTGCCGCCAAGGAGCTCGATCCTGCAGTTTTTAATTCTCGAAAGGTCCGGCTGGATTTCCTGATTCGCTCCGGAAACGGTGACCCTCAATATGAACGATTCACCGAGGTAGAGCTGGTCTCTATTGGCCTCAAGCGCGAGCCCTCCGTCCCCGCCGTTCTCCGCGAGCGCCATGGCAGAGAGCAAGAGCGCGGGGAGAATAAGAAGACGTTTGACAACGGTAAGCATCGCATCACCAATCCTTATCCGATGGTGAGGGAGGAATGTGGTTGCGCTGCATCTCTTCACGCTGATGATCCCGCTCTCTCTGCTTGGCTTTTTCGAGCAGCGCTCTGGCCTGCTCGGGCGTCATCTTATCGTCATCGGCCTCCGCCTCCTTTTCCTCCTGCTTGACATCATCCGGCTCCGGCTCGGGTTCCGGCTGTTCTTCGGGACTCTTCTGATCCATGGACTCGTCCTTCTGCCCATTCTCCTTATCCTGCTGCTCCTGTTTCTGTTGCTGGTTTTGCTGTTGTTGATCCTGCTGTTGCTGTTGATCCTGCTGCTTATTCTCATCCTTCGGGAGCAGTTTCCGGATTTCCTCCAGCAATTCCATACTCTTCTGCTGCGGCTCCACGGACTCCTCCGATTTTCCGAGTTGCAGGAGATCCGACGCCCGCTTCTGAGCTTCCGATGCCTGCGCGGCGAGTTCGAGTATCTTCGCCCTCGTTGCAGCGCTCACCTTCCCGCGGTCCTGTTCTTCCGCATCAGCCGGCTCCTCGGCTTCGGCAGGCTTCACGGCGTCATCAGGCTCGCGGGCTTCGCCTGACTCTTCAGGCGGGACCGCCTCGGTGAAGCGGGCTGTGAAAAGATCGGTCAACTCAGCAGCCTCATCCTGTTCCATTCGGCCGCGTTTGAACGCATCGGCATCCGCCTCTTCGCTATTGTTTGTGGTGAGCGAAAGCGCCGACGCCTGCCTGCTGATATCTTCTGCAAGCAGCGGACCGTGGGGCGCCATTCCCTTCCACATCCGGTAAATGCCGGCCTCCGAGGATTCTGTCGAGCCGGGCGCCGCTCCATCGAGATCGCGCATTTGCCCCGCAGCCTGGCGCATGACATCCCGTACCGCCTCGATGTGCTGATTCAGCATCGCCAACTGCTGGTTGCCCGCCGGGTCCGACGAATCTGTTCCCACCACCGACATCAGCGCCGGCTTCAGCGGAATCAGGAGATCAGCGTTCTCCTGCTGCCGCGCGCCCAGCGCTTCGAGCTGTTGGATGCGCGACGGATCCGGATTGGCCATAGCCGCGGCGAGTTCCTCATTGATGGACCGCTGGTTCTTCAGCATCTCCTCCGCCAACTGAAACGGCTGCGAAGCGCCGTGCTTGGTCATCAACTCCTGAATCTTCACCTGCTCCCGCATCTCCGGCAGCGCGGCGGCGGTGATGGACAGGTTCACCCCGGAATCATTATTTTCGGGATCCAGCCGAAGCGTGTCCTGAAACGCCCGCCCGGATTTCTCCAGCAGCTTCAGCCGCTCGCGGGAATATTCGGCCTCACCCTCTGCCACGGGCGCCATGGCAAGCCCGCGCAGGGAACAGCCGAGGTTATAGGTCGCGTCGGCAATGTCGGCGCCTAGCCTTGGCATGAGGGCCTGGAACTGCTTTACAGCGGCGGCGTAGTCGCCCGCCTCGTAGAGCGCGCAGCCGGCATTAAAGAGAAGCGTGTTCTGAAGCTGGGGTGAGCTCTCCCTGGCCACCTGCATATATGCCTCAGCCGCCTGTTTGTAGTCTCCCTTTCGGAAGAGACGCTGTGCGAGCCGCGCGCCGTCGCGGCCCGGCGGCGCCAATTGAGCAGGTGTTGCGGTCGTGGCCGCGTTGGTGGCGGAGGCCGTCATGCCAGGCGCATCCGCAGCGCCCGGAACTCCGCCTTCCCCGGCCATTCCGGCGATGGCGAATGACAGGGCGAGCAGCGCGGCCGCCGCAGTTCGACCGCGCAATCCCGGCGCCGCGCCCGGCGGCACGGCTCGCTCCCTTCTCCTCCTGCCGGTTGCCGGCTGACCGCGACTCAGTGCCGACGCCGCCAGGAACAGCAGGAGCGCCGGGAGCAGGAACCACTGGTAGCGGTCAATGAACCGCTCGCGGGTCAGCTCCTCTATATCGCAGGCAGATATCCTGCTCAGGTGATCGCGGTACAGCTTGCCCAACTTCACGTTGGCCGTTCCAACGGGGACATAGGCGCCGCCGCTGATTTCCGCCAGCTCCTTCATGGTATCATGGACGAGACGGGTTATCACATCCCTGCCCTGGTGGGTAACGGCCCTGCTGGCCGGGTCAGGGATCGTCGAGCCGGCCGGGTCTCCGAGCCCAACCGTGAAAATGGGAATGCCCCTGCTCTTCGCCTGCTCCGCCGCGACCTTTGCCCGCTCGGTAAGGTCCTCACCGTCGGACACCAGAATTATCGCCTTGTGCGCGGAATCATCCGTCTCGAATGCCTGCAGTGCCTTGGCAATTCCATCGCCTATATCCGTTGCGCCCGGCGGGGCGGAAGCGACAGTGACATCATCCAGCGCCTGCTCCACGAATGAATAATCAATCGTAAGCGGACAAAGCTGCACGGCCTTGTGCCTGAACACCACGAGCGCCACGCGGTCGCCTTTCAACTCCCTTAGCAGGTCCATGATGTCAGCCTTTGCGCGCAGGAGCCGGCTCGGGCGCACGTCCTGGGCCAGCATGGATCTCGAAACATCCAGCGCGATAACGAGATCGCGGCCGCGCTGCATAACCCGCTCCTCCCTCGTGCCCCATTGCGGGCGCGCGGCGGCGATCACGGCGAGAAGCAGTCCGGCCATCACCAGGCTCCACTGCCAGTAGAAACGGGCGGATGAAGCTCGGGGACAAAGCTTTGTCCGCATCGCGGGCGAGAAAAGCCTGTCGAGCTTCAGCTCCCCGCGTCGCCGCGCTGTAAGCCATACGAGCCCGAAGACCGGCACGGCCCACAGCAGGTACAGCATCCATGGATGTATGAATTGGAGTTGCATTATTCTCTCCCTAAATGTAACCGCTCAAGTATGCTGTAAATACACGCCCTTTGCGCCAGGATATCGTACCTTGGGCAGATCCGCCTCCTCCACAAGCGGGCAGGCGTGGCGGAAAATCCTGGCCTACATCTTTCCATGTTGTAGGCCACCATTGTCCGCCACCCGCCTGCACTTGCGACGCAGGCCGGCGGATCTTCGATATGGTGGCGAAACCTGAGCAGTTACCCCTAAATAATCTTTCTTGAAACCAGCGTGTTCACCGTCGCGGCCAGCATGATCAGCAGACAGCCCGGGATCATGAAATAAGCGAACAGCTCGTTCTGGCGATGGTACACATCCTGCTCGATCCTCGTTTTCTCAAGCTTGTCAATATCCTTCATCGCGCGCTGCATTCCCTTTGCGTCCTTAACGTGAAAATACCTGCCGCCGGTCACATCCGCTATGTTTTTGAGCAGATCCTCGTCCAATATAACCTCCGCATACTGAATCACGTTGCGCCCGAACATATCGCGGGCCATGAACGGTGCGCGGGAGTTCGAGCCTATCCCTATGGTGTAGACCTTCACCCCGAGCGACTTTGCCGCCTCAATAGCCGCCTCCGGCTTGATGATGCCCGTATTGGATTCTCCGTCGCTCAGGAGTATGGCGATTTTCGACTTGATATCGGCATTATCGAGCCGCGCGCAAGCGGTGGAAAGCGCATCGCCTATTGCGGTGAGCAGCTCATCCTGGTTAACCACGTTTCCGTTCTGATCCAGAACCTGGGCTGGAATCTGTATTCCTTTAAGAGAATTGAGCAGCGCCGCGTGATCGAGCGTGAGCGGCATACGCGTGGTGGCATAGCCGCCGAAAGTCACCAGGGCGACGAGGTCGTTCATCCGGCCCTCGACGAAATCCGCGCAGGCATCCTTCGCCACTTCGAGGCGGGTTATGTGTCGTCCGCCGGTGGAGAAATCCAGCGCCTCCATCGAGCCGGAGACGTCCATAACCATCGCGATTGCGATCGCATCGGCCCTGTGGGTCGTCCTGGAAAATACCGTCTGCGGACGAGCGAGCGCGATTATCGTCAGCAGCGTCCCGAGCAGAAAGACATAGGGCATGAGGAGAAGCGCGAGGATCCGGATGGAGCCGCGAAATTCCGGCAGCCGATGCGTCGGCGCGAACAGCATCGCACCGCCCTGCCTGCGGGACAGAACTGCCCAGGCCGCCAGACCCAGAGGGATCAGCAGCAGAAAGAAGCCGGGATGTGCGAACCTAAACATCGTCCTTCCCCTCCTGTTGAATCACCCGTTCATCGGTCCTTATGTAATCGCGCGCGGTATCGAGCGCGCGGGTTATCGCCGACGGCTCTGGCTGGAACGCGGCGAATTTCACCAGGTCGGCGCTGCGCAGAAAATCGCTGAGTTTGTGCACCACTTCCCGATTGAACCCCGGGTAAGCGGCGGCGGCCGCCAGGAATTCCTCTGTGGTCTGTTCCGGGGCCCGTATCTTATGAGCCCGTTCGATGTACCGGCGGACGATCATTGTTAGTTCCGCGTAGAAATCCTTCACGCGCCGCTTGCCCACGAGGTCCCTTGCGATGAGCTCCTCCAGTTCACTCAGCGCCCGCTCACGCGGGCTCATCCTGTGCAGCCGCACCGCGCGCCGGATTCGACGCAGCAGGAACCACAGCCCGGCGCAGACCGCGGCGGCGGCAAGAACCGTCAGTATCCAGCCGACGATCGTCTTGAACGACGGCAGCACGCAGACGGGCCCTATTATGCCGCGCTCTGACGAATCATCATCCGCGGCGAGCGGCGCGCTCTCGAACTGGAGCGGACGCGTGGCGAACCAGCTCTCCTCAGCCGGCTGTTTCCTGCCGTCAACCACGGTGACGGCCATCGGGCCTATCCTGTATTCCTCCGCCAGCGCGGGGGACAGCCTGAAGCTACGCTCCTTCACGATGCCGGACGCCCCCTTCACTGGGTCCCTGTCAAACGAGCCTTGAAGTGTGAAGCCGGTGAGCCTGTCCTCAATCGGCGGCAGACGCACCTCCACGCCGGAAGGCGACTCGACTTTCACCGTGAGAAAGATATCGCTGTCGAGACGAACCAGCGGCGGCTCAGCGCTCATCGTGAGGACGACTGGGCCTGAGGATATCGTCTCTACCAGCGGCGCCGGTTTCACTTCCCGCGCGTCCGGCTTTCCGCAGCCCGCCAGGAGAAGCGTGGCCGCTAGACAGGTTAAAATTATTAATGGGTTCTTCATCGGCATTATCATCATTCACCTCGACGACCGGCGGCGGCGCTTATCGAAAAGCCGGCGGACATCGTCAACAAAAGGGCGCTCGGTTGAAAGCGGAATGGAGTCAACCTTCATTTTCTTGAAAAGCGTCTCATTCTCGCGCGTCTCGCTCAGCGCGCGCTCTCTGAAATGGTCGAGAACCCGCCTCGACCCCGTGTCGAGAAGAGTCAACTCGCCCGTCTCCGGGTCCAGCGCCTCGATTATCCCCACGTTCGGCAGCTCGCTCTCGAGCGGGTCGGAAACGGGACACGCTATGAGATCGTGTCGTCGGGCAATGACCTTCAATTCCCTTGCATATCCGGAAGCCATGAAATCCGAGATCAGGAACACGATCGCGCGGCGTTTCTGTATACCGCTCAGGAACTGAAGCGCGGCCGCGATATCGGTCCGGCTGCGCGTCTCCTCGGCGGCGAGCACCTCGCGGACCAGTCGCATCGCCGCGGTGCGGCCCTTGCGCGGGGGGATGAATTTCTCGATCTTGTCGCTGAACAGGATCATGCCCACCTTATCCTGATTCCTGATCGCCGAAAGAGCGAGCAGGCTGGTGAGCTCTGCGGCCACCTCTGCCTTCGAGCGCCTGTTGGATCCGAAACACATCGAGCCGGAGATATCAACAAGGAACATGATGGTCAGTTCGCGCTCCTCGCAGAAGCGCTTGACGAAAAGGCGGCCCATGCGCGCCGTCACGTTCCAGTCAATTGAGCGGACATCATCGCCGGGCACATACTCGCGCACCTCATCGAACTCCATGCCGCGTCCCTTGAACACGGAATGATACTCGCCGGAGATGCGTTCATCCACCAGCTTGGCGGTGAACACCCTGATCCGGCGGACGTGCTTCATCAATTCCTGCGTGTCAATTGCCATGGCTAGTCCGCTTTCATGGAACCGGAATCTCGCTCAGCAGTTTCTCGACTATATCGTCGCTGGTAACCTCCTCGGCCTCGGCTTCATAGGTCAGCATTATCCTGTGCCTGAGCACGTCGTGGGCTACTTCCTTGACGTCCTGCGGCGTGGCGTAGCCGCGCCCGTGCAGCATCGCGTTGGCGCGCGAGGCCAGATTGAGATAAAGGCTCGCGCGCGGTGAGGCGCCGTACTCGATCTGGTGCGCGATAGGTATCTTATAATCTGCCGGGGCACGCGTTGCCGCCACGAGGTCGAGAATGTAGTCACCGACCTTCTCGTCGCAGTACACCTGGTCCAGCAGCTCGCGCATGGCCGCAAGCTGCTCGGAGGTCATTGCCTTCTCCACGCATGCATCCATCTTGCGCGTAAATCGGTTCATGATGCGGCGTTCGTCGTCCTTGTTCGGATAGGTGACCTTGCACTTAAGCATGAACCGGTCTATCTGGGCCTCGGGCAGCGGATATGTCCCCTCCTGCTCGATCGGGTTCTGCGTGGCCATCACCA
>CAYWJE010000131.1:0-9777 GCA_964458525.1 uncultured Verrucomicrobiota bacterium
AGCGCGCCAGCCCATGAAGGGATTCGACTCGTTCCATGCAGCGTCCATGCTAGAAAGAAACTTATCGCCCCCGAGATCCAGCGTCCGTATCACGAGCGGGGCGGGCGCCAGCCTGCGCGCGGTCTGATCATATGCTTCGAATTGTTCTTCCTCGGACGGCAGCTCCTGCCTTGACAGGTAGAAGTACTCCGTCCTGAAAAGCCCCACGCCATCAGCGCCAAACTCGATGACGCTGTCAACATCCTGGGGCAGCTCGATATTGGCCGAGAGCACAACGCGATAGCCGTCGCGCGTCTCGGCGGGCAGATCCCGCAAGTGCGAGAGCTTGCTGACGATCTTCTGGTGCACCCTGGCGGCTTTGTCGGCCTGTCTGAGCCGGGCGCGGGACGGGTTCACTACCACGAGGCCCTTGTTCCCGTCAATCAGAACCTCGGCGGCAGGACCAATCAGCAGGCTGGCATCGTGAAGTCCGACGACCGCCGGGATGCCGAGCTTGCCGGCAAGAATGGCCGAATGCGAAGTGGAACTGCCAAGGTCCAGGGCGATGCCGAGCACGCGGTCCTTGTTGATGGAAGCCACCTCCGAGGGAGAGATGTCGTTTGCCACAATAATGATATTGTCGTCCGCAATATCCGCCAGGCTGGGCTGTTCTCCGATAAGGTTGTGACTGATCCGCCTGACGACATCCTGCACGTCGGCGGCCCTCTCGCGGAGGTACTCATCCTTCATCTGTGAGAGGGCCTTCACGAAGCCCCTGGCGGCCACGGAGAGCGCCCACTCCGCATTCATGTGCTTCTTCTCGATGTCGAGGAGCACGCCCTCGACGAATGGACGATCGTCGAGTATGAGCAAGTGGGCGTCAAAGATTCCGGCCACCGCCGGATCGCATTCCTTCTGTATACCTCTGACCT
The DNA here is from genome assembly GCA_964458525.1 of uncultured Verrucomicrobiota bacterium. Taxonomy (GTDB): domain Bacteria; phylum Verrucomicrobiota; class Kiritimatiellia; order JAAZAB01; family JAAZAB01; genus CAYWJE01. The sequence goes on from CAYWJE010000131.1 coordinate 912, forward strand.
GCCGGCGTGTCTCGATCAGAGCTGCATCGAAGCGTTCTATCTCCAGCGGCACGTCGCCGGGATCCAACACGCGCTGAACAATGTGGTCGTCATGCGGCGCCTTGAGGTACGCCCGGCCCACGGACAACCCGGAAGACACCCCTATGCCGTGGAACACCTTCTCCTCGCCCGACTGCTCTGACTGTGAATCCGCCTTGTCCTTCACACCCCTACTCCTCGAAGAATTTTTGCTCGAACAGTTTCCTGATAGCTTCGAGCGTTTTTACGGCATCCTCGCCGGCCGCAACGATGCGGACGGTGCAGCCGAACCCGGCTTCAAGCGTCATGAGCCCCATGATGCTCTTGCCGGACACCTTCATATCGCCTTTTTCAATGGTGACGTCCGCCTTGAACATCGAGGCTGTCTTCACCAGCAACGCCGCAGGCCTGGCGTGAATTCCAAATCGGTTCGAAACCACCAGGTTCACGGCGGCCTTCATATCTGAGCCGGTTATTTCCGAGCTTTTGCTATTTTTCATCTTGCTAAGGTTCTTTCGACATAACGGACATTAGCTTCTGATCCAGCTCTTTGGCTGCATCGTGCCCCAGGCGCCTCAGCTTCTCATTCAAGGTCGCGACTTCTATTACGTCGGCCAGAACCCTCCCGGGCGCCACGGGGATCGTGACCACGGGGATCTGCACGCCAAGCACATCACGCTTAAGAGAAACAACGCCCAGTTCGCAGTCCTCCACCTCGTCGGCTTTACGAAGCGTGACGATCAGGTCGAGGATATCCTCATCCTTGACCGACGCTACGCCGAACAGGCTGGGCACGTGGATGATGCCCAGCCCATGAATTTCTATATGGTAGCGCGTGTTGACCGATGACGCGCCCACTATAGTACTCCCGTTCACCTTCCTGAGCACCGTGACATCATCCGACACGAGACTATGGCCACGCTCCACAAGCGATAGCGCAGACTCGCTCTTGCCGATACCGGGTCTGCCCTCTATCAGCACCCCGACACCCTTTATATCAAGCATCGTGCCCTGCATGATAAGGCGGGGCGCGCTGAGATGTTCCATGATAAGGGTTGCCATGTTAATAAAAACACCGGTGATCTGCGGCGTGCGCAGCAGCGGCACCTTAAACTCTGATGAAAGTGCCAGGACCTCCGGAAGCACCTTTCTGTTGCGGGATACCACCAGGCAGGGAATGTGCTTTTCGAACAGTGTTCTCAGGGACGCGCCGCGCTGGGCCTGCGACATTTTCACAAGGTATTCGTTTTCCGCCATACCGAGCACCTGTATCCTGCGGAAGGGAAAATGCCTGAAAAAGCCGGCGAGCGCCAGGCCCGGCCGGTTTATGGCCGGCTCGTGTATGAGGCGAGACATGCCTTCCTCGCCCGCGACAAGCTCAATACTGGTCTTCTCGCCGACGCTCTTGAAAAAATCAGCGACAGTGATTGCCATGTTTAATACCTCTTCCCGTTTAATTGCGGCCAGAGCCGTTCCTTCACAAGCATCGCGCGCTACATGCTGAACCGAGGCCCGAGATAAAGCTCCCTGCTCAATGGATCGTTGATGAGGAACGAGCTGGTCCCCTCCCTGAGCACCCTGCCCTCGCAAATCAGATAGGCCCGGTCTACAACGGTAAGCGTCTCACGAACGTTGTGATCCGTCACCAGTATGCCCATACCCTGCTCCCTCAACTCCCTTATTATCTCCTGTACGTCAAAAACAGCAAGCGGGTCAACCCCGCTGAAAGGCTCATCGAGCAGCAGGGCGGAAGGCTCGGTGACAAGGGCGCGTGCTATCTCAAGCCGCCGCCGCTCGCCGCCGCTCAACGTGTATGCCTTCTGCCCCGCGAGATGTCGGATGCTCAGCTGGTCAAGCAGCGAGCGCAATCTCTCGCGCCGCGCAGTGTCGCTCATCGGGCGCGTCTCGAGAATGGCCATCACATTCTCAGCCACCGTGAGCTTCCTGAAGATGGAAGGCTCCTGCGACAGATAGCCCAGTCCGACATGCGCGCGCTTATACATCGGGTACCTCGTTACATCACGCCCCTTGAGAAAGACGCTCCCCTCGTTGGGCTCCACCAGCCCCACTATCATGTAAAAAGTCGTGGTCTTCCCGGCTCCGTTCGGGCCAAGCAGCCCCACAACCTCGCCGCTCTCGATCCTGATATCAACCTTGTCAACAACCCTGCGTCCGCGATATACTTTGACGAGTTCACGGGTAAGGATAAGAGGAAAAGCCCCGCTCATATTCCCCGCTCCTTCCGCGGATCGCCATCCTTCAGATCCGGGATCGAGCGGAGTCTCAAGATCGCGTTCGGTTCACAGATCATCCGTCCTGTCTCCCTGTAAAAAGTTATAGTCTCGCCTGAAAGCTCGTCATGCTTGCGTGTCACCTTCGGCTTTCCGGTCAGAACGACCTTTCCCTCCTGCAGATAGTAGACAGCTTCTTCCCCCGTGCCGCTGATCTCATCCTGACTTATGGTGACACCACCCCTCGCCTGTATGGATTCTATGCTGTTGTCTTCGGAGAACAGTATCGTCAGCGTATTGGCGGTCATGTTCATCTGCGGATCCTTCACAACCACATTGCCTTCGAACACAGCGACGCGCTTCTCCGCGTCATAGCTGAGCCTGTCGGAAGTTATGACCGTGCTGTTCGTCCCCTCCGCCAGAGGTTCGCCGGATGTTTCGGCGTCATCCGCCGTCCCATCGGCGCACAGCACCGCGGCCGCGGCCAGAACGAGAAAGCTACCCGCGAAGATCACGGCATGTCTCAACGCGACGCCGCGCAGGTGACCGCAAAGGAATGTCATGGTGTTTTCTCCGTTTTCGCCCCGCCATGGCCTGCCTTGATAACCACGCGCGCATCGTCATTAATCTTGAAGCCCCCGCCCTTGCCGTTCCACTCAAAACCGCTGCCCGTGAGCTCGATCTCAGCGCGCGAAACAAACACCGTTGACGTTGAAACCGCAGTCTGTTTCTCGCGGTCAAACAGACAGCTCGGCGATGTCACCCGCATCACAGATTCGCCATCCTCGTAAAAAACGAGCATTAGGTTGATTATGTGTATCAGGCCATCGTCCCGAATCGTCGCCTCGTCGCCCATGAGTTCGAATCTGAGCCTGCCCTGGTCGTCGTACTCCGGGTACCTGAGCTTCTTCACGACGTGACCCGGCATGACATCGGAGCCGAAAGCGCTCGCGGCAAGCACGATGAGCATCATGAACGCGGACAGACTTTTCATTTAGCGTCCTTATCTTTTCGCACAATCACGTCAATCTCCGCAAGCGTTTTCCATAATTTTTTAATGCAGACAAGAGGAAGCATGGATTCGCTGTCGGAAAGCGCCTTTGCTGGATTCGGGTGAGTCTCGATGAAAACCGCGTCGCACCCGGCCGCGACTCCCGCCCGCGCCAGGCACGGAATCAGGCGGGAGGCGCCGCCGCTTCGGCTCCCGGCGCCGCCCGGGAGCTGAACGCTGTGCGAAGCGTCGAAAATCACGGGATATCCAAGCTCGCGCATCAACTGCAGGCTTCGCATATCGGCCACGAGATTATGGTATCCGAAAGAAACCCCGCGTTCGGTAAGCAGTATTCGGCGGTTCCCGGTGCTCTCGATCTTGGCTACCACGTTCTTCATGTCGTCGGGCGCCAGGAACTGTCCTTTTTTGACGTTCACCGGCAGCCCGCTTCTTCCGAGCGCGACGAGAAGATCCGTCTGGCGGGAGAGGAATGCAGGGCACTGAAGAAGGTCGGCCACCCCGGCGGCTCTTTCAACCTCGTCCACGCCGTGTACGTCGGTCATCACCGGGACTCCAAACCGCTCTTTAACCTCTCTGAGTATATCAAGCCCCCTCGACAAGCCCGTTCCGCGGTAGGACGCTATGGACGACCTGTTGGCCTTGTCGTACGACGCCTTGAACACGAACGGAATGCCGTTCTCGCGAGCCAGGCGCGCGAGCTTCCCGGCGATATCAAGACATGCCCTGCGGCTCTCGATCACGCATGGTCCAGCAATAAGGGCGAGCGGCCGACCGCCGCCTACCGCCACGCCGCCTATTTTAACTATCCTGGTCTTCATTCCTCAACTCCATCCTAATCGCCGCATCTCGATCTCAACCGCCTCAGCGTCAGCCGGCGTATCAACCCCCGGCCCGATTCCGGCCGTCTTGATGACCTTGATCTGCCCGCCGATGTGCAGGGCCCTCAGCTGTTCCAGGCGCTCCGCCCGCTCAAGAAGAGAGGTCGGCTCCGAGACCAGTCTGGTGAGAAACCCGCTCCGGTAACAGTATATGCCGATGTGCCGCCAGTGAACCGGACCGTCGGACGCAAAATCATCATCCCGTATGAACGGAATAACGCTCCGCGAAAAATAAAGAGCCCTCCCGTCCGAGGCGAAAACAACCTTGACCACCGAGGGGCTCTCGGCTTCCTCCGCGGAGCCTAATGGCTCCGCCGCGGTCACCATGTCCCAGCATGTGTCGGAAATGATAACCGAGACGATCTCATCAATCAATCACGGATATATCAACGACTTGTCTCCTTGGATATTAACAACGATGTCAGCTGTCCCGCCTAGGATCTCAAGGGCCTCCGCAACGCGGTCCGTTCCCGACTCGTGATGGGAACCGGTCATAAGCGCGCGCCCGCCCATGGCCTCGACCGCGCAACGTATGCGCTCATCGTCCGTGGCCACATAGACTCCGCTCAGCTTCTTTGCCAGGCGGCACCTCTCCAGCACCCACTGGATGAGCGGCTTTCCGCATATGGGAGCAAGGCTCTTGCCCGGAAACCTCTTCGACTCCCACCTCGCCGGTATTATGCCTATCGCTTTCACAAGTCCCCGCCCATTTCACTGAACCGCACCAGCTCGGCTGCCGTGCAGCCGGCCGTGCCAACCTTGCCAACAACCACGCCCGCCGCGCAGTTCGCCAGCTGCGCCGCCTCGTAAGGATCAGCTCCCGATGCCAGGCCCAGTGTCATGGCGGCAATTACCGTATCCCCCGCCCCGCTCACGTCAAACACCTCGCGGGCAGCGGTGGGAATATGCCGCGGCCTGCCATCCCTCGGGACGAGCAGCATCCCGTGCGCGCCAAGCGTGACGACAAGGAACACGGGCGACCAGCGCTCCATGAGAACGTCAACGGCCTTTCGAAGAGACGCGTCTTCCACGGGATTGTCGCCAGGATCCCTCTCAGCAACCCCGGCGAGCGCAAAAGCCTCCCTGCGATTCGGGGTCGCCGCCGTGATTCCCATAACGTCCAGATCCGAGTTCTCCTTGGGATCCAGCGTCACGGGTATTCCGCGCCGCGCGGCGGCGGCAAGGAGCGCGCTCACGATATCCTGCCGGACACAGCCCCGTCCGTAGTCCTCGATAATCACGCCCGAAACCCCCTCCATAGCCACCAACGTCTTTCCGCGAAAGCGCGAGCATTCGGCATCGTCCAGACTCAGTGTCTCATCCCAGTCAACCCGCGCGACCTGCTGGCGACCAGCCATGATCCGGGTCTTGACCGTTGTGCGGCACCTTTTGAGAGCCATCATCCCGCCTGTCTCCACACCCTCCGCCGCCAGAACGCGCAACAGGTCACTGCCCGCCTGGTCTCTCCCCACAACTCCGCTCAGCGCGGCTCTTCCGCCCAGGGACCTGACGTTCCGCGCGACGTTAGCCGCGCCGCCGGGCAGATTTTTCTCCTCTACCACCCTGACAACGGGAACCGGCGCTTCGGGCGATATCCGGTCCACGGTGCCGTAGATATAACGATCCAGCATCGGGTCGCCGACCACGAGTATGGAATGTCTGCAGAACCTTCGAGCACGGGACCGGGCCCAATTATTATTCAGCTTCATTTCTACACATCTCCGCCAATAATAGACCATGAATCATCACCTGCGCCTTCCACCTTTCTCAGAAAGACGCTTATCGTACCCAGAGAGAACCCAGCTGTACCCTGCGTGAGAACCCGGCGCTCGTCATCGGAAACCCAGAGACGGATTTCGCCTACCCTCACGAACAGCCCGTGAAAAGGCGCATATGGCTCGAGCAGAATACTCTTCACCTTCCCGAAGAAAGGGAGCTTGATCGTCTCGTATGACTTCGAGCACACATCCAGATCGTGAATGCCGTCATCAGCCATGACCTTGAAATGATACGTTGTATCCGGCTCAAACAGCTGAGAGCGCATAAAGAACATAAAACTCAACAGGCAGCGCGTGTCAGGATCGAGAGCCAGCTCCTTCTCCGCGCCCGCCTGCAGGTCGGTCCAGGAAGCCGTGCCCGCTTCATGGTTAAAGACCGTCACCTGGTGAATCTTGTGGCGTCCCTCGCTGAGTCGCTTCGTGAAGCGCAGCGGCAGAAATGTTTCCGGATCCACCACGCTCTCCAGCATATCATCAACCAGGTATATCTTATCAAAAAAAGGCGTAGACCGTGTCGTGACACTGATTACCAGCAACAGCCTTCCATCTTCCTCGATCCATTCGCTGGCGATAACGGTGTTTGCAACGCTGATCGGCCCCCACTTGATCCGGTATGTGAGCCGCTCGCCTACCGGAAACCACATGGACGGGCGCCCGTCATCGCCCAGCGCCGATTTCGTCGCGAGCCCGTTGTCAACAGCCGTGTCAACCTCGTCCGCGGCCGCACTTCCGGACGGAACCCTGATTAGCAGGAACAGGACGCACAACATCGCCTGGGAAGCCGTGCGCAACAACAAAAAGGTGTGCCGATCTATCACGCGCGCCGCCCTCGATGATGAAAACCTTCCCCTGCTTCCCGTCCAGAAACGCGGATCGCAACCGCCAGCCAGATCCGATGGTTAAAAATCGAAAAGTAATATTATTGCAACCCAGTGTCCTTTGCAATCAGCAATTCCAGTAATTCTCCACGAAAATAATGATTGTAAAGCGCATGGCTTCGCTGTATGAAGGTGAACGTTCTTTCGGTATCCGGCGAAGTTCATTACGGGGAATGATTTTGCCTAAAGAATTCATGTAGCATATGACCATGAACCCATCTGTTTTCATTGTCGGCACACCCATAGGAAATATGGAGGATATCACGCCGCGCGCAATTGATACGCTGAAGTCCGTTGATATGATTTTCGCCGAGGACACCAGGCACACGAGGAAGCTCCTCACCCGGCACGGGATCGGCGCGCGAATGGTCAGTTGCCACAAGTTCAACGAGGCGGCGAGGACTCAGCAGGCTATTGAAAGTGTTGAGGGCGGAGCGACGATCGCGCTGGTGACCAGCGCCGGCATGCCTGGGATTTCCGACCCGGGTGCGCGCTTGGCAGCCGCCTGCCGCGAGCACGGGGTGGCTATCGCGGTCGTGCCGGGACCGTCGTCGGTCACTGCAGCGGTTGCGCTGTCCGGGTTCGACGGAAGCCGTTTTCTTTTTGAAGGTTTCCTGCCGCGCGGCGGGGGTGCGAGGGGGAAGCGGCTGTCGGAGCTGCGCCTGCTACCCTATCCAGTGGTGATCTTCGAGTCGCCGTACAGGTGCCTTAAATTACTGTCCGAGATAGAGCTCAGCCACGGCGACAGGCTGGTATTCATGGCAAGAGAGCTGACGAAGATGAACGAGGAATGCCTGTGTGGAACGGCGGCGCAGCTCCGGGAGACTCTTGAAAACCGACCGTCTCACGCCCCCGAACGGGCCGTGAAGGGAGAGCTGGTTTTCGTGCTCGCGCCCGCCCATAAATCGGAGATCCGGAGCAATCGCGATACACTCCCAAACGAACAGGAAAAGGAATCTGTACAATGACCGACGACTCAGCATCCACGCCGGAGTGCATATGGGTGGCCGTCGAGGGCATGGACGCCTTCATCCGCATCACTGGCCGCGCATCATTCATAATAGGGCCGTCGCTCAAGCAGCTGGGCACGACACTTATCGCCAAGCAGGTAAAGCGGCTGGTGGTTGACATGGAGTCATGCTCCAACGTGGACAGCACGTTTCTGGGCGTTCTCGCCGGGCTTGTTGCCAGAATGAAAAAAAGCCCCGGGGCTTCCATCTCGATGATCAATCTGACGCCGGCCATGTTTGAGAATGTTTCAACACTGGGGCTGGACAGGATCATCAACTGCTTCACGTCGGGGCGCACACCGCAGGATATCCGGCAGCAGATGGAGCGGCTGGGCTTGCCTAATTGTTTCGCCGTTAATCATGCGGACGAAAGCACCGCGCGCCAGACCGTCATCGAGGCCCATGAGAACCTAATTCGTTCCGACAAGCGGAACCTGTCAAAATTCAAGAACGTTATCACTTTTCTCAAGGAAACGGGCGGCGACAAGGCCCGATGAGGATTCTTTTCGCCGGCGGGCCGCGCCGGCTGGTCGCCATGGAAAATGAAATTATCATAGGAACCTGCTCGGGCATGACCCCTATGCTCTCCGCGACGGCGCTGGTCCTCTGCCTCGTGCTCATCTACCAAATCGGGAGGCAGAGGGACAAGCTGTTCCAGGAGCGGAACGCCCTGTTCGACTTTGTCCACGACGTCAGTGAGGCGTTCATCAAGTCGGACGAGACCCACGTTGACTTCCTGCTCAAGCGCGTGCTGTTCTACGCGCAGAGAACCAGCATGGCGAGCGCGGGCGCCATTTATTTTGCGGAACCGAATAGCAGGGAGCTCAGGGCGAGGGCCGTATCGGGACTGTTTCCGCCCATCGTCGGCGGTTTTGGTGAAAGTCTCGATTCCGCGGAGAGCAAGTTCCGGTATGCGCACGATCTCGTCAAGAACCAGCTTGCCCAGCGTGGATCCGGCCTTGTCGGGGAAACGGCCGAGCGAGGCGTGCCCATCCTGATCGAGGATGCCGAACGCGACCCGCGCGTTCCCCGGTTCAAGAATGACATGTTCAGCATCCACT
>CAYWJE010000132.1:0-9738 GCA_964458525.1 uncultured Verrucomicrobiota bacterium
CAGTCGGATTTGTTTGACTCATTTACTCAAACAATCGAAGTTTAAGGAGCTAAACCTCTTATCTTCTTAAGTTCTGCTTAAAAGCTCCTTACATCTGCGGCATACTGATCTCATCACGGATTCAGGAAAAACGACATGAATCGAAAAGCTTTTTTCAGGATATTACGGCTGGCCGTGGCCGCCGGGCTGATGTTCTTTCTCCTGCGGCGCATCGGCCTGGAGCAGCTTTGCACGGTTCTTGAGACGCGGCAGCCTTTCTATTTTCTTCTGCTCGTTGCGCTAGTGTGCCTGGATGCCGTTCTGCGCGCATCCAACTGGGGCGCGCTTCTGGGGACGCGCGGGCATAATCTGAGATTGCGCGAGATGATTTTTAACTACATGGCGGGCGCTTTCTTCGGCACTTTCATTCCATCGAGCCTCGGAACGGACGTAACTAGAGCCGTGCTGGTTTCCCGCCGCAACGGGGTGGGGGCCGGCGATTCGGCCCTGGCCATGATTGTCCTCAACCTGATGGGGCTGCTGGCGCTTTCCCTGATCGGGATCGTGAGCGCGTTGATCCTGCTCGGAATACATAACGGTTACAAACTCCCGCTGTTGATTGTGGCTATGTGCGGGTCTTTCCTAGCCCTTTTCCCCCTGCTCATGAGCGGGCACATCCCGTTCTCCGGAAAACTGGGGCAATACCGGCGTTTGCAAGCTGTCCTGGGCAAGTTGATGGAAATGTCCGCTGCGCTTGCCGCTTTCAAGGGGCACCGTTTGGTAATGAAGCGGGTGCTGCTCGTTTCCATCTTGAACCAGGCGATCGCCATATCAATGGTCTTCATAGCGGCGTGTGCTCTGGGCGTTGATGTTTCCCTGCTGTTCTGCATCGCCGTGGTGCCGGTTATCGCGATCAGCCGTCTCGTTCCCATCTCCATTGCGGGGCTTGGCGGGGAGCAGGGCATCTTCGTGCTCTTGTTCGCGCAGGCGGGTGTTGCGGAGGCGGAGGCATTCATGATCTCTTTGACCGTTACCTTTGCCAATTTGGGTCTGGCTCTTCTCGGGGGACTGGTTTATAATCTTAATTCTTTGTGGAAGCTCGTGGCCGGCTCGAAAGGCGGGGTGAAAACGCCGCCGACAAGAGGATCAATATGACAACAGTTTTTGTGACGGGCGCTACGGGTTTTCTGGGCGGACACCTCGCGCGTTCACTTGCGCGAAGCGGCCACCATGTTCGGGCGCTGGTTCGCCGCGTTCCGAAAGCAGGGCTTCTCCTTGAAGAGCCGAATATCAAATTCGTCGAGGGCGATTTAATCAACGCTTCGGATGTTCTGCGCGCGTCGGAGGGCTGCGCATTGTTCTACCATATCGGCGCGCTCTACAGGTCCGCGAAGGAGCCGGACAGTGCTTTCCACGACGTGAATGTGAATGGAACTAAGAATGTGCTTGATGCGGCCCGAAGGCATGCCCCCCTGCGGGTGGTACACTGCAGCACGATAGGAGTGCACGGCGATGTCGCCGAGGTGCCTGCAAACGAGAACACGCCTTTCCGTCCGCACGACGTCTACCAGAGGACAAAACTTGAAGGCGAGCTTTTAGCTCAGGCTGCTGCGAAGGAGGGCTTGCCGGTGGCGATTTTCCGACCGGCCGCGATATACGGTCCAGGCGACACACGCTTTTTGAAGTTGTTCAAGGGCATTCGGTCGGGACGGTTCCGCATGCTTGGGTCCGGAGATATTCTGTATCACATGACGTATGTCGCCGATCTTGTCGACGGCGTTATTCTGTGCGGCGAGCATCCTGCAGCCGTCGGGCAGGTGTATATTTTGGCCGGCCCTCGCTACACCACGCTGAATGAACTGATGGCTGTTGTGGCGGGCGCGGTGGGAAGCGGTGCGCCCCGCGGCCATTTCCCGATCTGGCCTGTTATGATTGCAGCCCGTGTATGCGAGGCCGTTTGCGGGCCGATTGGAATACAGCCGCCATTGTATAAGCGAAGGCTGGACTTTTTCATTGCGAACAGAGCTTTTTCAATAGAAAAAGCCAAGCATAATCTCGGGTATTCTCCTAAAACGGATCTTCCGGAAGGCTGTCGCCTGACCGCGCAATGGTACCGCGAAAATGGCATGCTCTTGTGATCGGGTCGCGAGCAGACAAGTCGGAAGAGTCTTAACTGCCGGATCTACAATGATAGCTTTTTCTTTTGATGATGGCTGGAAATTGCTCGATAGCGATCCTGGCAAGGGCGATCTCGCGGGTTTTTCGCGCCCGGGCCTTGACACTTGTTCCTGGCTCGATGTTCCCGTGCCCGGCGATGTCAACGCGGCTTTGGTGGCGGCGGGCAGAATGCCAGATCCCAATTACGGTGACAATGCCCGCAAGTGTTACTGGGTTACCGCCCGGGATTGGTGGTATCGCCGCGAGTTTGTGGAGCAGGCGGTTTCATCCGGAGTCCGCCGGGATCTCTGTCTTGACGGCGTGGACGGGCATGCCGATGTGTATCTGAACGGCGAGAAACTCGCGCGGATCGAGAATGCTTTCCGACCCTATCGGTTGGATGTCAACACGAAATTAAAAACCGGGAAGAATGTTCTTCTGATCCGCTTTCTCTCAATTAACATTATCATGGGCGGGCCGCGCGAGGATGAATTAAAGGGGTGGGGGGAGCACCGGACCATCATGCGGAAGCCGCAGTTCTCGTTCGGCTGGGACTGGAGTCTGCCTTTGCCCTCAATTGGCATTTCCGGCGGCGTCTGGATCGAGCGGCATCGCGGGCCGCGCCTCCTGGATGTGTCGGTTCAGACTTTCATTTCCGGCCGCCTGGATTTCGCCTTTCTTGTAAATACCGAGGCGCGCGATGCCGGCGCGCGGCTCAAGCTCAGGGTCTGGGGCAACGAGTTCGAGCACGGGGAGACTATCGAGCGGCCCGGGCGGGTGAACAGTTACACCACCGTCCAGGTTCCCGATCCTGTGCTTTGGCGGCCGAGGGGGATGGGCGAAGCCGCCATCTACAACTACGAGGTTGTTCTTGATGCTGGCGGCGAAATTCTTGCCCGGCGCCATGGAACTTTCGGAATCCGTGAATCTCGGATAGTCGAGGAGCCTTTTACGCCGGAAGCCGGGCCGGGATTTTCATTCTGGCTGGAGATCAACGGGCATCGCGTTTTCTGTAAGGGTGCCAACTGGATTCCGCCCGGCATCTGGCCCGGCGCGGTTTCGGATGAATCATACCGGTTTTACCTGTACAAGGCCGCCGATGCTGGCTTCAACATGCTGCGCGTCTGGGGAGGCGGGATCTACGAGCGGGAGCTGTTCTATGATCTTTGCGACGAGCTGGGAATAATGGTCTGGCAGGATTTCATGTTTGCCGGCGCGGCCTGCCCGCTCGACCGTTTGCGTTCGGAAATAATCGCGGAGGCGGAATACCAAATCAAGCGGCTGAGGAATCGCGCCTGCGTCACGATCTGGTGTGGGTGCAATGAGGACGTGTTTTCATGGGGGCTGCCCGATGAGGAAGCGCTCCTTTCAGCGGATACGGGCGTCTACAGCGAAGCCGGACCGGATTCGCAACTGCGGCGATTGAGGGATGATCCGCAGATTTACACGATGATCCTGCGCGGGCTCGTGAGCCGGCACGGCTTCGGCATTCCTTATGTCGAGAGCAGTCCGCAGTCGAGAGAGGATGTGGGCAATATGCCGGAGAGCGGAAACTGCCACATCTCGTGCTGGAAATACGGCCTGTTCGAGACGGGCGGGTATGAGGCGCCGCAAGGCCTTTCTCTCTATGAGCGCTACAAGCAGGGCTACATCCACGCCGAGAAGTTCCGCGGCCATTTCGAGCAGGTCTGTTCCTTCGATTCGGAGTTCTGTATACAGGGTCCGAGCGATGTGCGGACCATGAAACAGTTTCTCACGGAAGGACATCACTGGCCGCCTGACGATGTGTGGACATTCCACATTCAAAAGGGTCATGCTTATGCCCCGCACCATGAACAGACCATCATGTTCGCCGAGTCCGTTTTCGGGCCGGTCAACAGCCTGCAGGAGTATGTCAAGTACGGGCAGGCGCTTCATGCGGAGATGATGCGCGCGGAGTTCGAGAGCGCGCGGCGCGACCGTCCGAACAACGGTGGAACGATGGTCTGGATGCTCAACGATTGCTGGCCCACGGCCAACTGGTCCATAATTGACTACTATCGTCGTCCGAAGCCCGCCTACTACGCAGCCAAACGCGCCTGCGCGGCGCTGCTGCCGATTATTTTTGAGAGGGCGGGCCGCATCGAATTCTTCTTTTCGAACGACGGACGCGAGCCGTGCCGCGTCCAGCTCAACTTTGGCCTTGTAAGTCTCGATGGCGCCATCGTCTGGGAAGAGCGTCAGGAGTTGACTGCGGGCGCCAATTCGACACCGCGCTTTCATTCGATGTCGAAGGCTGAACTGAAGCGGAGCCCTGGCGATCATCTTTTCATTGACGCCTTGGTCGAGGGGCGCCGGCTGCCGCGGGTGACGTATTTTCCCGACCTCTGGATGGACATTGATTGGCCGGCGCCCGATGTGCAGACGAAAATCGCGGACCGGGAAGAAGTGGATGGAGCCTGGGTCACATCCATTGATGTGTCCACAAACGCCTATGCCCGTTTCTGTCACCTGCTTTTGCGGGATGATTCACAGTCATACTGGATTGATGACAACTTTTTTGATCTTGCCGCGGGATCGAGCCGGAGGATTGCCGTAAGGTCCTTGCGCCCGTTCGAAGATGATGAATTGGTCGCGGGCGACTGGCATGTCGACTGGCCGTAAAGCCCGCAAACCCTTTCTGACATGGATAGGGCTGCCCGCGCGCGGCTTGTCCGGCGAAGCTTCCGAGCGAAGATGGAAGCGCACGGGCCCTGGAGTTTTGCTATACGCCGTGTAATTACAGTGAAAACGGCTTTTTTACGTTTCTGTGATCTGCCTGGCGCTACCGAAGCAGGAGCCTTCCCTCAACCCAGTTCAATGAGAATATTTTTTAACCGCCCGCTTGTTTCGCTCGCTCAAGACGCCAAGATCGCCAGGAAGAAATTCATATCCGCGGGGTTGACCGTGGATATGGACTTTGCTTCATCCCTTCGGGATGATTCGGCAATACAAACCTTTCTCCGGCGTCTGACTCGCCCGATAAATCTTCACTTGGCGTGCTTTGCATCTTTGCGGTTAATGTCTTCTTGTTTCTTATGGCAGTTTCACAACAATGAGGGGGTGTTAACATACACTGCAACCCGACTTTGAACCATGCCCGCTTTCTGTATCCGCGAGCAGCGGGAGCCTGATGTCGAAATAATTGCGCTATTCGCCGGAAAAAAGCCAAACTACAGAATAAGGAACACGAGCCGGAGGCTCATGCCACGAAGGAGAAGCGGGGTCGGCGTCCCCGCCTACAGAAGACCAACACCTGCTTACATCATCCCTTCTTCTGTAGCCGGCCCTCGGCGAGGCCGGATTCCGCGCAAGAATGAAAAAGGTCGGGCGCTTCGCCCACGCGCCGCCGATATTGTGCGAAGCCGAAACAAATTATGCGCGCGCGGGCAATCTATTGCTTCCCGTCAGGCATGAGCGACTCGCCTTACGGTGCTATGTGTTGGGTGCGGGGGCGACGCATCCAACATTGGCTTCCACGATGGATGCGGCATCGTGTCCGCCGAGGTCCAGCATCAGTTCTTTGGTCGATCCGTTGTGCAGCACATTGTCGCGGATGATCGAGTTCTCGAGACCGTGATACACGATGCCGTAGGAGGGCGATACCACCCCCTTTCCGCTGTCGTTGGCGCCAATGCGCATGGTGTTTCCGGTGATGACGAGGCCGTCCACGTTATCCGCGAGAATCTGGCTGCTCTGGTGTGTGCCCGGCTCCGCCCGCGCCCCGCTTCGATTGATTATGTTGCCGCTGATTGAAATAACGGCGGAGCGGTTGGGGCCTCCGTCTATTGTTATGGCGGGGCCGCCTGAACGGTCGAAGTAATTCCCAGTGAAATTGTAGTTGCCCCCGTGTTCGATCAGGACTCCTCCTTTATGATTCCATTCTATGCGATTGCCGACGATGGTCACAGCGCCGCTTGGATGCATGAACGCAAACCCATAGCCGTCGCAATTATTGATTATGTTCTGGTATATGAATCCGTCCCAGCGCGTCACGGTTACACCGTTGCCGCCGCAGAAGATGAACATGCAGTTCCTGATGGTGTATCCCCAGACGTTGGTCAGCGTCACCGCATCGCCCGTGAAGTGCGACACTCGAGTGTCTTCCAGCACGAGCGTGTCCTCCTCCTTGTGGCCCGCGCCGTCAATGTGAATGCCCGCGACGGATTTGCCGAGTTTCCCGCCGTCCAGCGAGAGCCCGCAAACCCTCGGGCCGACGGCTTCGGTCATATCAATCAGGCATTTCGCCGAAGGGTCTGCAAGCTTCAGGGTCGCGCTGCCATTGCGGTGGTAGCTCCAATTTGCCGATGCCCTCAGCGCGACCTGTGAACGCATCTGCACTCGCGACGAGAGATAAGTTCCCGCCGGGAACCAGACGGCTCCCAGGCATTCTCCCGCCGAGTCTATGGCTTTCTGAATTGCCGCCGTATCGTTGGCTTTTCCGTCGCCCTTTGCCCCGAAACTTTTGACGTTCATCATTCCAAGTTCATTGTTATTCATTTTTTTTCCTCATGATTATCTGAGGTGCATAGCTGATTGGTAACAAACTCACAATATTTTGTTATAAATGTTTTGATAATCGGCTAATGGCTCGAGAAAATTATCCCGCCCCTTGGCCCCTCAACCGATATCTTCGTGGGAGCTTCGAGAGTTATGATGAAGGCGATGCTGCCTTCGGCGGGAACGTTGGTTATCGTCATCAGCCCATTGTTGGTGAATATGTTGATAGGCGTATCGGGCTTCAAACCGGATATCCTGTAGGTTGCGGTGTTCGTCGTTATCGGGGTTCTGTCGAGTTTCATTGTCGCGTCGGTCCACGTGAGGGTTGGCGTCTTGGTTTGCCATTTTGCTATTGACCGTGTTATCTGAACATCGCTGTGGCTCATGCTGAAAGTGTTGGTGAAGGTAACCCCGTTTATCGTTCTTGAATCAGTGCCCGGCAGGACGGGCGGGACCGATTCGCACAGGTAATATGTACCTGTCTTGCCGATGCCGAAGCCGGATGCCTCGACTGTCCCAGTGTACTCGTTCGCGCAGAATTGCACGGCCACGCGTCCGCCGCCTCCGCCAGAACCTGAACCGCCCGTTGCGTTTGCCCTGATGTTTCCGGCTCCCTCAAATGTGTCGGCGATCAGCCATACGCTTCCGCCCGACGCGCCATAATTGTCCGCGGCGTTGCCGTTGGCCGTGATTGTGCCGTTCAAGGTCAGGTTCCCCTCCACATCGAGTTTGACGGCGCCGCCGCCATATGCATAGCTGGTGCCTGACAGGCGCCCGCTGCCAAGCGCAGATGGGCGCGTGAGCGAACCGTAGCATGGCATTCCGGCCTGGGACCTGCCTCCGTGACTTGAGCTTGTGCCCGCGCCCGGCCCCGTTGTCCCACGGAACCCAGCCGTATTTGCGGTGATCGTGCCGCCGATGTCAGCGTTGCCGCCGACGGTGATCGTGACGCCAATTCCATGCCGCTGTGCCGCTGTGCCGCCTGACTCCTCGTTCACAAAATTGGTGTTTCCAAATACGTATAGAGTGGATCCTGTGCTTACCAATAGGTCGCCGGCGAGTTCGTAGATGCCTTCTGGCGAGAGGTAGAGCGCCGAGTTGGATACAACAATGTTCCCGACGATAGCCAGGTTGGTCATGTCGAAGCCATTGCCGGCGGTTTTTGCCCGGTCGAACCTCAATATTGAATCGTTCTCCATCACAAGGTTCGAGATCACGAGGCAGCCGCCGTGGAACTCAACCCAGTTATTCGGACCAGTGAGCGTGAGGTTCCAGTGGTTCGTCGTTTGGTCCGGGAAGTAATACTGATAACCTGTCGCAATGGTGATATCGCCGGTCGCCGGGAATCGGCCCGGCTGCCAAAGGGTGCCGGACTGGCCGGTGCCGGGATACCCGGCTGCCGAGACCGATCCCGTGAACAGATTCGTGGCGTGCTCGATGGAAATGCGCCCTCCGCCTCCGCCGCCCAATGATCCGTAGGGCGCTATGGCTCTAATCGTGCCGGTCCCGGCGAACGTCGTGGCGATCAGCCAGATGCTGCCGCCCGCCGCGCCGCGGCCGTCCCGATTACCCCCATTCGCGGTGATCGTGCCATTCAGGGTCAGGGTCCCTGCGACATCAAGTTTAATGGCGCCACCACCAAATACCGACGCTCCTGAAGAGCGGCTGCTACCCAAAGAGGTCGGATTGGTAATGGATCCGTAGGTCACTGTCCCGCCCTGTGCAAGACCTCCGTGACTACCGGTATTCCCGGCGCCCGGTCCCCCGCCTACCGGGAACCCCTTCTCATTTGCGTTGATGGTGCCGTCAATGGTCGCGTCGCCCAGCACCGTTATCACCCGGCCCGTGCCCTCGCCGTTGGTGGATGAAAATGTCGGCACGATGGACGCATCGCTCCGGAGGTAGAAGTTGTTGTTGATCGTGAGGTTGGCGGCGACATTCTGCTGGAAGACGATGGATCCGGAATATGTGCCCGTAACATTCAGGCTGCTGAGGACCACGTCAACGTCTATCGTGGCGTTTGCCGAGCCGCTGGTGAAAACGACATCATCGGACGCGCCTGGCACCACACTGTCCGACCAATTGTTGCCGTTTGTCCACAACCCGCCGCTCGCCGCAGTCCACATTATCTCAGCGCCTTGAACAGGCGTTCCGATGATCAATGTGAACAGACTGATCGCAGAGAAAGTCGCGATTGACGATTTCAGCAACAGGCGCATCCTGAACCTCGTGCTTTCGCCGAATCTTTGTCTTCTCAAGGAATGTGCCTGCGGGCGACCGCGGGCGGCATCTCCGGCGACTCCCATTCCTTGATTTCTATTTTCTTTTTACCCGATGTGACTCCGAATGCAAGACTGAATTGAGCTTTGTCCGATTTTCTGTAAGGCGCCGGATCATCCGGATAACCGGCGTACCAGCGAACATCATCCATCAGGAACATGGGTCGAACAATCCCCTCCGGCTTGCTGAGCACGATCGTCCTCGTGCCGCCATCAACCGTGCCCGTGACGTTGCTCGCGCCGATAGTGATATCGAACGGACCCAGCCCGCGCACCGCCGATTTTCCCGCAACCAGCTGCACGTATGTTCCATCCGGGGCGACGAAGCGCACGCTTTCGGGACCCCGCAGAACCAGCGCCTTCCGGGCCTCGATGATGATATCCTCATCCCGGAACATCACCGGCACGCTGCTGTCCACGCGATACTCGATCTGGTTCTCCGCGACGGCCCTGCTCACGCCCTCGGCGACAGCCTCATGGCCCTTGAGCACGGGCTTGAAGGGCAGCGTCGGGGCGGACCGGTCCGACAGAGACTTCTTGCCGGGCTTCAGCGCTGTGAGGGCAACCGTCCGCTCGAACGGAGTAGTGCTCTCAAGGACGTGGTCCTTGTAGCCCACGCTGCCGACACCGCCCATCAGGGCGAAAGTGACGTCGGAGGGCGACACCCTCACGGCCGCCGCCTGGCCTTCGAGCACCACGCAGTCGCCTTCGAACCTGTCATGGACGGGCGAAAGCAGGATATAATCGGTTCCTTCCGCATGAGTCACCTTCACCGTGTTCGGAGCCAGGCGCTCAAGCTTGGGCG
>CAYWJE010000133.1:0-9700 GCA_964458525.1 uncultured Verrucomicrobiota bacterium
TTTTATTGGTCGTTGCGTACGAAGCGCCAAAAAATCACACGCTATTTCCGGAAGGCCCGTTTTTTGTCGCGGTTCCTGGTCCGTAAGTCACTAACAATCGGGAAGCGGATGAAAAGAACGCTCGCGCGCGCTGAAACGGAGAAATTTGGAATATCCCACCTGCCGGGCGAGTTCAAGAGATACATCGAACATGAAACCCACTTCTCGCGGCGCATGCGCGTCGGACCCGAAACAAACCGGGATATCCCTTTCGCACGCCATCTCAAGGAGCAGTCCGGAAGGATAGATCTCCTTCACGGGCTTACGCAGGCCGGAACTGTTGATTTCGATTGCCATTCCCGCCGCCGCGATTTCGTCCAGAGCCGGCTTTGCCATCTCCTTCAAGGCCGCGTCAGACGGACGATACCCGAACTTCTTGGGCAGATCCAGATGCGCCATGGCATCAAAAAGCCGCGTCCTGGCAAGCTTGATGATAAACTGAAAATAAGTGCGCCAGGTCCCCGCCACGTCAACGGAGTCCCAGACCGCCCGCTCGTCGGGATTGTCAAAACCCCATCCGTCAATATAGTGTACCGAGCCCAGGACGAAGTCAAAAGACTGTCTCGGCAGCCAGTCGCGCAGAAAAGGCAGGCAGCCCTCATAGTAATCAGCCTCTATACCCGTCAGAACGCGCGGCGACTCTCCGCCTGCCGCCTCGCGAACCATCTTCCTGTAGCAGTCGTACTGGCTTATGTCCATTCGATTGCCGGGATCATACCCGTCAGGCGCGGGCACGTGATCAGAGAAGCACATCTCGTCCAGTCCCATTCGGGCCGCAGCTTCCCAGAATGTACGGGGCTCGCCCTTTGCGTGCTTGCACAAAACGGTGTGAATGTGATAATCAGGCACCATCGTCATCGCCTCCGCCTCCGCCGGCCGACCCCGTGAACCTCGCCTCATGCAGGATCGAATAAACGGGACCTTTCGGCGTCAGGCAACTCTTCATCAGCAGAATACTCTCCACGATAAATCCGCTAATGCAAGCATCTTTTTCCTTTTCGACCACGGCTACGAGCCTGCCGGAGTCCCTGTTCGAGCGGACGCGCCCGATCGTCAGGTGCGGACTGAAAGGCTTGACATCCGGCGTGCAGCCGGCAGCCTGCGCGGATTCCAGCGCCACTTGCTGCATCCGGGCCAGGCGCAGGAGATCACCGCTCAGCGCGACCCATATCACCCTGGGCGAAGAGCGGCTCCCAAAGAAGCCCAGCCCTCGCGCCTCAAGCATTAGGGGCACAGTTCCGGCGGCAATGCTGTCGAGTCCAGATGAGATGGATTCGGCCGCAGCCCCGGGGATATCGCCGAGGAAAACGAGCGTCAGATGGATGTTTTCGGGATCAACCCACCGCACGCCCTCTGTCCGCGCAGCGAGTGTGGACTGCAATCGGACAAGGCGCCGCCGCACATCCTCGCCCACCGGCACGGCGATGAACGCGCGGATCATCGAATTGGAGTCCTGCTGTTCGATCATACAATACTCCTGAATCCGTGCGGGGGTTTATCACAATTGCGCGTAATTACTCAGCTGGTTGCATCAGAGATCGGCGGGACAGGCCCGCCTGCTTGTGCGTAAGCACTGCCCGCCCTACCTTTAAAAAAAACGTACCCGTTCACGGTTCAGGGTTTTCCGGGCTTCCTGGATGCTTTTCTTTTCTTCTCAATTTCAGTTACTGCTCACATGGTCACAAATCGGTTGACCCACCTGCGCCAAAGGCTATGGCGAGGCACGCGAGAACGGCGACGATAACGGTGGATGAGGCTAGTCCCAATCGTTAGCTGCCGACCTCAAAGTCCCGACTCTCCGGGAGGTCGGGGGTCGGGGCCTTGTGCGGCCGTCAAATTATACATAAGCTGAGTTGTTACAATTGTGCAATCATTAACTACAGGGCCCGCGATCACCATCCATCTTCACGCTGCCCGCTATAACAAGCGCCACGGGAACCAGCCAGAACAGCGCAGCCTGCACAACATGGTCCGGATAATCGCCCATTCCATACAAATGTATAAACAGGATGAGCAAGCCCACCGTGCCTGGCAGCAGCCGCTCTTCGAATACGCTTTCGCGCGCCATCACACGCAGCAGCTGGACGACGAGGAGCGACCATGCGGCAAGTTGAAGCGCGAACCCGACCAGCCCGTATTCAAACAATGCCTTCAGCCAGAATTGGTGGGGATGCGGAAACTCGAAGCGGGCCTCGGGCGGATTGGTGGAATAGTAGACTTGCACAAAATTGCGCTTTCCATAGCCGTACCCGAACCAGGGCCGAGCACGGATCAGCTCCGTCGTATGCTTCCACACCTTGTCCCTGTCGGAAAGGTTCTCCATCGTGGCCCGCTCAAGGAAGCGGGGATTGACCCTCCCGATGTTTGCCGCCAAGGCCGCGAATCCGATCACGACACACAACATCCAGATCAGCTTCCCGCGCCGGCCGGGAATAATGAACCCCAGACAGCAGAATGCCCCGGCGAATGCCGCCTGCGGGCCCCTCGACCCAAGCACGAACAGGTAGACCAGGCACAGCAACATCCCCACCGCACAACCGGCGGCCGCAGGGAGACGCCGGCGCGAGACCATGAACAGGTGGAAGAAGACGAAGAACGACGCGCCGGCCATCATACTCGAAACGTTGGAATGGTTCAAGATGAACGGCTGAAACGAATGCGCGCCTTCGAGGATCATCGGCCCGAGATGATAATAAAGCCGCACGAGGTCCCATGCAAGCGTGAGCGCTATCGCGACTGCGCTGTAAAGCAGGGCCGTCCTTATCTTCCCGCGCGTATTGAAGATCACCGGGATCGCGAAAGCCCCGGCAACCACCTCCAGAAATTTCACAAAATCACGAAGCGACCAATAAGGCGCAATGGAGAACGGAAGGGTCAACACCATGTAAAGCAGAACAATGGCGAAAGCCACCCCCGCCGGCTGCTTCCAGGCGAAGGACCCCCTGGAAGCCCTCGACAGGGCGTACAAGAAGGAGCAGTAGACGAGGACATCGTGAATGCCCTTTGACGGGAATATCCATACGACGAAGGCCGCGCAAGTCCAAAGGAGAACACGAGCCAAGCTCGAATTGCGCAATCGCGCCAGGAGCCCGGGAAGCGGTTCGCTTTGCATAAGACCATCCTCAATGCGTACGCTTCATCATCAGCTCTGCGAGAAAGATCAGCATTCCCGCGCCTTCGCCCAGCCCGTGCGCGGCGTCCAGCGCCTCGCGCGAGAGGCGTCCGGCATCAGCCCTCGCCGCATCCAGCCCGTGCACCGACACGTAGGTCACCTTTCCGCGAGCCCTGTCAGTCCCCGCCGCCTTGCCAAGCTGCTCCGGCGATGACGTTTCGTTAAGAATATCGTCAACCACCTGGAACCCCAGGCCAATCTTTGATCCGTAGATGCTCAAAGCTTCGAGGTCATCTTCCCCCACCCCGGCCGCGATCCCGCCCATTCGAACGGCCGCGCGCAGCAACGCCGCGGTCTTGTGAAGATGAATGTATTCGACCAGAGCGGCATCCGGACGTGCGCCTTCCGAAACCATATCCTCGACCTGTCCGCCGACCACGCCCACACTGCCGGCCGCCCGCGCAAGTTCGAGGGAGAGCTGACCCGGCTGGTACGGCGCGGGCGCCGCGCACAGTCCCAGCCACTCGAATGCAAGCGTGAGAAGGGCGTCTCCCGCCAGTATCGCCATGGCCTCGCCGAAGACAACGTGGCAGGTGGGCTTGCCGCGCCTGAGATCGTCGTCATCCATCGCCGGAAGATCATCGTGTATCAAGGTGTAAGTGTGAAGAGCCTCTATGGCTATGGCGGGAAGGAGCGCCTTCTCAACCGCGCCGCCGGCAGCTTCGCACGCTGCTAGACAGAGCAACGGACGAAGGCGTTTGCCGCCTGCAAACACGCTGTATCGCATGGCCTTGTGAAGGGATGCCGGACGGATCTTTTCCCCAGGCATTCGCCGGTCAAGCTCGGCATTCACGAGCTTCGTCATCTCGTCCATTTTGAGTTTAAAATCGCGCATACCGACCTGCACAAAACACGAACCGGCAAATCATTCTCCGGCGCCGGGTAAGGCATCTTCGCCGAACACCTCTTTCACCAACAAGCTCACAGCAGCGCCCTCTCCCGGCGCTGATGCGGTGCCCGCCGTCGTTGTCACCGTCATTACCAACGGCATACCTGCTCCGTCCGCCTCCGAAAGGCCCCGAAAGAAGACACCTCGTCCGGCGAGCATCGTCCTCTCATCGCCCTCGCGACCAAGCCAGCGCCACACTTCGAGACGCCAGGGCCGTCCGGCGCCGGCAATTTGCGTGGTCTTACCAGCGCGGGACAGAAGAATCAGCGCATAAATCGAACCATCGCTCTCGTCGCGAAAGGCGCCGAACAGCTCGCGCGAGTCGAAGAAATCCTTCACATCACCGAGATGAGCGCTCACCGATGCCCAGGTTGCATCATCCTTTCCGACCGGCCAACCCACCCTGATTGTATCGCCCGATCTGAGCGCGAACACGTGCTTGTTGCCCGGCAGGGTTATGAATGAAAAGGAATCGCCTGACGCTTTCAGTTCTCCAGGCAGACAGAAAAGGCCGGGAAGCGCCATCACGATAAGATCGGCATCAACCGCCACACCTCCCGGCGCGGGGCCGGTTGAGACTTCAGCAATCCCGGAAGCATCCGGCGCGATCGGACCCGGCTGGTCGGCAACGGCAGGAACATCATCATTGAGAAGAAGCTCCGAAATGTAGACGAGCGATTCGAGCGACTCACCTTCCTTCCCATGTTGTCTCAAGGAGAGCACGAATCTCCTTGTACTATCGGCGTCCGACACGAAAACGGTCGTCGTGTAGACATGGCCTGTGATGACCTGTCCGTCGGAAAGAGCGACTGAGGCTTCGAGGTGTCTTATGGGGTAAGGCACGCCCACCAATTCCTTTTCAGTTTTTCCCGCCTCGGGAAAAAACCACTTCGTCGCCATCACCTCCTTGGTGGGCTTCATTCGGACCGCCTTCACCTGTGCCAGGCCTAGCGACCACAGCTTATCACCGCTCTGAACGCGCAGCGTCCTGCCACCGGAGAGGCTTATGCTGCCGGAAACGCGCTCGCCGTCGGAAAGCGTGATCGTGCCATCTCTGGCGCGAACCGCTCCGGACAACGAAGCCAGAAGCAGAAAGAGAGCCAGCGCGAGCGCTCCGGTCGTCGGCATCCGGCCTTCTGAATTCATCCTAAACTTGCTTTTCATGGCACTCTCCGAAGAGGTTGTGGCGCAAATGAACTCTATGTAGACTAATGCATTATGCCTCTGCCCGTATCTCCGGTCAAGCGACAAACCTCATTTCTATTTCAGAAGAGAAGAACCACGAGCGGGGACGCTCATGCCACTACAGAAGAACGAGGAAATCAGGCGCGTGTTTTCTGCAGCTAACCGAGGCCGGCTACAGGGGATAAACACGGCCATATCCAACCTGCATTTCTTCTTCTGCAGCCGCGGACGGTGGCCCGCGGTTTCTCATGTCTCATCGAGCCGTGGCTACAGGCGATGGGCAACGAATCGCAGATGCGCCCATTGACTTTTCGACACAATGATTGCATTCGAAATTGAAAATGATAGTATCCAATGAATCGAGGATAATCGCATGAAAATCAAGGAATTCAGCGTCCGCACAAGGCTTCGCGCAGAGTTCGTGAACATTACCCAGCAGGTGCAAGCCGCCGCGGAGGAAATGGGTGTTGACGAAGGATTGCTTACTATTTTTGTGCCGCACACGACTGCTGGCGTGACCATCAATGAGAACGCGGATCCCGACGTGACATCGGACATTCTCGGAGCGCTCGACCGCCTTGTGCCGTGGAACGGGCCGTACAGACACAGCGAGGGAAACACTGCTGCACACCTGAAGGCCTCGCTCATGGGTTTTTCGGCGCAAGCGCCCGTACAAAAAGGACAACTCCTGCTTGGGATATGGCAGGGTGTGTACTTCTGCGAGTTTGACGGGCCGAGAAACAGGACCGTGCGCGTGGTCGCAGCTAAAACGTGATCAATCCCCGGAATCAAGTGCTTCGCCGTCGCGGAGCACCTCGTCAACCCGCAGCAGCGTTCTAGCCATCGATGGATAGCGGCGGACTTCCATATCCTTGAGCATCCAGACGTCCCCAATCTTCTTGATGTTCTTGACCGAAAGCCGCCTGGTCCGGGTTCCACCGGAATTATATTCCTCCGCCTGTATGATCATGAACAACTTTTCGTCAATCCAAAGGCGGGTAGAGACGGAATCATCGAACGCGATGATAACGCAATCCCGTCCGCGTACGCTCTCCCTGCCGGCGATGCGGGCTCCGCTCCACCAGAGGAACGAGAGTGTAAGATCGTTCCAGGTTATATCGGTTCCACGAATGGCGTCGCGCATGGCGGGCGCCTGTGCCGCGACGGGCGGCGAGCCGCTGCCATAGGCTATTTCAGGGCTGGAACCATGACCGCGGGTAACCGTCATTTCCTCAAGCTTTTCCCCGAAGAGATCCATTATAGAGTAACGCGCGACGGGCGGGTCATCGCCAAGTGAAAGAGAGAGCTCAACCATGCACACCGGCTCCGGCCTGCCCACGCGGTCCGCCGTGAGAAGCCGGCCCCTGATGACAACGGGTGAATCCGGCAGCATGGAACGGACCATCTCCATCATGCGGTCCGCATCGGGCCGCGAGCCTGCATCGGCCAGGGCGGCCACCGTCCGCGGCTCATTGGCAATCGCCATCACCGCGCCAAGCACGATCAGAAGAAAAGCTGTGGAAAGATAAATATAGCGGTTGACGGGCAAGATTTCACCATTCAGGGGGCGATTGCAACCCTGTCCATAATCACGAACCCAATCGAGGCCTCGGCGACCACCTTGCCGCCCACAAAAATCCGGCCCCTTGCCCTCCCGCTCCTGGCCTTGCTGCTCCGCGCCTCTGCCTCGATTAAAAGCTGATCGCCGGGGCGAACCGGGCGCCTGAAACGGGCATGATCAATCGCCATGAGGTACCCGAGCTTCCCTTTGTTCTCCGGTCTATCGAGTATATAGACCCCGCCAACCTGCACCATGGCCTCGACGAGGAGCGTGCCGGGCATAACGGCATGCCGTGGAAAATGGCCGGAGAAAAACGGCTCATCGCCGGTAACATTTTTCAGTCCGAATATCCGGGTATCCCTGGTGCCGAGAATGGAATCAACCAGGATAAACGGGTATCGGTGCGGAATGACGTTCATCACACCGTTGATGTCAGCCATAGGTGTGCGATTGATTAACACACCCTCGACCTCCATCTCGGGGGCGAACTCCGGCGGGCGCAGTATCTCGGCTATATTCTCTCGCATGCCGAGTGTGAATTCGGCCTGGCAAGCGAGCTGATCATGGACCTTGGCAGTTGCACGCAGCCTTGCGATCCCGCGCCTGGACTTCAGGAGCTCGGCATTGATCATCAGCCGGTCGCCAGGAACAACGGGCTTCCTGAATTTGGCCCTGGTAATTGATTTCAGGAACGCGAACTCCTCCTTTGCGCCAACGAGCTCCCTGAGGATTATCCCGCCGGTCTGGACCATGGATTCTAGCAGCAGGATACCGGGCACCACGGGATTGCCCGGAAAATGCCCCTGAAAAAAAGGCTCATTAATGGTGACGTTCTTGATTCCTATGGCCCTGTTCTCCGACCTCACAAGCATGGCCCTGTCCAGCATCAGACAGGGATACCTGTGTGGCAGAATTGCCCGTATCCTGTCGAAATCGAGTATTTGGGAATCCTCGGAAATCGCCATCCCGGTCTCATTGTCGGTTGCTCTCACTGCCTCATCTCCGCAAGCCTGGCTGCGGCAGCCGCCCTTATTTCCCCGTTCGCGCCCCCGGCCGCAAGAGTCTCCAGAACGCTTTCATCCGCCAGCCTCTGCACCGCCCTCGTTCGAACCTGGACCGGAGCCTCGTCCAATTCGGCAATCTCCAGCAGCACTGCCTGATCGGTTAACCTATCCAGCGCTACGCCGCGGACCTCGGGCGCCGGGTCGTTCTTCGCAATATCGCCAAGCACCCGCTGGTTTCTAAGCTTGCTGACGCTCATGATACGGACATTCGGATTCGGACTCCGCGCAAGCTCTTCGAGGATTGCCTGATCGGAAATCCCATCCACGGCCGCCTTTCGCACGGCACGATGCGAATCGCCCAGCGCTATTTCCTTGAGCGCAATCTGGTCCTTAACGCGAAGCACTGCTGCGGCACGAACCGTTTCGTCGGGATCGCTTCCCACGATCTTGAGCAGCTCGTTCTCGTCGGCCACCCGTGCAACAGCAACGGCCCTCACCACCGGGTCGGTATCGGCCCCGGCAACAGCGGCAAGCGTAGCCTGATCGTCTATCTTAGAGACGACTATTGCGCGAACCTTCTCGTTGGTATGAGACAAGGCCGCGCCGATGAGAACCGCGCGATCATCAATGTTAGCGGCGGCAGCGGCTTGGACCGCCGGAGATGCATCGTTAGTCAAGATCGAGCTCAGAAGAGGGCCGTGCAGCTTTTTTACCGCCGCGAGCCGCACATCCGGATCCTGGTCCTCGAGTGCGGCCGAGGCGAGCGTCGTCTCATCAACTATCGCCTGAACGGCGGCGCGGCGAACCATCGGATCGGCATCATCAAGCGCGAACCTCTTGATTCGATCCGGATCGTCAAGCCTCGTGATGGCGAGGTATCTCAGCGTGGCATCGGGATTCCGGGCGGCAATTGCTTCGAGGGTATTCTGACTGGTGATCATTTCCACGGCCGTCTTGCGGATATCGCGATCGGCATCGCTGGCGGCGAGGTCCGCAAGCGCCGACTGGTCCTTTACCTGGCGTATCGCGGTCCGCCTGACGACCGAATCCGCATGTGACTTGGCTAAACTGAGAAGCATTTCCTGACTCGAGATGCGGCTGGTCGCCGTTACCCTCACGAATGACACCGAATTGGAGAAAGCTATCTCGAACAGTGCGTCATTATCCTCAATCCTGTCGGTCGCTGCCGCGCGTATCGCCGAATCGGAGTTCGTCATGGCCACTCTGAGCAGGATGGGGCGAATATCACCGCCCACGGACGGGAGCCGTTCGAGCGCGGCTAGCCTGATGACAGATTCAGAATTGTCAAAGATTATGCCAACGAGCCTGTCGCTTTCGGAGATGGCTGAAACTGCGGCTCGCCGCACGTCAATATTGGGATCGGACGAGGCGATATCAACGAGAAGATCCTGGTCCGACAGTCGCGTGGCCGCAGCAGCCCGCACGTCAGGTTCAGGATCAGACCTGGCTATCTGCCCTATCCTGGTCTTGTTACGCGTCGTGATGGAAACCTGCCTCTCGCCCGTCATGATGTCGGAGACGACGCGTATTCCATTCGCCTTTCTGATCACCGGCGCGCACCCGGCCGCCGCAAAACACGCCAGCACTGCGACCGCGGTAATCAGGCTGGCGAACACGCTCCGGCCTTTAGGGTTGTTGCTTTTATTTTCGTGACTCATCGTTCACCAAACTTGAGACACCAGACGCCGGGATAAGATCCCGGCCTACATCTTTTTTTATGGGCCTTCAGGAAATAGCGTGTGATTTTTTGGCGCTTCGTACGCAACGACCAATAAAAAAAACGTACCCGTTCACGGTTCAGGGTTCAGGGTTTTCCAGGCTTCCTGGAT
>CAYWJE010000134.1:0-9654 GCA_964458525.1 uncultured Verrucomicrobiota bacterium
AAAGCAGGAGAACCCGATGCAGCTGGAATATAAACCCGACTGGGAAGAGACCAAGGAGCGCTACAGCGCATTCTGGGCGCATGAATACTTAGGACGGGCGGCGATTGCCGCTAACGCGCCGCTGGACAACCCGCCGGACGATCCGCCGCCGCCTTCGCAACCGGCGACCCCGCTTGAACGCTGGACGGATATCGACTATGCCGCCGCGTGTAATACGCACGGCATTCGCCGCACGTTCTACGGCGGCGAGTCCTTCCCTATCTGGACGGTGGGCTACCCGGGTCACACCGCCATCCCCGCGTTCCTCGGATGCCCGACGCAACTGGATTTCCACACCGGCTGGTGGGATCCTGTCGTCACGGGCGAGGGGCTCGCCGGGGATGTGCTGAAGCTGCGCATCAACCGCGATGGTGAATGGTGGAAGTTCACGTTGAAGGCGCTCGAACGCGCCGCGCGTGAGTCAGCCGGGCGTTGCATTCCGAGCATCGGCGCATTTGGCGGATGCGGGGATACCCTTGCGGCCTTGCGCGGCAATGACAGCCTGCTGCTTGATGTCATGGACCGCCCGGATGAGGTGATTGCCGCCGAGTGTTATCTGATGGATATGTGGTGCGAGGTGTATGAGGAATTCTTCGGGATTGTTCGCGAGGTGTCCGAGGGTTCGACCTGTTGGTTTGGATTCTGGTCGCCGGGCAAGACCTACGCGGCGCAGAACGATTTCTCCTATATGATCGGGCCGGAGATGTTCAGCGATTTGTTTCTGCCGGTCATCGAGAGGCAGACCCGCTATCTCGATCACACGGTGTATCATGTGGACGGAGTCGGCGCCTTCGCCCATGTTCCCGCCTTGTGCGAGCTGCCGCGCCTCCAGGCGCTGCAAATCCTGCCCGGCGCCGGCAAGCCTGGCCCGCTGCATTACATGGACATCTTGAAAACCGTGCAGGCCGCGGGCAAGAATCTGCAAATCAGTCTTTCGCCTGATGAAATCCAGCCGGCGCTGGAACAACTTTCGGCCCGCGGACTCTTCATCTCGACCTGGGCGCGCACGGAGGCCGAAGCGCGCGAGTTGTTGAAGAAAGTCGAACGCTGGTCGGTGGACAGTGGTTGACCGGCGAGATGGAGCGGATTTTAAGTAGATAAAGGCATAGCCTTCGATGATTCATCAATGTTATTAACAAGAAAGGATAATTCGCTGAAAAAGAGAATGACAGATCGCGAACGTTTCCTGGCTGTTGCCACCGGGCAGACGCCCGATTATGTGCCGATCTTCGGCTTTCCCGGCGCGCCGGGGATGAGCCGGGGTTGCATGCGTCCAACGCGCGCCCGCCTGGTGGCGGGCGGCATGCCAATAAATGCATGCGGCTGTGACGAAAGCGGTAATCTTCTTGAGAAGACAGATATCGAAAGCTGGTTTCGCTATTGGGGCACCACCGGGCCAGTCGACCTGGACTTCAGTCTGGCCTGGGGCGCGGAGGGGATTAAAAGCTCCACCCGCGAGGAAGACGGATTCGTAATCATCGAGAGCGAGGACGGGTCCGTAACTCGCGAGGTGATTGACAACGCCGACACATACAGCATGCCTGAATACCGCGTGTACCCGGTGCGGGACCGCGCGTCGTGGGAATTTTATAAGGCGCGCACGACGCCTCGGCAGTTCATGTCCGCGGAGGAGATGGAAACAAACTGCAAACGGTTCGACAACCGCATCCGGCCTCTGGTCATCGGCGCGGGCAGCACGTTCGGAACGATCCGCTCGCTTATGGGCGTTGAGGCCGCAAGCATGGCGCTCTACGACGATCCGGAGCTTATCCATGACATGATCGCCATCTGGCGGGAGAACAACCGCAAGTACGTATTTCCCCTGATCGAGCGCCTGCGTCCGGAGGTGGTTGCCTGCTGGGAGGATATCGGATATAAGACCAGCATGTTGATCTCACCCGAAAAATTCCGCGAGTTCTGCGCGCCGCTCTATCGCGAAATCTCAGACTGCGCCCGCGCCTGCGGCGTGCCGGTGCTCACCGTGGATTCCGACGGCTGCGCAATGCAGCTCGTGCCGCTGCTGGTGGAATCCGGTTTCAACTCGCTGCATCCGTTCGAGGCGCATGGAAATAATGACCTGTTCGCCTTGCGCGAGCAGTTCCCGGAGCTGGTCATGTTCGGGTGGCTCGAAAAGGAGGTTGTTAACGAGGGTAACGAACATCTGATCGAGCCGGAAATTCGCGGGAAAGTACCCGGTCTGCTGGCTAAGGGTCGCTACTTTCCAAACGGCGATCACGGGATTCAGCCGTTTGTGACTTTTGAAGGACTTCGCAAATTCATGACGATCCTGCACGAGGTGTGCGGGAATCCGGAAGGAGAGTTTCCGAGGGCATAGTGATTATGAAAACTGAAAAAGATAAAACTGAAGCAGGTCGGTCGGGCAGAAACGAGGATTACACCGGCGCCGCGGCCCTTGAGCGCGACCTGGCGATTTATGAGCGGGAGTTGAAGAGCTTTCTGCCGTCAAAGATATTCGATGCGCATGTTCATCTGTTCGACGATAGTTGCAAGATTCCCGGCGCAAAGTTGTCGCCCAAGAGCTCCTATCGCAAGTTCGGAGGCGTTTTCACCATTGAGCAGTATCTCGACTGGGCCCGTGAGCGCCTGCCGGAGCAGGAAATATACATCAACAGTTTCGGCTCGCCTTCCAGCGAGATGGACCGGGACGCGGCCGCCTCATATTCGGGACGGATCTCGGACAAGCTCCGTTTTTTCGGAATGGCTCTTGTCTCGCCGCATGATTCCGTGGAGCTCGTCGAGCGGCGTGTGACTTCCAACAGGCTGGTCGGCTATAAGCCATACCTCAATTACGTAGATTGGAAGCCGGCCGCGGAAGTCACGATAGATGATATGTTGACGGCAGCCCAGATGGAGTATGCCGACAAATCCGGACTGATAATCATGCTGCACATTCCGCGCCCGATGCGGCTTTCGGATCCGGTCAATCAGTCCCAGATGGTAGAGCTGTGCAGGCGTTACCCGGGCGCGCGAATCGTGTTCGCGCACATAGGGCGGGCATATTATCTGGAGAACGTCATGGGATTCCTGGACGGCATAGCCGCCTGCGGAAATGCCTGGATTGACACATCCATGGTAAACCACGAGGGAGTGCTGGAGTACGCATTTCGCCGATTCCCGAAGGACCGCATTCTTTTCGGGTCTGACGCGCCAATAGCGATGTTGTATGGCAAGTCGGTGGAGATCAATAACCAATATGCTTACCTCATGGGCGAGGATTATGAAATAGGAACGTCCATATACGACTCGAAACAGGCTGTGTGTTTCACCACTTTTTATTACGAGCAGTTGAGGGGGATTAAGCTTGCCGCCGCCCGCGCCGGACTGGGTGATGCCGATGTGGAGAGAATTTTCCATGGAAACGCGCACAAATTGTTTGCCGAAGCCGCCAGGTGAAACGGCGGGGACCGCCGTGTCCAGAAAAAACAAAAAAGGAGGAGAAAATGGGAATCAGTATCGGGTTGGTTGGATTGGGTTCGTTCGGTTCCGCGTTTGTGCCTTTGTTCAAGAGTCATCCGCTGGTGGACAGGATTGCTCTCTGCGATCGCGAACCGGAAAGAATTCGAAAATTTGCGGACGATCCGTTTTATAAGGATAAATTCAGCGAGCGAGATGTGTATCCCGATCTTGACGCGATATGCAAAAGCGATCTTGACGCGCTTGTGATCATTACTCAACCCTGGTTGCACGCGCCGCAATGCGTTCAGGCCATGGAATCGGGCAAACATGTCTACAGTGCCGTGCCGATCATATCAATTCCTGACGATGACGAGATTCTCGAATGGTGCAACAGGCTTGTCGAAACCTGCCGTCGAACAGGCATGGAATACATGCTTGGAGAAACCACTTTTTACCATGCCCAAACAATGTTTTGTCGGCGCAAGGCAGCCGAAGGAGCTTTTGGCGATTTTGTCTATGCGGAGGGCGAATATTGTCATGATGTTGATTCCTCCTGCAATCTGCGCCAGGTAGCAGCCAGCCGTGGCGCCAGTGCTGCGGGTAAAGAATGGGAGAAAATAAAAGATCAATATATAAAGAAAGGGGTTTTGAGCGGGCCAATGCATTATCCCACGCATTCAACGTCAGGGCCTGTGGCGGTGATGAACGCTCACGCTGTCAAGGTCACAGCTTATGGCTATGCGAACAGGAACAGTGATCCGCATTTCGAGAATTATGCATTTAGCAATGAAACTGCTTTTTACAAAATGAGCAATGGCGCTAGCGTGCGCATTGCCGAAATGCGGGAATCACCCGGTAAGTTGGGGCAGGAGTCCGAGACTTTTAGGGTGATGGGTACGCTCGGGACATTTTCCGAGAATCGCTGGTCCGAAATCCGGCGGCCCGACTTCAAGAACATTGAACTCGATAATCTTCCGAAACCCATATCTGTAAACACGACCCCCGAAGAAATGCGAGATCCGTTGCCCGCAGAAGTGCGATCGGCATTCAAGCGAGCCATGAACCGGAATGTTGACGAGAATGATCTTCAGAATATGGATTTTGTGCCCCATGGACACGGGGGATCGCATCCCTATCTGGTAAATGAGTTCGTGGATGCGGTTGTTGCGAAACGCCGTTCAGCAATCAATGCATGGGAAGCGGCGCGTTACATGGCCATGGGAGTAATGGCGCATAAGTCCGCGCTGAAGGACGGAGAAACGTTGGACGTTCCGGATTGGGGCGACGCTCCGGCGTGATTTTGCATTTATTAAACATAACAGCGGTTATTCTAGAAGACCGATTGATTAGTCCGTGCAAGAAATAGCTGTCATTTCGAGCGAAGCGAAGCGGAGTCGAGAAATCTCCAACGTACTGAGTGGCAAGGAGATCCCTCGGCAAGCTCGGGATGACATCGTTAAGGTATTTCATTGACGGATTAGTCAATCACGACACTAGAAAGAGCAGTTAGTGGCTCATTATTCCTGAACCGTGATGAAAAACAAGAACATTTGCACCGCAAAGACGCAAAGAGCGCAAAGGAGGAGTTTTATATCCGCGGTTTACCCCGAGGATATGAATCTTAACTTAGCGAACTTGGCGACTTAAGCGAGTGAAACGAGCGGGCGGTAAACATCTTGTTCGGATTGGGTTGCCTGCCCGCCCGCGTTAGGGTCATATGTAGAATCCGCCCCCGCCAAAGCCGGATTGTCGGGCTGTTTGGAGGATATGAATTATAAAGACATTGTTCGCAATCAAGGATGTTGATCGTGAGTTTTGCGAGAGCAAACCGCACGTCCAACTTCAGATGATATGGCCGGAGGATAGGATCGCCCGCCCGCCCGAAGCAATTGTGCCGGCCTCTTATGAGTTGAGAACTTTCCGGTCTGGCGACGAAGAAGGCTACAAGCGACTCATGGAACGCGCAGGCTTTCCGAATTGGGGCGACACGAATCTCAAGCAGACACTGGCGACGAGCCTGCCTGGCGGTATCTTTTTTGCCGCGGAGAGGGTGAGCGGAGCGCTCGCGGCTACGGCGGCGGCACAGCACAGCCCCACCGAAATGCATCCGTTTGGAGGAGCGCTTGGCTGGGTTGCCTCGGATCCCGATCACAGGGGGCGGGGACTGGGTACAGCGGTTTGCGCCTGCGTTGTGAAGCGGCTGCTTGACGCAGGTTATTCTGATATCCACCTACTCACCGATGATTTCCGGCTGGCCGCGATCAAGATCTACCTGAAGCAGGGTTGGATGCCTTTTTTGTTTGCGGACGATATGAAAGAACGTTGGCGCGTAATAGGCGAACAAATCAAAGCATGTTGAGGATACTGTGAAAAAACCTTCTACATTCAAGGACTTCGATGGTGAGTGGCAGGCGAACGCGCAACTGGCGCTCGACACAATCGCGATGCGTCCCGTCCGGGGCATTCCCACGTGGATATTGAATGACATGCAGTGGTCTCACATCGAGGAGCTGTCCGACAACCCGCCGGGGAGCTACCCGAAGGATTCGGTGCGGGTCTACCGTGAATTTCAGATGGCATCCGGCGTGTGCTTCATCGATCAGTGGATTCCGGAAAACCCGCTGAGCATGAGGGACCAGGGCTACGAGGACGATAAACCGCGCGGCGCCACCACCGGCGCGGATGAAATAATTCGCGACGGGATGCGGATTGATTCGCCGGAAGCTGTGATCGAGCACATGGAGAAATTCGTTCTGCCCTCATGGAAGGAGTGGAAGCGTAGCCTGGAATCCGGCGAGGAGGAAGAGGTGCGAAAGAAGGTCGCCGGAGAAGTGGAGATCCAGGAGCTTTTCGGCATGGACATGCTGAAAGGGCCATATGGCGGGTTCTTCGCTTTTCCGAACTTCATGTACGGCCATTACGGCTATGCGAACTATTTCATGGCCTACGCGCTGTATCCGGAGGTCATAGAACGCGGTTTTAAATTGCAGGCTGATGCAGCAGAGGTACATAACCGCATTGCCGCGCGCGCGATCATCGAGGGCGGCCTGCCCCGGCTTCTGCGGCTCGATCACGACATGGCCGATTCGCGGGGCACGCTGGTGGACGTGAAATCGCTCGATCGCATCTGGTTTCCTCATTTCGCCCGCGCGGTTAAGCCGCTGCTCGATGCAGGCATTCGCCTGATCTGGCACTGCGACGGAAACCTGATGGAAATGGTTCCACGTTTTCTTGAGTGCGGACTGGGCGGCTTCCAGGGGTTCCAGTACGAGGACGGAATGGATTACGAAAAGATCTGCCGGATGAAAACAAGGGACGGTGACGACCTGTTCATCATCGGCGGCGTCTCTGTGACGACCACCCTGCCGCACGGAAAGCCGGATGACGTTCGCCGTCAAATTGATTGGCTTGTGGAGAAGGGGCCGAGGACGGGGCTGATGCTGGGCGGTTCCAGCTCCATCGCGCCGGGCGTGCCGCTTGAAAACATGAAAACCTTGATAGAAGGATTCCGCCACTACCGCGAGAACGGGCGGGGGCGCCATGCTTAACCGGAACTCTTTTCCTGAGCGTAGCCTATGGCGGCTCTTGCAAAACTTCTATGGATGCGACAGAGCGCGTTCCTCCGGTTTTCAAACAGATCGTTTGTCCGGATGTTTGGATGCCACGCTTCGTCGTGGCCGTGTTCGGTGAAGGTTTGGCCTCCAAGGAAAGGAAAAAAACATCGCGATGACTGCCTGGGATATCGCTCTTATCACGGTGGTGACGGTGATGGGCACTGTGGTGGCATACTTGAAACATCCTGAGCGCAAAGCTTTTGTCTTGATGCTGCCATTGCCTTTCACGCTTGCTGTTCTTTCCTTGGGGCGTCCCGTGGATGCCACCAACGTGCTTGCCATTGCTCCATCCTTCGGGTTCACTTTCTTCGTGTGGATGCTTTACAGTCGTTTGGGTGTTCCAATCCTGGTTTCGATCATCCTTTGTGCCGCAGCCTACTGTGCCGTTGGAATGGTGATGGTGCGATTTATTCCAGCAAGCGAAACCGTATTCTGGCTTTCCGCTGTTTTGATCGTTTTATGTGCTCTTGTCCTGACTCGCGCTTTACCTTACAGGATCGAGCCCCATTACCGAACGCTTCTTCCTGTTTGGATTAAGCTGCCCGCGATAGCCCTGGTGGTAACATTTCTTGTCTTGGCAAAAGAACAGCTGGGTGGTTTTATGACAATGTTTCCCATGGTGGGCGTGATCGCCGCGTACGAGGCGCGCCATAGCCTTTGGACTCTCGTGCGCCGCTTTTCCTGGATTGCGCTTTTGGCTGTTCCACTGATGTCGACTGTCAGATTGACGCAGAACATGGTCGGGCTTCCAATGGCTTTGGTTTTGGGATGGGCCCTGTTCCTGTCATTGCTGTGGCTATTGAGAAAACAATATCATCGCGAAGTTCGTCAATGATGTGTATATATCATCTATGAATTTTACTGGTAGATCGTTTCCAAAATAACGTGCATTTGGCGGAAGGTCGGCTGTTTTGTGGGTTGATGAGCATGAGTTGCAACCTTTAAATAAACAAGGAGCATAAAATATGAACAAACCGAAGATAGGATTATTGCCGTTGTATCTGGAACTCTACGACAAGTCCTGCGCGGACCGGAGGCCGATGGTCGAGCAGTTCTACCGGACTATTGCCGCTGAGCTCGAAAAAGGAGGCGCGAGCGTCATCACCTCCGGAATCTGCCGTCTGAAGAAAGAATTCGCGTCGGCGGTCAGGTCTTTTGAGAAACAACAGGCCGATGCTATAGTGACGTTGCATCTCGCGTATTCGCCTTCGCTCGAATCCTCCGATGTTCTCGCCGGCACCTGCCTGCCGCTGATCGTGCTGGACACAACTCCGGCTTACGCTTTTTCTCCGGGCCAGAATCCCAAAGAAATAATGTACAACCACGGAATTCATGGTGTGCAGGATATGTGCAACCTGCTTATCAGGAACGGAAAACCATTTCGCATCGAGGCGGGGCACTGGCAGCGATCCGACGTGCTTGATCGAGTGATTTCGCTCGCTTGCGCCGCGAAGCTCGCAGCTTCCATGCGCCGCGCGAGGGTAGGGATCATCGGCAGCCCTTTCAAGGGCATGGGCGACTTCGCCGTTCCATCGGGGGCGCTCGCGAGAACCATCGGCGTGACGACTGTTCCTTGCGACATGGACGAGATCAGGAAGACCGTGGCGGGCATCGGTGCGGCGGCGTTGAAGGCAGAGGTCGCAGCAATCGTAAAGAGCTGCGGCCCGGGCAAGCTGGAAAATAGCGTCCTGCGGCGTTCGGCGCTGGCTGGACTGGCGGTTCGCCGCTGGATCGAGGCCGAAAAACTTACCGCCTTCACCTTTAATTTTCTGGCGATCAACAAGGCTTCCGGATTGCCGACTGTTCCGTTCATAGAGGCCTGCCTTGCAATGTCGCGCGGCATAGGTTATGCGGGAGAAGGAGATATTCTCACCGCGGCGCTCGTCGGATCGCTGCTGGCGCTGTATCCGGATACGACCTTCGCTGAAATGTTCTGTCCCGACTGGAAGAACAACGGCGTATTCCTCAGCCACATGGGAGAGATCAACACGAGACTGGTTGACGGGAAACCGCGGCTCTGCGCGCCGCCGTTCCCGTACACCGATGCCGAACTGCCTGTCAAGCTCACGGGACGGTTGAAGGGCGGCAAAGCGTGTTTTGTGAACCTCGCGCCCATGCCTGCAGCGGGAGGAAAGCGCGGCGGATTTTCATACCGTCTGATCGTGGCGTCGGGCTCCATGCTCGCTGTGCGCGGCAGTGACGCCATGAAGGACTCCGTGCGCGGCTGGTTTATGCCGACCGTCCCGCTGGCGGACTTCCTGGCGGACTACAGCAGGAACGGCGGAACGCACCATGCCGCGCTGGTCTATGGGGACCGCGCGCGGGAGATTGTCGCTTTTGGCGGGTTCATGGGGTGGGAGACGGTTGTGCTTTAGGAGTTACTACTCATGCGCAAGAAATGCGGCGGGACCACGCCTTTGGCGTGGCAAGCCGTGCTGTTTACCCCGCTTCGAGCGGGGTCTTGTGCGGCCGTCAAACATTGCGCGAGAGCAGTTACCTTTAGGAAAAGAATAAATTTCGTAACTGCTCAGGTTTCGCCACCATATCGAAGATCCGTCAGCCTGTGTCGCAAGCGCAGGCGGGT
>CAYWJE010000135.1:0-9447 GCA_964458525.1 uncultured Verrucomicrobiota bacterium
ACCTGGAATCGACCTCCTCTTTGGTTCTCAACATAACCTTGGCCTGTCCTGCGTCTTCCAATCCCTTCAGTTCAATCACCACTATATCCCGAAAGTCACCCGAAGCCCTGCACGTCCAATAGTGATAAGCTAACTTCTGCCCGTCTTTCGAGACCACAGGTGATTGATGAACAAAATAGTCAGACCGAGTAAGTCGAACACGACTCTCGCCGTCAGCGTCCGCTTGCCATAATTCTGCTCGACCTCCATCGTAACCGACATCGAGAAAATAGAAAAACCTCTTCCCGTCAGGATGCCATTGGGGACATATTCCTGGGATGAGTCTCTGCCATCTTCCCGTTGTCTTGTCTTTAAGATAGATCCACTCGCTATGCTCGGCAAGAACGTCACGTGTCGCCGAATTCGTAACCACGTTTTTGACTGGCAGGGAATCAGCAATGGCAAAAAACGGGAGTATGGTGCTGGAAACAGTCAGGAGGATAACAAGATACAGTACTTTTGAACCTTTCATCTTCTTGTCCTCTAACGTTACGGCTGTGGCGCGGGTTTCCCGTCGCCCCCAGCCGATTGTTCGGGAGTCTGAATTATGGCTGCGGCGCTCTTCTCCTGCCCAGTGTCCGGTCGTTTCTCCAGACGCAAAACCCAGTCTTCAGTCGAAGGTTTCTCTGGAACATCCCATGCGCCGCTTGGCGACCGGACATTCGCTGAGTTTCCGGCATAATCGCCTTTCCGGGGATCGAACCACCTCGCAACATAGGTGCCTGAGGTATGAAGCTGTTTCAGCGTGCCTTTGGATGTCGCTCCGTGGCAATAGACCACATAGAGCTGATTGCTGATCGTGGCCAGCACGCTGCGCTCTTCGTCACGCCATTCAGACCAGGCTGGTTCCTGGAATCGAGGGGTGAGCGCGGTCCAGTGCATGGCACTGAAGAACTGCTTGAGCACCGTCATCTGCGCTGAGCCGGGCAGAGCCATACCCTCATGCCAGGATCCGATGGCGTGGTTGTAGGTCTTCCATTTGGGATCGGCCGCATCCCACTTCAACGCCCAGATGCCGGCACCGCCGTAGGTGTAACCAGGGCTGCCGCACAACATCGCCTTCCAGGCCGACTGGCGGGCTTCGTCGGTGGTGTTCACGCCGCCGCAGTCCACCCGTTCATACATCGCCTCGGTCTCCAGCATCGGCCTGGTCGGAGGAAAGTCGTAATATCCCTTGTAGCGGGCCTGCGGCGTCAGCCCGCTGTTCCGGTGTCCACCCTGAAGCGCAAACCAGTTATGCCAAGGCTCGTGACCGAGCGGGCTGGTTGCCACATCGAGCACCCACTGATGCGCCGAGTGCGGATGGCCATATCCATCTGCCGCAGCAATTTCCGTGGCCACAGCCTGCCAAACATCAATCCGGTTATTCTTGCCATCGTTCTCAGGCGCATTCATCTCCTGGCAGGTAATCCAGAGCACGGGATGCGCGCCATAGCGCGCCACCAGGTAGCGGGCAAAGCGGCACAGGTCGGCTTCGGGAATTCGCGTCGAGTTATTGAAATGGCCGCAGCCAAGGGCTATGACAAAGCCCTGCCGGGCAAGGTGATCCATCTGAACATCGAAAACCTCACGGAAACGATCGGGTTCGATCTGTGTGTATTTTGCCGACCACCAGTGGTCACCGGTTGCCGAGGGATAGGTCTGATAGACGTTGAATCCTCTTGTCTTCCGATCCGCAACCAAATGCTGAAACTGCCCGCCATATGAACATGCTGCTCCCCCATGCTCCGGGTGATTGCATTCGTTCACGCGTTCCGTGTCCGGCATCTGCCAGTGGGTGTCTCCCAGCCAGAAAAACGGCGCACCATCGGCGTGGCAGAAATGGCGGCGGTTATCGCTGATGCGTAGGAATCCATGCCGATAGACCGGGTTCTCGCCTTCATAGACGATGCAGCGCAATTCGCCAGTTTGGCCATGGAGGCCTGCATCGCTGGTATCTGAAGACGTCGTCTTCCATGTCCATCGGCCGCTTACGGTCGGTGCAAACCGCATTTTCCAGATGTTGCCCCCGTCCCAAAATGCCTCGCGATAGATGGTTTGGCCTTT
This sequence comes from uncultured Verrucomicrobiota bacterium, assembly GCA_964458525.1. GTDB lineage: Bacteria > Verrucomicrobiota > Kiritimatiellia > JAAZAB01 > JAAZAB01 > CAYWJE01. Next base: position 2,086 of record CAYWJE010000135.1, read on the forward strand.
CGGCCCGGTGAAAGTGGCCGAAACCCTTACGTCAGCGTATGGGTTGGCATAGCGCACCTTGCTGCTCAGGGTGATTTCCGATACATGCCAACACTCAATTTCCAAGGCCTGAGCACACATAGAAGCCCCTCCCACCAGAACAGAAAGCAATACCATTCATATATTTCATCTCACTCATCTATTCTCGAACGGTCAGCGTGAGGTTTGAGTGCCACGCGTGGCACGAGTAACCTCAACGCTCTGGTTAGCCGTTTATCTGTATCATGGGACTGCGTTCGACGGGAAGTTGCCTGTTATCCAAGGATCCGAGGATATGAATGCTCTTGTCTTGTGGTCAGGCTGGAACTTGACAGCTCTTGTCCAATTGCCTTCAACGCGCTCGAAACTAATGGCCTGTCCCCAACTGCCATTTCGTGCATGGAAACGGATCACATAAGCCTGACTGTCCATTCCCGCGAGACTGACTTTTCGAAAGATCCGGTGTTCTTCCGGATTCAGAGTGCCAAGAGAGACTGTCTCGGTTGCTGCTGCAAGAGCTTCTTTATTGGGGGCGGACGGTGTGCCTGGTTGTGGATGTGTGCGAAGTGCGTTGACGTCTATGATGGAGCAAGTGATGTCATAGATAGGAGCCTGAGTGCCGCGTCCCATGCGCACGAGATACCATGTGAACTCATTGGTCGATGATTCCACGGGGTCAAAGTAACAGAAGTTCTCGCCGCCAGTGATTAGCGCGGCATTTTCCTCCGTCAAATCGGCGATCCTTGCGCTGAGTTGGGCGTTTAGCACAACCGCTTCATTAAGGCGTTCGCCTTCCGCCTGCTGATTGAACCCTGACCATATCGCACTGAGAATCAGGAGCAGGCTCGCAATGAAGCCCGGCAGTGCCAGCCGCTTCTTTGCGGTAGCTTCGTCAAGGCGTGCAAGCCGATAGGCAAAATACGCGATTCCAAACATGCCAATGATGCCGACAAGTTGTGGGAACCAGAAGATGTACTTGAGTATGTCTTTCATCTATTCTCGGCTAACAGTGTTATTGAGCCTACTTCGCGAAAGTCGACGGGCCATACTGATGATTTGCCTTATAATTGTTGTGGTGACCATTGTCAAGCGCTCAATGTTTTGAATAATATTATCATTTATGCTTGCCGGCAAGGTAGGCTTTATGCATACTTTCGAGGTAGGTTTTATGCCGATTAACGATGTGGTTTGGATCAATATAATGCATAAAGCCTACTCGAAATACGCTATGGAAGACAAACCGATCGTTTTTGAGGACTGGGAACAGGCGTTGATGACCTCCGTGCCGCCGGACCGGCGCCGGGCTTATCGCGAAGCCATCGTAAAGTTCAGGTACTGGATCAGGCAGACCGGTAAATTGTCTAACATTGAGACTTTCAAGGAACATTTGTCCTGGAAGCAATCTTATCTTTCCCCCGAACGTTTCGAACTCCGGCGCGCATCGCGAAAGACTGCGTGAATTACACGCCAGGGACCGTGCCGCCGAGTTGCCGGGCGTGGCGTTGCCCGAGGCGTTGGAGCGCAAGTGGTCCAAGGCGGGGGAGAAGTTTATCTGGTTCTGGTTCTGGCCTTCTCGCAATCTGATGCGCGACCACCGTAACGGAATGATCCGTCGGCATCATGTGCTGGACGTGACGTTCCAAAAGGCGATCCGCGAGGCGGTGGAGAAGGCGAGGTTCGATAAACGCGTCTCACCCCATACATTGCGGCACAGTTTCGCGACGCACCTGCTGGCGAGCGGCGTCGGCATCCGCGACGTTCAGGACCTGCTGGGCCATGCGGACATCTCCACCACGGAAATCTATCTGCACACGGCCAAGCACACCGGCATAGGTGTGCGAAGCCCGTTCGAGACATTATGATCTTGCCGACGGCAACGGCGCCCAAATGCCGTCGGCGTGCTGCCCCGCGCGCCGTTCCACAGCGACGTGTGTTTATCCACATCAGCTTATGATGGAGGGCGAACGTCTTGTGAGCCGTCCGGTTGCATCCATGCAAGAGATGTTGGCGTAAGCGGCGATGAAGGACGCGTTGCGGCCGGTGACCGATTACCGGTCGCTTCCGGTTTCAGCGGGCTTCTCGCCTTTGCGCCAGCGATGGGCGACGTCGGAGGCCAGGGACTTACCCTCGCCGTAGAGGCGGTTGAAATGGGTCCTGGCCTCGGTGGAATCGAAATCAAGGAACGTGCCGCCGGACTCGAAGTGGCGAATGAACACCCTGCCCACGGCATACGTGGCGGCGACGGCCATCGTCGGCAGGACCACGGGCCCCGCCAGCGGACCGACCAGCGGAATCGCCTTCACCAGACTGCCGAACGTTCCGCGGGCAATGGCCGTCGCCCCCAGCCCGCCGAACAGCGACGCCACCACCGATTTGGCGGCGTTCTGCGAAAACGGCACGTTGTAAAGCTTCGAAATTGAGTGCAGCATCTTGATCTGGATGGCCGTGACTGCCGCCAGGTCAATCCCGGGAGCGGGAATCATGCCGGCGACAAATGCGCCCATGGTATATTTGTATATTTCGTGAACAGCCTGTTCTTCGCGTGTCGAGCCTGCCGGCGGGGGGGACTCCGGCGCAGGCGCCTGATCTGTGTTTTCTTCTTGCATACCCGATCTCCTTATTGCTGACAGCAGGACTCAAAGATGATTCATCGGCCGATTGTCCCCTTCACTCGGCTCCGGACGCCGGGCGGGCCCGTCGGTCGCAAGGTACAACAGCAGCCCGATCACGGGCGTGAGCAGCAGCGAACCGAACAGGTAGCCCCAGTAACCGAACTTGCGGTTACGTCCCAGCCACGCCACAAAAATGGCCAGCGCGATATAAGCTACAAATAGAAACGTTGTTATCACGGCTGCATTCCTCCGAGTTCGCTGTTCATGACAGTTTTGCCCTTGTGAATATCCTTGATGAAGAACTTCTTGCCCACCACTTCGCCGGTGGATCGAAACAAATAGCTCCCCATCACGCCTTCCCAGTGCTCGGGCGAGAACTTGAAAATCGCGGACACCTCGACCGGATGGATAGTGTTAGCGCGCTCGAACGCCTCCACCAGGAGCAGCACGGCCTCATAGCCCTGCATCGCCATGTAGTCCGGGTCCGTCTTGTAGGCGGCACGGAACCGTTCAAGGAATTCCTTGCCCATGACAGTGCCGCCCTTCTCGATATATTCCACGGAAAAGATGGTCGAAGCGAACAGGTTAGAGGGAGCCCGGCCCGCTGTGCCAAGGACATCAGTGACGTCCAGTCCGTCGCCGCCGTAGATCGGCTGGGTCACGGACATTTCGCGCAACTGCCTGATCATCCGCCCCGCATTTGCGCCGCTGGCGGCCAGCATGACGGCATCGAACTGCTTTCCCCGGAGCTCAGCTATCACCGGCCGGAAATCGCGCCAGGCACGATTGAACGACTGCTTCATGACGATCGTCAGGCCGACCTGGCCGGCGAACTCCTCGAAGCAGGTCATAAGGCCTGTGCCGTAAGAGCCGATATCGTAGAGCACGACGACATTCGTGAGGCCCTCGCCTGCCATCGCCCTGGCGATATGCTCGCCGAAATGAATATCCGACGGCACCAGGCTGACCAGGTTTTGGAACTGGTGCTGAGTCAGCTGCGGATTGGTGGCAATCGGCGAGAGATACAACAGGCTCGCCTCCTCGTAGACGATGGATGCGGGAATGGCTGTGTCGGACGAAGCGTGGCCGATGACAGCCATGAAGCGCGGATCTGAGGCGATCTTCCGCGCGACACGGACTGCGCCGGCGACGTTGCCGTCCGGCTCGTTGAACTTGGCGACGTGCAGCGCGCGCCTGACCGGCTGGCCGGACGCCGCATTTGAGAACGTCACGCCGCCCGCGTCATTGATCTGCTTGACCGCCAGGTTGACGCCATCAACAAAGCTCCGTAGCTCGGTGATCGGCCACGCGACGGCCAATTCGATCGGGGTCTCGGGCAGCAGCGCCAGGTGGTTGCGTTCATCCAGCACTTGCTGGTCGAACCGGTTTGCCAGGCGATACGCCACGTGCACACCCGCCATCACCAGCACAAACAGCATCACGGACGGGGCGACCCGCACGCGGTGGTTGCGGGCGATCGAAACGACCAGCCCCACGGCCAGCCCGAACATCAGGAATAGCAGAAGTGTGATCATGGAATTTCAGTGAAGATGCGCGTTACTTTTCGACGTTCAGAATGACCGGCAGCCCGCCGGCCGAGTTACCGATCATGATGACCTTCGCATTCGTGCTGGCGGCCAGCTCACGGGTGGCTTCGACGCCCTTCCACCGCAGGACTGACTCAGTTAATGAATTGGTGATGATGGTGTTGTACCGGCTGATGCCCCCGGCCTCGATGGCCTTGCGCTCAGCCTCCTGCCGCTCGCGCTCCAGCCTATACTGGTAGGCCTCTGCCAGTTGTTTCTGCTCCAGCTTGCTCACGATGGCGTCGCGCAGAGCTGGCGGTAGCTCGATGGTCCGGATGATGACCGCGTCTATCACCACGAAATTCCGGGACGCATGCTGCAAAGCTTCATTGATAATTCGCGGCAGGAGCGCCGGCTGGCTCATGTACAGCTCATCCAGGGTGTAGGTGCCTATGGTCGTGCGCATCGTCGAATCCACCGTCGGAATAATGATGTTGTTCACGTAATTCGAGCCCAGGCGCTGGTGCAGGATGCCCAGCATGTTATATTCCGGGTGGTAGCGGATGGACAGTTGGAGGTGGACGCGGAGGCCTTCCTTGGTCAGCACGTCGAGCTCCGGGCGGACCTCCTGCACGCGCACGCTGTAGATGGCGATCTTGTCCCAGGGCGGGATGATGTGGAAGCCTTCGCCCAGCACCCGGTCCGTCACCGTGCCCTTCATGAACCGCCGCCACATCACGCCGCCTTCGCCGGCCTGCACCGTGATGAAGATGTTTTTGGAGAAATACACGATCACGAACAACAGGATCAGCAGCGGTATGGCTGAGTGAATGGCGACAACGCGCAATCTGGCACGCATGGAAGGAGATATCATGTGAAAGCCCTCGCCGGTGGTCACGCACAACCACCCTCTGTTAAACCTTGTTACCTTTTGAACATTTCGTTACTTTGTTGCTTTCGGATTCCGACGTCAACGTTTTTCATCCGCGCAATATTCACGCATCCACGATCCGGCCGTCGCGCATATGGATGACGCGGTCGGCCAGCGGCCAGAACCGGTCATCGTGTGTGACGGCTAGAACGGTTTTACCCTGAGCCTTCAACTGCTTCAGGATGATCGAATGAAATCGCTCGCGAAAATGGAAATCCTGATCCGCGGCCCATTCGTCGAACACGTACACCGGCTTATCCTCCAGCAGCGCCGCGATCAGCGCCAGCCGTTTTCGCTGGCCCGTGGACAGACTCAGGGTCGAAAAACGGCCGTTGACGTAGCCGGTCTTGTCTCCCAGTTCCATCTCCGCGATCATCGTCCGCACGGCTTCCTCGCTGACGGATTCCAGGCCGTAGAGCCGGTCGAAGAGATGAAAATCGCTAAAGATGGCCGCATAGAGCTCGCGGTAGGCGTCGAGCCGGTCCGGCAGCACCGGGGCGCCGTCCACGCGCACCTCGCCAGAGTGGGGCAGGTAGAGCCCTGTGAGCAGTTTCAGGAGCGTTGACTTGCCGCTCCCATTGCCGCCCACGATGAACACGGTTTCCCCGCGGCGCACCTCCAGGTCGAGCGGTCCCACGGTAAAGGAGGGCTTGCCGTCCGGATCGGCATAGGCAAAGCTCATCTGCCGCGCCTGGATCAGGTCGAATCCCCGGAACGGCTCGCCCGGCGACGTCATGGGCGACACGGTGGCCGCTGTGTCGAGCGCGTGCTCGAGGCTGTAGATGTTGTCCAGCGCCACGTTGGCGCGGACGACAAACGGGACGGCATTGCCGATGACCTCCAGCGGGGCCACGATGAACATGATCGCGATGGTGGCTTTCATCAGCACCTCGCCGTACGTCGGGATCAATTGGGGCAGGAGGAACACAACCGCCGCGATCAGCATGAAGAAGAATATCTGGTGGAACATGAAGTTGGTCACGTACTGGATGGTGGAGTGAACCTTCAGATCCTTGACACCATCGGCCATGCCACGGAACACCGCGAACAGCGCGTCGCTTTTCCGGCGGTTGATGCGCAGCTCCTTAAAACCGTCCAGGACGTGGTTGAACGCGTCCAGCAACTCGGCTTCCCTGACCGTGATGGTCTGGTATTCGCGCCAAACGGCCAGATGCTGGCGCATATAAATCATGGCCGCCACCACGATGCACACCGCGGTTACAATGAACACGGGCAGCGCCAGCCAGGCCAGGTATATCATCGCGAAGATCATCATGATCGCGCCCTGCGAGGCGTTGATGATCAGGAAGGCCGCCTGGGAGATCAGGTTGAAGTCCTGAGACATCTTTGTCACCAGGTCGCCCTTGCCCAGCGTCTCCACGAACGGCAGCTCAGAGTTGCGGATCTTGTCCGTGACCCGGATGCGAATCCGGTTCATCAGGTCCTCGGTGAGCACGATGGACTGCGACAGCGAGGCGCGCTTCGCCAGAATGAACACCGCCAGCGCAAGGATGAAGAGCAGCATGTACCGGGCGTGCTCGGCCGACTCCGCCGGCACGGACGCCACCAGATTGATGATGGCCAGCAGAGCACTGTTGGCAATGCCGGCCATTGCAGCAAGCAGGCCGATCTTGCGAGTGGTCTCGTAAGCTTCCGTCTTAAGAAAGGAAAGGATGTTCATGAATCGGGCACTTTCTGAATCGTTGTGGGTGAAATTGAGGTTTCGGGTTTCAGGTTGTCCGTCCGATACAGCTCAATTTCTGAGCCAAGACTCCGAATCGCAAACCGGCACACATGACTGTTCTGCCCTTTTTAACTCTTGTGTCTGAATACTCAGACCGATCAAGAACGGTCGGCAGAATGCCGACCCTCCCATAAAGAAGCTTAATTCGGGACGGGAGGGACGGCATTCTGCCGTCCGCTGGTATATTCAGATGCGCGGGAAAATCTGATGGCACGCCATCAGAGGCCGGGCTGAAACCTTTTCCCGCAAGCTACACCCGACTCCCCATAGAATTCCATAAAGAACCACAAAAACTCAACATCCACCCGGAGGACGTTCGCTTCGCCGGAAAGCTACACTGCGGCCGGCGTCTTTTCCGCGGCGCTTTTCTTCTTCAGTCCCGGGATGATCTGCCTGGCTTCTTCGAACTTTTTCGCGAACGCCTGTTTCATGACGGCTGGATTGCAGTCCAACACGGTGCCGCCCTCCTCGAGGTGCCTGACGAAGATCCGGCCGAGCGCATACGTGGATCCGCCGGAAAGGACAGGGAGG
>CAYWJE010000136.1:0-9414 GCA_964458525.1 uncultured Verrucomicrobiota bacterium
AACTTCACTAACGCGGCTTTACACCAAAACGAATTTCAAATACATTTGGCTAGAAATAAACGTTCAGGCCGAGCCTCAACCCGGAATCGTATTTCTCTAAATCGCCATCGCTAACGTAGACATCTTGCGTGGCGAGGTCGAAGAAGACTGTTCCCGACACGGCGAGGTATTCGGTGAGAAACACCTTCACGCCGCCGTTGATCTCGAACATTAGGTGGTTCTCGATATAGTAGTCGCCGAACCGGTACAGGAGCGCGCCACCCAGGAAAGGAGCCGCCGCGTAATTCAGATCGAACAGTATTTCGGAGTAGGCGCCCAGTCCGAATCCAGCGTCCGATCCGTCATTGGCGAAGCTCACCAGTCCGCCAACCTGCAAGTCGTCAAGCATGAAGTAGCCCAGCCCGACGTTCATGTCTGTTTCGACCACGCCCCTGGGGCTCTGGAAGTCCATGCTGCCCGTGACGCGCAGCTCCATCATATCCTTCTCCACCATCGCTCCGAAAGTGGTCGTGGCGGCGAACAAGACACCCAGCAAAGCTGCTGCTCTTCTCATGTTTTTCTCCTGTAGTTAGGGCGTTCCTGATGATCCTTTACGCTTGATGTTTGAAGAATATGCACGCGCATCGCCTGGAGGTCAAGTAATTTCGCCGGGGTGCATCTGCGATCAGGTGCAGGATGTCCGGACTCCCCGGTCTTGCTCCTGAAGAAGAATCGGTGTTTTCCGTGGCATGAGCCTCCGGCTCGTGTTCCTGCACTGAAAACAGAAAACAGAAGAGAAGGACCACGAGCGAGGACGCTCATGCCACTACAGAAGAACCGGTGACGAAAGCAGGTGATTGTTGTTTTCTGTAGCTCACCGGAGCCGTGGCTACAGGCGATGGGCAACGAATCGCAGATGCGCCCTTCTCCGGCAGGTGTAATTTTAGGTTGCATCGCCGTTGGCGTCGTGTAGAATCTGGGCCTTGATCAATGGTGGGTGTAGCTCAGGTGGTTTAGAGCGCCAGGTTGTGGCCCTGGAGGTCGCGGGTTCGAGTCCCGTCACTCACCCCATTCTTTTTTTCCCATGCTCGAAAACTCCATACCTGGGTTTCAGTTGCAGGAAAATGGCAACGATGACGGCGGACGCGGTTCGCGGCGCGGCGCAATTGCGCTTCTCATCGGCGGCCAACTATTCACGAACAGCGCGGCCAAGTTCTGGTCGGCGCTGCTGGATGAGCTGCATTCGGATTTCAAGGAAAGCGATGGCATAGTGCTTGAGACTCTGTCGGACACAATTCTATCGCGCGAGCTGCTTTTTCCACAGGCATTACTTCAACGCGAAATTGATGCTTGTGCTCCGATTGAAGACGTAAGGAGATCTCTGGAAGAAGCCCTTGAAGAAATGGAACTGACCGGGCCGCCAGATTCGGTTAGGGCTGATGTTCTTGCCGGGGATGCGGTCCTTAAGAGGTGTGTGCTGCCTTTTGATTGCATTGATGCGGAGGTCTTTGCCTTCCTCCTGGCATGGTTGTTGGAATGGGCGGAGGTGCCCGAAGCCCTGTGGAACAGCGATCGCGTGAACGGCGGTTTCACCGCCCGCGACAGGGAGCGCGGATTGCTCTACGATATGCGCGCGGCTCTTGTTTTCGAACACGTTAGCGAAGGCCTGTTCCGGAGAATCCTGAAAGTGAACTATGTGATAAGCGCCTTATGATTGACACGTCCGTTGATTTTTCATAAGCTTTTCCATATAGGTTTTTCCACCATGTTGCGGCAAGTCTCATTTTGGTTCGCGACGGCGGATGCAGCAGGCTCACAGCGCGGGGCAAAAGCCGATAACACAAGAGGTGCTTGCAAAAGTCCGCTTTTGCAAGCAGAACACAGAAGTCAGAAGTCAGTAGTCAGGATTCAGAATTTCTGTTGTACATAATTTGGATTTATTCTGTATTCTGTCTCCTGAATCATGAATTCCTGCAAAACCTTGGTTTTGCAAGAGGCTCACATGCTTGGTGCGAGGTTATGATATCAGAAAGCAGAATTCGCGAGGAATTGACAAGGACCCTCGATGAGACCAATTTCGTGGGGCTTGGCGAGAAACATGCGGGCAAGGTGCGCGACAGCTACAAGCTGGTTCCCGCGCAGGGCGCCCCGGGCCCCGCGCGCCGCGTGCTCATCACCACCGACCGGATATCCGCCTTCGACTGCGTGCTCGGCGCTATTCCGTTCAAGGGCCAGGTGCTCAATCAGCTCGCTGCTTTCTGGTTCGAGCAGACCGCGTCATTGGCGCCGAATCACGTGATTGATGTTCCCGATCCGAACGTGATGGTGGTGAAGGAATGCGAACAGCTTCCGCTCGAATTCATAGTGCGCGGCTACATCACCGGCGTGACCAGGACTTCGCTGTGGTATAACTACGAGCGCGGCGTCAGGGATTTCTGCGGGAATCCCATTCCCGAGGGCTTACGCAAGGATCAGAAGCTGGAGTGTCCGATCCTCACGCCCACTACTAAGATGGAGGATCATGATCGTCCTCTGTCGCGCGCTCAGGCAGTCGCGGAAGGGCTCATTGACGAGGCTGTGTTCGACGAGGCGGCCGACATTGTTTTCCGACTGTTCGACTTTGGCGTCCGGTTCGCCTCCGATCGCGGCCTGATTCTCGTTGATACCAAGTATGAGCTTGGCAGACTCGACGGCAGGCTCGTGGTCTCAGACGAGATTCACACGCCGGACTCTTCCCGCTACTGGTACGCGGACACTTACAAAGAGCTGTTTGCCGCCAGCCGCGACCAGAGAAAGATTGACAAGGAATACGTCAGGGAATGGTATGCAGCGCGCGGGTTCCGCGGCGAGGGTGTCCCTCCGCCAATGCCCGACGCGGTCAGGATCGAGGCTGCGAAGCGTTACGTACAGGCGTATGAGACCATCACCGGCCGGGAATTCAAGGTCTCCGACCACCCGGTCGCGGAGAGAATAGAGTCTGCTTTGAAGAATTCCGGTTACCTGAGGTAGAAAATGAGCGTTCATCCAATCGAGTTCCGTTACTTTTCACCTGAAATGCGAGATATCTTCACGGAGGAGGCCAAGCTTCAGGGCTGGCTGAACGTGGAGGCCGCTCTGGCCAGGGCGCATGCCCGGCTCGGACATATTCCCGCCTCCGCCGCCAAGGAGATAAGTGAGAGGGCAACTATTGAGATCGTCCGCCCCGATCGCGTGAAGGAAATTGAGGACGAGATACATCACGACCTGATGGCGATGGTGCGCGCCTTCACCGAGGCCTGCTCGGAGGATGCTGGCAAGTACATTCACCTCGGCGCCACTTCCTACGATATCGAGGATACCGCGCTCGCTTCGCAGCTGCTCTCCGCCATTGGCATTATCGAAAAACTCCTGTTGAAGGTGCGAAACACACTTCTGGATATCGCGGGGCGCACGAGGGAACTTGTCTGCGTAGGTCGCACGCACGGACAGCATGCCGTACCGACCACCTACGGCCTGAAATTCGCGGTTTTTGCGTGCGAGTTCCAGCGGCATATCGAGAGGCTGCGGCAGGCCAGGCCCAGGGTAGCGGTTGGCAAGATGACCGGAGCCGTCGGCACTCAGGCGGGATTCGGGTCCGATGCGCGCGAACTCCAGCGGCTGATCATGGCCGATCTCGGCCTCGAGCCGGTAAAGGCGTCGAACCAGGTGATTCAGAGGGATAGGCATGCGGAGGCGGTCTTCTGCCTCGCCCTGATCGCAGCGTCGGCCGAGAAGATAGCTAAGGAAATCCGCAATCTCCAGAGGACGGAGATAGCGGAGGTGTTTGAGTCGTTCCACAAGAAGCAGGTCGGCTCTTCAACAATGCCGCAGAAACGAAACCCGCATAAGAGCGAGCGCATCTGCTCGCTATCGAGAATAGTGCGCTCCGCTGTTGCGCCGGCAATGGAGAATATCGCGCTCGAGCACGAGCGGGACCTCACCAATTCCGCGGCGGAGCGCGTCATCTTCCCGGAATCGTTCATGTTGACCGACTATCTCCTGCGGCAGCTCGATGAGGTGCTCTCGGGACTTGATATCAGGGAGGATCGCATACTGGCCAATCTAGGGCTGACCGGCGGACTGATCATGAGTGAGCGGGTGATGGTGAGCCTGGTTGACCGCGGCATGGGCAGGCAGGAGGCGCACGAGACTCTTCGCCTCGCGGCCGGTGAAACGCTGAAAACGGGACGACCGTACAAGGACGTGCTCATGGGGCTTCCGGGCGTGTCGTCGTTGATGAAAGAAGATGAACTTGACGCGGCGCTGGATCCGCGTCGCTATATTGGAACGGCGGTCGAGCAGGTTGACGCGGTCATAGCGGACCTGCGCGCCCGCGAATAGCCTGGAGGTGATATGCCGTCGCTAGTAGTCGTGGGCGCCCAGTGGGGCGATGAGGGAAAAGGAAAGATTGTTGACGCCCTTGCCGGGCAATCTGATGTTGTTGTGCGCTTCCAGGGCGGCGATAATGCCGGCCACACGGTGTTTTACAACGGCGAAAAGTTCGTGTTTCACATCCTCCCGTGCGGCATGCTTCACGACGGAGTCCTTTGCGTCATCGGCGGTGGAGTGGTGATCAACTTGAAGAAGCTGTCCGACGAATTGAAGGCGCTCCCTATTTCGGAGGCCGAGGCAATCGCGAGGCTCCGCATAAGCGGTGATGCACACATCATCCTTCCATGCCATCTGGTCGAGGACCGGCGCGACGAATCCATTCGCGGCGGCTCGAAGATAGGCACCACGCAGAGGGGAATCGGACCGGCCTATGCCGACCGCGCGGCGCGCATCGGCTTGCGATTGGCCGACACTCTCGACGCGGATTATTTCCGCATGCGGCTTGAAACCTGCCTCGATATGAAGCAAAACCCGCTTTCTCGGGAGAAGGCGGGCGATGCGTTTGATCTTGACAAGGTATCGGAGGGATTGCTTTCGCTTGCTGCGCCGCTCGCCGGGTCAATAGTCAATACCGGCGTCCTCCTGGAGGAACAGCTCAAGAAGGGGAAATCGGTTCTCTTCGAGGGCGCCCAGGGCACGATGCTGGATATCAGCGGCGGCACCTATCCTTACGTCACGTCGTCTCACACCATCGCTGGCGGCGTTTGCGTCGGAACGGGACTCGGGCCGCACGCTATAGACAGAATTGCGGGCGTCACGAAGGCCTATGCCACCCGCGTGGGGGAGGGGCCATTTCCCACGGAGCTGAACGACGACACCGGTTCGGAACTCAGGCACACTGGCGGAGAATACGGCGCGACAACCGGTCGGCCCCGGAGATGCGGCTGGCTCGACCTCGTTCAGCTCAGGCATGCCAGGAGGCTGAACAGCCTGGACGAGCTGATAATGACCAAGCTGGACGTGCTTGACGGGTTTGATGAAATAGGGGTGTGTAACGCTTATCTGTGCCGGGGCAAAAGGATTGATGAGATGCCCTGTAACCAGATGGATCTTGCCGCCGCCGTGCCGGAATTCGAGTTTCTTCCCGGCTGGAAATGCTCTACGTCCGATGTTGGCTCGTTCGCAGATCTGCCGCGCGCGGCCCGGGACTTCATTGAGTTCGTGGAAAAACAGGTTGGGGCGCCGGTGAGCATGATATCGAATGGAAAAGAACGTTCCCAGTTGATCGTCCGAAGCTCGAAAAAATAAATGAACTTTCCAGCGATCACAGGCTACCAGATTTGCGGTGTGCTTGGCCAGGGCGGCATGGGCACTGTCTACCTTGCCCGCCAGTTGTCTCTGAACAGACAGGTTGCCGTCAAGATCCTGCCGTACCACCTGGCGGGCGACGAATCCTATGTGGCGCGTTTTCAGCAGGAGGCGAAGGCCGCCGCCAAGATCAAGCACACCGGCATAGTCCAGATCTATGACGCGGGCGAGGAAGGCGGATTGTGTTATTTTGTGATGGAGTACGTCAGCGGCGAGACAACGCTTAACAGGGTGCGCAGGAAAGGACGTCTTGACGAGTCGAGTTCGCTTCTGATCGCTGAGGCGGTGGCCGTGGCGCTTGAATATGCGTGGAGCGAGGCTAAGCTCGTGCACCGCGACCTCAAGCCGGACAATATCATTATTGACGGCGATGGCGCCGTCAAGGTGGTTGATCTCGGTCTCGCAAAGCTTGTGGGGCATTCTTCACAGGCCATAACCCTGTCCAAGATGATGATAGGCACTCCCCATTACTGCGCGCCCGAGCAGGCGAGGGGCGAGTTCTCGGTTGATTGCCGCGCCGATATCTACTCGCTGGGCGCGACACTGTATCATTTTCTGGTGGGCACGGCGCCTTTTTCCGACACCTCAGGGGTGTCCGCGATGGTCAGGAACGTGACCGATTACCTGACAGATCCGATGGATTGCCATGATGATATCCTGGAGCCGATCGCCTGGCTGATCGAGAAAATGATGGCGAAGGACAAGAATCACAGGCAGCAGAGCTGGGACGATGTTCTCACCGATATTGATAGAGTCATGGAAGGCAAGCTTCCGGCGCCGCCGCTGCTTCGCGAGGGCGCCAGCACCATAAGGCGCGGGGAGTTCAGGTCCGGAACCGCGCGGAAGACCTCGATAGTTAAATCGGCCGCCGGTGTTGATCAGGGTGGGCTTACACGGACTTCCCTGCGCTTCAGGATCTTCCTGGTGCTTGCTGCTTTGTTTACAATAATCCTCTACGCGGCGTGGTTCAGAATGGACAACAGGCGCAAGGCTGTGGAGATTGAGATGGCTGTGCCGTGATCATTTGCCGGAACCGGGGGAATTGAGCAGGGCGGCATCGGCCAGCACGAGGGCGGCCATGGCCTCCACTATCGGAACCGCGCGCGGCAGCACGCAGGGGTCGTGGCGTCCTTTCGTTTCGATAGCCCTGATCTTTCCGTTGTAGTCGGCGCTCACCTGCCTGGCGCTTATTGTCGGAGCCGGCTTAAAGGCCACCCGAAAGACGATCGGCTCCCCATTGCTTATCCCGCCCTGCACACCGCCGCTGCGATTAGTGACTGTTCCAAGCCTCTCGCCTTTCAAGACGAACATATCATTGTTCTCAGACCCGCGCAGTCTGGCGCTGTCGAAGCCTGATCCCACGTCGAATCCCCTGGCAGCGGGAATGGACAGCATTGCGTGCGCGAGCACGGCGCTGATCTTGTCGAACACCGGCTCGCCCCAGCCCGGCGGGACGTTACGGCACACGCAGGTTATCACGCCGCCTACCGAATCGTGCGCGGCGGCTGCCGACTTTATAACGGCCTCCATCTGTTGGGCGGCGGCGGCATCCGGACAGCGCGTTGGAGAGGCGTCAACCTGTTCGCGGGTGAGTGACAGGTGGTCCTGTTCCGGCGCCCGAACCTCTCCGACGGCGCTGACCCATCCCACGATTTCGACATCGTGCCTGCTCAAAAGGAACTTTCCGGCAACCGCTCCGGCTGCAACCCGGCCCACGGTCTCCCTTGCGCTCGCGCGCCCGCCTCCGCTCGCGGCGGCAATCCCGTATTTCGCCCGATAGGTGTAATCGGCATGCGATGGGCGCGGGGCAACCGCCGTCTTGGCGTAGTCGGCGCTGTGGCAGTCGGTGTTGAAAATCATCATCGCGATTGGTGTGCCCAGGGTTAACCCTTCGCTTAATCCCGAGAGCACCTTGACCAAGTCCTGCTCCTTGCGCTGAGTGGTGAGCGCGCTCTGACCCGGCCTGCGGCGGTCGAGCAGGAGCTGAATATCGGCAGCGTCCAGTGGAATACGAGCGGGACATCCGTCAACGACCGCGCCGACGGCGGGTCCGTGTGATTCTCCGAACGTGGTTGCTCTGAATATGGTTCCGAATGAGCTCGACATCGCGATTCCTCCAATGGCGCCCTTCATCAGGCTTCTTGCGTCTGCCTGCCGGCAGACATGCCGTTCACCCAAGAAGCTTTGCCACAAAAAGCCACAAAAAGCCATAAAAAAAGTAACCGCTCATGGGGTTATCTATAATGTTTTTTTTGCATGCGATAGCAATCTTTGGAAGGACCCAAGGCAGCCTGCACCCGATCGCAGACATGGGCGCATCTGCAATCAGGATCAGGATGTCCGGACTCCCCGGTCTTGATCCTGAAGAAGAACCGGTGATAAAATCAGGTGATTGTTGTTTTCTGTAGCTCATCGAGGCCGGATGGCCCGCGCCCACCGGCCGCGGGGTTTCTCATGTTTCATCGACGCGCGGCTTGCCCGCCCGCCTGCGGCGCTTGTGCGTAAGCACTGCGGGCGGGCAGGCCGGAGAAGTGGCTACAGGCGATGGGCAACGAATCGCAGAAATCGAATCTGAATTTCATCATTGCATAGATGTGAAATAGGTGATATTCTATGCTCTTCTTATATACGGTTGGAAATGCAAGAACAAGAAGACAGAACAGAGGCGACCCGGGTGCTGAGCATGCATTGCGCACAATGCAACAAGGCGCTCGACGTTGGGCATCTTCCATCTTTCTCCATCATCAATTGCCCGGAATGCGGGGCCAAACAGGTCGTGCCGGCTCAGTTCGGTGCCTTTGTCCTGCTTGGTCGGCTCGGTTCCGGCGGCATGGGCGTTATATATCACGCCCTGGATAAGGAACTGGGACGGCACGTCGCCCTGAAGGTGATGAAGAAATCACTGGGCGAAAACGAGGAGTTCGTCAGCGGTTTCAAGCGCGAAGCCCGAGCCGCCGCCGCGCTCAATCATCGAAACGTTGTCCAGATCTACTCCTTCGGTCAGCATGAAGGCCAGCCGTACATCGTCATGGAACTCGTGAACGGCGGGCGGCTCGACGAGATGATAGTTGAGGATGGAATGCTTGACGAGGTGCGCGCACTGGAGATCCATATAGAGGTTGCGGAGGGGCTGAAAGCAGCCAGCGAAGTAGGCCTTGTTCACGGCGATGTCAAGCCCGCCAATATCCTGTTCGGCGCGAACGGCGAGGCAAAAGTTGTTGACTTCGGGCTTGCCAGCTTTGTCGGACAGCAGGAGGATGAGAGCGGCCAGGTGTGGGGCACGCCCTATTATATCGCTCCTGAAAAGGCCAGGAGAAAAAAAGCCGACTTTCGTTCCGATATCTACAGCCTCGGCGCGACCCTGTATCACACGCTCACCGGCCAGCCGCCTTTCGACGGGGAAACCCCGCTCGACGTTGTTCTGGCAAGACTGAACGCTCCTGCGCCCAATATCCTTGAGCTTCGCGAGGATTTGCATCCGCAGACCGCGGCCATGGTTGCCCGCATGCTGGAAATGGATCCGACCATGAGATACCCGTCCTACCCGGCGCTCCTGTATGACATGCGAGAGACGCTTAATGCGGCAAGCAACGCCGATCTCTCAGGAAGCAAGTCGAAGCTGGTCACGAAGATCATGCCGGCGGAAAGCGGATCGCGCGGAAAGCCGCTTATGATTGCGGGCATTATTCTCGGCGTCGCTCTGCTTGCCGGCGGAGT
>CAYWJE010000137.1:0-9397 GCA_964458525.1 uncultured Verrucomicrobiota bacterium
CTCGCATGAATTCCATGTAGCGGAACAGGTTATGAAACGTCAACAAGTTGTGCCCGAGTATCTCGCCTATGTTGAGGAGATGCCGGACGTAAGCCCTTGAAAAATTGCGGCACACGTAGCAGCCGCAGCCCTCCTCAATCGGCGAAAAATCCTCCTTATACGCGGCCGCCTTCACCGGGTAGGCGCCCGCGCGCGTGAACGCCGATCCGTTTCGCGCGAAGCGCGTTGGAACAACGCAATCAAACAAGTCAACACCCATGGCGACCGCCTCGGCCATCTGGTGCATGAGCCCCACGCCCATCAGGTAACGCGGCTTACCGACTGGCAAGTGCGCCACGCTCACTTGCACTGCTTCGAGGAGATCCTTCTCCGGCTCGCCCACGCTCACGCCCCCGACGGCAAAGCCGTCGAATCCGAGCTTCACGAGTTCTTGCGCGCAGCGCGCGCGAAGGTCCGGGTAAGAGCTCCCCTGCACTATACCGAACACCCGCTGGCCTTCGGCGCGGGGCTGAACAGCACATGAAGCCGCCCATCTTAAAGTGCGATCCACAGACTTACAAGCATTTTCATAGTCGCAGGGAAAAGGCGCGCAATCGTCGAAGACCATCGCGATATCCGAACCAAGCGCACGCTGTATAGCCATGACCTCGGCTGGCCCCATGAACAGTGTGCGCCCGTCTACGTGCGAGGCAAACTCGACGCCGTCATCCCTGATCTTCCGCCGTGCGGAGAGGCTGAACACCTGGTAGCCGCCGCTATCGGTCAGGATGGGGCCGCCCCACCCCATAAATCGGTGCAAGCCTCCGGAGCGCTCGATGAGGTCGGCGCCGGGCCTGACGCTCAGATGGTACGCGTTAGAGAGGATGACCCGTGCGCCCACGCCTTCAAGATCGCGAGGGGTCATTGTCTTCACCGCCCCATAGGTTCCCACGGGCATGAAGGCGGGCGTTTCAACCGTGCCGTGGGCGGTGCGAAGCAGCCCCAGCCTGGCTGCCGATCTGGAATCTTTTGCAATAATTTCAAACATAGGGCAATGGGCTTAACCGTATATTTCAGCGAACCTGGCGAACGAACGGTCGCCCGTTTTCTCAACATCGGATGGAAAGGCGCATGCCGGCAGCTGCTTCATCGCGAGATGATAATGAAGACACTCGCAGCATTTGCCTTTCCTCGAACAATCAAAGCTGCAATTACAGCGCGAGATATTTTTCTTCAAATTCGGACATGATGCCATGATGATCGTCTCATCCTGTTTCCATCAACAAACCCTACGGCTAAAAAGGCTCGCGCCCCCTGATGGCCCTGGCCAGGGTCACCGGGTCGGAGTATGCCATGCCGCTGCCCGCCGGGATGCCCATCGCCGGCCTGGAAATGCGGACCGGACGGTTCGCCAGCATGTCGCGCAGGTACGCGGCAGTGGCTTCGCTCTCGACATCGGAATTGAGCGCAAGCACCACTTCCTTGACCGGCTCCGTATCAAGCCTCTTCCTCAGAGCATCCAATCGCATGTTGTCCGGACCCTGCCTGCCCATCGGGGAAATCCTGCCCATGAGAACGTGGTACCTGCCTCGATAGCCGCCCGCGTTCTCCAGCAGAAAGACATCAGACGGACTCTCCACCACGCACAGGACATCGGGATCCCTTGACGGATCGGTGCAGATTCGGCACGGATCGTATTCCGGCGCCGTCAGGCTGCCGCATAGCGAGCAGCAGCACAATGATTCCCCGGCCTTTCCCAGGGCTGCGGCAAGATCGTTTCTCAAGCCTCCATGGACCGCAATATGAATCGCGATACGTTCTGCGGACCTTCGTCCTATGCCAGGAAGCCTGCCGAGGCACGCCACGAGGTCATCAAGGGCTGAAATATTCTTAGCCATGTATCACGTCTCACATGCCCGGCAGATCGGGCAATCCCATTTTGGACGCGAACTCTTTCATCTCCGCCGCTCCCAGTTTTTTGGCCTCGGCGAGCGCGCCCTCGACCGCCTTGAGCGTCATCTTCTCCAGCTCGGCCGCGCGACCGGGAATAACGACGGCCGGGTCTATCCTTATCTGCGCGATCGTACCGTCGCCCCTCGCCTTGACTGTCACCTGTCCCTGTCCGCTGGAGTACTCAACCGTTTTCTCCCTGAGCTGGGCCTGGATTTTCTTAACGTTTTTCTGCAAAGAGGCCGCTTCCTTGATCATCTTGAACATGTTCTTCATATTACTCCTTAACATCAATAATTGAGCCGTTAAAAAGATCCATAGCCTTACGCACCGTTTCGTCGGCAACCCACTTCTTGGCGGAACCTGCTTCTTCTTTATCGGAAGGACTCTTCCCCGGCGGGCCAACGGGTCCCGGTGCAGACGAGGCAAGGGGCGGAGTCTCCCGTTCGATCGTTCCGACATCAAAGAGCTTGAATTCCGCGGAGACCGCGCGTCCCAGGGCGCGGCTCAATGCCTTGTTCAGCACGTTCCGATTCCGGACAACCTTGAAATGCTCGGTCCTTTCGGGGAATTCCCTGTCGACAGCAATAACGACATTCACATCGGAAACCGCGACAGGAACAGCATCGAGCAGGGCGTTCCTGGCAAGGGTCGCCACGCGCCCGACCGAATCCAGTATGTCCGGCCATTTCTGCCTGAGCAGGGCGATTTCCTCAGTCCGACCGGAATCAGGGGCCGTTGAAACGGGCTCGGCGGCCGGCACGCAGGACTGTGCTTTTGCCACGGACGGGGACGCAGGGGCCTCGGGATGATGTGTCGCATCCGCCGTGTAAGCGGACGAAGCGCTGGATTCGCGAACCGATACGCCTTCCAAAGGCAGCCCCTCTTTCAGAGCCCTGATCGAAGAGAGGATCGTATCCAGCGACACCACGACGGACAGTCGCGCACACCTTATGAGCGCTGCCTCGAACAGCGTTTTCTTGGAGAGCGCGTAGCGTAGCCGGTCCATGGTCTCAACCAGGATTTCCGTGATTCTTATCAGGCGATCCGCATCGGAGATCGCCGATTCCCTTTCGAACGACTGCAGGGCGCCCTCCCAAACATCGCCCTCTATTGCGCCCTTTCCGCCCTGCATGAACACCAGCAGTTTCAGGAAATGCTCGATCAGCTCCACCAGCAGTCGCTGTACGTCCTTACCCTGAACATCGAACTGATCCACAAGTGCAATTGCCTGAGCCATATCGCCCTTCAATATCGCCATGGTCAAGTCCTCGAGAGCCCCTCTCGAAACAAGCCCGAACACGGAGAGGACATCGCTCTCGACGATCGTCTTGCCCTTGAAAGAAATGATCTGGTCCAGCCCGGACTCCGCATCACGCATGCTCCCCTCCGCCGCTCTCGCGAGCGCCGGCAGAACATTCGCATCAACCGTCACCCCCTCGGACTCTGTGATGAGCGCGAGCCGCTCGGTGAGAAGCTTCACAGGGATTCTGCGCAGGTCGAAGCGCTGGCAGCGCGACAGTATGGTCATTGGAATCTTGTGCGGCTCCGTGGTGGCGAACATGAACTTAACGTGGGGGGGCGGCTCTTCGAGCGTTTTCAGGAGCGCATTGAATGCCTCCGTGGTGAGCATGTGCACCTCGTCAATGATGTAGACCCTGTATCGCCCCATGGAGACGTATTTCACCTTTTCGCGAAGCGACTTGATATCGTCAATTCCGCGGTTGGACGCGCCGTCAATCTCCTGCACGTCAAGGCTGACTCCCGAAGCTATTTCGGTGCAGGACGGGCATTTGTCGCAGGGCGTTATCGAAGGACCGGCGGCGCAATTGAGGGCCTTGGCGAATATCCGGGCGATGGACGTCTTGCCGGTTCCACGCGGTCCCACGAAGAGGTAGGCGTGCGCCACGCGATCGCTTTTTATCGCGTTCTCAAGGGTTTGAATCACGTGGTCCTGGCCCACGACATCGGAAAACTGCCTTGGACGCCACTTTCTAGCTATTACTTCGTATGCCATAGTTCACCCGCTCATTTTGCGCCGTCCCGCGCCGCCAGTTCAGCGCTTGCCCGGAAGATGTTGTTGAACAGCAGCTCCAGCTTACCGGTTGGAACCGACGAGAATGCCAGGCGAACCACTCCGCTAAGAACGATCACGCCGGTCGAATACTTCTCAAGCAGCCTGCCGCGAAGCAGCTCCGGATCAATCCCTTTCATGCGCACGCACATGAAATAGCCCGAGTTAAAGGGGAGCGCCTCGAAAAATTCACTGTATTCCGGATGGGAATCAAGTATCCCCCTCACCTTCCAGTATCGGCGTTCGAGGACACCCCGTTTCTCCGCCTTCTGCCGGGCGTAATCTGGAGATTCCCACGCGCTCATCAGGAGCGACTGGGCGAGGTTGGACGCATTGGAAATGCTTCCGCGGATAGCTCCTGCGGCCTTGGCTTCCAGCGCATCGTAAACATCCGTGGTTCCGCCGCCTGTTCCAAAGGTAATGAAGCCCGCGCGAAAACCCCATACGTAGTCCTCCTTGGTGGGACCATCAAGCTTGAGGGCCAGGATGTTCGGATGCAGGTCGCACAGAGCAGCGAAGATTGACTCTTCTGGAACGCCGTCTACGAAGACGAGTCCGAAATAGGCATCGTCAATTATCGCGACTATTTTCGATCCGGCTTCAGCGGCCGAGCGTAGCGCCTCAGCTATTTCCGCCATTTCGCCGGCTGTCGGCGTGTAGCCGGCTGGGTTGTTGGGAAAGTTCAGACACACGATTTTCTTGCCGCCCGGGCCGCCCTCCGCCAGTTTCGCGCGAAGCCCGGCCACGTTGAAGCGCCCGTTTCCATCAAACATTGAAAAACTCCTGAGTCCTGCACCGTAGGCATGGGTGAAGACGAGATCATAATTCTCCCAGAACAGGTCGGGCAGTATGATGCTGTCTCCGTTGTCGCAGAAGAGGTAGCCGCACATGCTCAGGCCGTGCGTCAGCGCGGACGTCACAACGGGCAGACTGAAGGTTTTATCCCTAAGCGAAGGGTTCTTACTCAGCAGCATGGTTTTCCAGGCCTTGCGCAGATCCGGACGACCGAAGCTCGGCGCGTAGGGAAATATCGCGCAGCCCGGCAGATTGACCTTCGAGGAAATGCAAGGGAGGCTCATCGGTCCTCCGTCCTCTTCCAGCGCGATCCCCATCGTGGCGTTGATATCCTTGCCCTGCGCGGCAGCCGACTGCGCCAGGATGCCAAGCTTCGGAAAAAAGATAGCTCGGCCGCGAGCCGAAAGCATTTCCAGCACAGCCGGGCAGCTTTTCGCGATGCGTTCGTTAAGCTGCCGGGCCTGCGGATCCAACGGCGTGCGTATAGAATCTGCCGTCATGAATTCCTCCTGTACAAAAGCGAACGAAGAGAACGCGAGTTAATGCGGAGAGAACATACACGCTTTCAGGGAGATTGTAAAATCATAAATCAGTAATTGCACGATTCTGGAGATGCTGATAGATTAAAAATTTCCGGCAGGTTGCATGGACGACTTTCGGCGGCCTTGCCCCGATGTAATTAAAAACAGACAACACGAAGGAGCTTCTCCAAATGGATCCAGCGGCTAGAAATATCGAAGAAACTGAGGAATGGATTTTTGCCTCGCTCCAGGACCTGAACGTGCCGGCATCCTCATTCCTCGATGCGATCGAGGTCATCAGAAAGAACGGTCGGCTGCAAAAGGCCGATGCATGCGCTGAACTAGTCCGCGACGCGATGACCGGGCGCGGCGAGAGGGAATCGGCGCTGCGGATAATCTCTGCGCAGGCCGGCTGGCACAAGGACGAGAAGGACTTTGCCGCCAAGTGCGAAAAAACTCTCGCTGCAATGTTCAAGGACTTGCCTCATTCATCCCGCTTCATATGCCATTCCGGCTTTGACAAGAACATTGAGCCCGACGAATGCCTGCGTCGCTTCCGCGTTCTCCTGCAACTCGAGCCCGGCGCCCCGTGCTACGACAGGACATGGGGATTCGGCGTGGTGCGCGACCTCGATGCACACGTGAAGAAGGTCACGATTGACTTCAAGAAGAAGGCCCAGCACAAGATGTCCTTCGCTTATGCCGCCGAGTCGCTGCAGCCGCTCCCCGAATCGCACGTGCTTGCGCGGCATTACAGGGACCCGGAAGGGTTCGCGCGCATGATAGCGGATGATCCGGCCGGAGTGGTCAAGGCTTTCATCACGGACTTTGGACCGATGAACATCGTCATCCTGCAGGAAATGATAATTGAAAACCTGGAAACGGTTAAAGACTGGAAGCCTTTCTGGGACAGGGCCAGGAAGGACCTCAAGAAGGACCCGCTCGTCCTGGTGCCGGGAAAGCGTAACGAGCCGATCAGGGTGGTGGAAACAAAGGCGTCATTCGACAATCACTGGATGGAGACGCTCCGTTCCGAGCGCGATTCCCTGAGGATTCTATCCCTGATCGAGGACTTCAGAAACAGCGTGAGTCAGTCCCCGATTCCGGACGCTCTGCGCGCCGTCATGGTGGAGCGGATCACCTTCGCAGCAGATGGCGCAAACGGGCGCAATCTGGAACGGATTATAATAGCCGCGCGCGCGCTTCTGCTTGCGGAAGAAACGGGGCTTGCAGTTCCTGATGCCCTTAAGGATGCGCTTGTCGAACGCCTGCAGGACCCGAAAACCCTTCTGGTCACGATGCACAAGCTCCCCACCAGGAGCCTGAACCGCCTTGCGCCCTTCCTAGCCTCGAGCAGGCCGGGTGTGTTCGAGCAGCGCCTCCTCGAACTGATGCCGCGCCTCACCTTCCAGGACCTGAACGTAGTGATCGAATCCCTTCTCGCGCTCGGGCGCGAGGCTGACGTTGTCAGCGAGCTAAGGGCGATGAGCGTAACGGGCTCGGCCGGGGTGGACGTGGTGAGCTGGTTCTGCTCTCACACCGACTTCGTCTTCAAGAACGGCATCAGCGCTCCGGACAAGCTCATTTTCATGGGGCTGACCGCTATGGAAGTGGGGCATTTCGCCGGTGAGCGGATACAGGCTCGCAACAAGATCCGCTCGTGCTTCCAGAAGGACGAGTGGCTGAAGGACCTTACGGAACGAATGAGCGACATGCAGAGACGCGACCTGATGGTGCACCTCAAGGCGAGTTCGGCCTGGCAGGAATCGGAGCGCAACATGGTGCTAGCGCGCCTGGTGGCGCTCTTCCCGGAGCTGCGCGCGGAGACGCACGAGACCTCCCACGCCACAGTTCGGCGCCGCATAACATCATTGCGAAGCTACGCGGATCGCCAGGCGGCGCTCCGCAAACTGGTGGAGGTTGACATTCCCAAGAACATCCAGGACATCGCGGTGGCGCGAAGCTTCGGCGACCTGAGCGAGAACTATGAGTACCACGCGGCCCGCGAGACACAGGGCATGCTCATGGCCCGCCAGAAGGAACTCGAAACGGATCTGGCAGAGGTCGCGGGAGTGTCCTTCGACAACGCGCCTTGTGAAAAGGCCGGAGAGGGCACGCTGGTGACTCTGCGCCATGAGGATGGGGCGCTGGAGCGCCGCGCTATTCTTGGTGAATGGGATCATAATGAAAAGCTCGGGGTAATTTCGTCTTCCTCGGCTCTTGCGGAACTGCTGGCCGGGAAAAAACCCGGCGACGAAGTCACCATCCCTGGAGAGACGGACAATGTCCGCTGTGTCATCGCAGAGGTCTCGCCCCTGCCCGAAGAAATACGGGAGTGGATACGCTCCGGCGCCGAGGGATAATGTTTGGGCGGACATTCGTTTCGAGGGCAAAGGCGCCTGCGCAGTTACGCATCCACAACATAAGGAGGAATGGAGATGAATGGACAGGCTTTAACGCAGACGATTCTCATGGTTCTCGGAATTATTGTCCTCATGAAATCGGTATGGGGGATCGCCCACCCCGCTTCGATGAAAAGTGTGGCGAACTGGTGGTCAAAAGCGGTGCTGCAGGTCAACACCCTGTGCGGAATCGGCTGCGTCATTGTGGCTCTCGTCCTGTGGATTGCGATACTTCTCGATCAGCCGATCACCAACTGGATACTCTTCTTTTTCGGCGCCTTCTTCGCCTGGGCGGCGAATGTTTATTTCAACCCGCAGGATATCACGAAACTGACAAAAAGGCTTTGCACCGACAGGAGCCCGGCCGCGTTGCGCGTGATGTCTGCTGTCTCGGCTATCATAGCGCTGCTACTGATTTACGTAGCGTACAAGAGGCTGTGAGAATCATGGAAAGCCGGATCACGTTTCCGGCCCTTGCCATAGACGCCGGATTTCGTGCAGGCATTCGCGGAACGGCGCAAGGTCATCACGCACGGGGAATTCCACGCAGAATAACCCGTCGAATCCGACGCGCCGTAGACTTGCGAAGACCCCGTCCCAGTCAACAGTGCCGCGCCGGAACATCAAATGATCGTCGTCCACGCCGTGATTATCGGCTAGATGAACATAGTTGAGCCAGGGCGCCAGCCTTCCGATCAGCTCCTCCGAGTTTCGCGTCATGTTACCGTGTCCAGTGTCAAAGCAAACTTTCAGGCACGGACTGTCCAGGGAGAAAAGTTCCATAAACTCCCACGGCTCACTGAAAAGTTCATGGCAATTCTTATATTCATAGGGGTAGTGGTTCTCGATGTTGATCACGACGCCCGCTTTTTCGTAAGCGCCGAGCACTGACTCCAGCACGGAGCGCGCGCGGGCGATGCCCCCTGCCCTGTCGTCCGCTCTCCCACCGTGAATAACGACATTCTTTACGCCGGTTCTCCCGGCAAGGTCGAGCCAGTTTATGAGCTCCTTACGGCTTGCTTCTGCGTCGGATGAGGCTATGTCCAACCACAGATGCGCGCCCAGTTGAATGTCTCCGTGACCGGGCAGCTTCGCAAGAACGGCGAGGTCTTCGCGCGTGCAGTTCGCCCGCGTAAAGGATGAATCAAACGACAGCTCAACGCCGTCAATCCCGAATTCATCCCTGGTCCGCCTGATGCAGTCGGGAATATCCCGCCACTCGAAATGAAGCGCGCTAATGACTATTTTCATGGTTTGATTTCCGGCATTCCATCTTTCAAGCCCGCCGCGATCTGCCTGGGGCGCATCTGCGATTCGTTGACCATCGCCTGTAGCCAGTCCTCCGGCCTGCCTGCAGTGCTTACGCACAAGCGTTGCAGTTACCAACAGCCGCGCCTTGACGAGACATGAGAAACCACGGCCATCCCCGACCTCCAAGTCCCGACTCTCCGGGAGGTCGGGAGTCGGGACGGCTACAGAAGACAGGCGCAAGGGACCCTGTAGCCGCGTCCGGTGGGCGCGGACCATCTGGCCTCGGTGAGCTACAGAAAACAACGCGCACCTGATTTTATCACAGATTCTTCTGTAGTGGCATGAGCGTCCTCGCTCGTGGTCCTTCTCCTCTGTTTTCTGTTTTTAGTGCAGGAACACGAGCCGGAGGCTCATGCCACGAAAAA
>CAYWJE010000138.1:0-9393 GCA_964458525.1 uncultured Verrucomicrobiota bacterium
TAACAGAACGGAAAACATTGCGGCAGGGCGAACGGGAACCATGATGTCCAGAACCCTTTGCTTGTGGGAACGATTGTAAGGTCAATGTTCCATACGTGATTCGGATACCGCGCGATGATGGTTTTTCGTGTTGTGTTCTCCGCCGCGGATGGGTTGGAGGATGCGATAAGCGGATCGGGTTTCCTTGGCGCGGTCTTGATGAAACGGCCTGCCGTGGTGGCGGCGAGATAGAGTCCGCAGGCGGCAAGGATTTCGGCGATGCGCTTCTTGCCCATTGCCGGACAGACAGTTTTCAGGTGTTGGACGGTGTTCCTGACGAAGGCGGGAAACTTGTTGGCCGGCTCCGACATGCGGACAAGCCCGGAATCGTCATCAACGCGAGTTGTCCACGAGGAAATGGTGTCGGCTTCAACGAGGAATCTTTCGGCGGTCTGGATTGCGTTCCAGCCTCTTGCGGCGCGGAGCGCGAGGATGCGCATTCGTTCAAGCGGGGTGTAGAAGGGGCGTTCTTTAGGGCGGACGCGGTCGAGCCTGGAGCGGATCAGATCGAGTTCCTCGATGAGGAGAGATGTTTCATTGCGTTCCCGATCGAGCTTTGCGGCGAGGCGGACTCTCGATATGGGGCTGTCGGCGCACCAGGCGCGTGAGCAGGTGATTGTTGACTGCGCAAGCGAGCAGACGTTGATCATGGCCGAGCGGACGAGAGCCGGCCAGTGTTCGGGCAAGGGAACAATGTGTGGTTTCATAATGTAATTCCTTAAGAATGGAGCAGTGATAATGCGTCAGACAGCGAATCGAGAAAAGGAAAATATCCGGAAGATTCGAGAACGGATACGGCGTTATGAGCGCGCCATGGAACGGGAACAAGCGATCGGAGGCATGATTAGTGATGGATATGGCAAAAGATACCTTCTTGGACCCTTATATTTACTTGCAGGGGACTTGGAGGGCTGTCTTCGCTCATTTGATTGGTTTCAACGGCTGTTTCCGGATGATGCGGGAGAACCGATGCAGAGTCTGTGCTGGTCGTTGGCTTTGTATCGTAGCGGGGCTCGCGGAGAAGCGCGCAAGAGACTTGCTTGGACAATGCTAAAGAATTTGTATCTGATTCCGGCTCTATGGGGAGAGGAAGTTGCGATGCTGGACATCTGGCATGACAACAATTGGTCAGAGCCGGAATACTTGTCGTGCATTTCGAAAGAGATGTTGGAATTATGGAAGCCAGAGGAAGTGGAATGGGCGCGCGGGGAATACGAGAGCGGCCCATTCCAAGAGTTGCGCGGGCGTTATGTGGAGTTGTCCCGGCAGTTGAATGACGAATCGGTTGGTAAGAAACGGAACAAGTTATGTGAAGAAATATGGGACTTGGAGAGAAACGGTCTTTGTTGAATATCCCGTCCACTACGCGTTCGATTCATACGACCGCAAGACCAAGATGCACACGTATCGCGGCGGCACCGGCTGGACCTCTTCCACCTGGCCCGCCAGCCCCGGCACTGCGGACACGACAGAGTGGATTTTCCACGAAGCATCCGGCCTGCTCACATCCAAGAAGGATGCCGCCGCCAAATCCGCAACCTACACCCATAACAGCGCCAACCTCCTCGCGACGCGCACCTGGGCGCGCCAAGACGCCACCAACGCGCTTGTCACCAGCTATTCTTATAACGACGCAGGCGACATGACCGGCATTGATTATTCGGACACCACCCCCGACGTCACCTTCACGGGGTCATTGGTGTCGTGTCTCGACATTCGATTCCGCTGAAAGCCCCCGTTACGGACGGCAACATGCCGTCCCTCCCATGCAAACATGCTCTCGGTTCTACCCGTTACGACCCGTTTGCGACCCGCCTTTAGACCAGGATTCGACCCGTTGCGTTCCATTGTGTGCTATTTACGGCCTGTTGCGGCCCGTTACGACCCGCGGACGGCGCTGTTCACCGCATTGACATGCTCGGAATCAGGTGCATTGGTGATGAGTTTCGAAGTTGCATACAAGATTGCAGCCCCCGCCCAATGCCGCAGAATGGTTGTTCCACACTTGTTAAAGTGTGGAACTGCGGAGGTGAACGATCCAGGGAACGCACCTGACTTTTCAATGTATGAAACCGCTGTCCGATGTATAATGAGAATAACCCGCCAGCGTCCCATGGGGACAGGAATACTGGAATAGTGGAATGCTGGAATTTTGAGAATGGCACTTCTTTTCCCGGCTCGTTACTGCATCCTTCCATTATTCCATCCTTCCAATTATCCATGGGATGACAGTGAGAATAACCGATTACAATTGACAGTTCCAACGAGTTTGAAAATACCCGAACCATGATGAGGAACAGCTTCCCGGTCACAGCCAAACGCGATTCTTCGATATGGTCTTTCCCTTGCACGGCGCTGTGCGCGCTGGCCGCCATCCTCTTCTCCATCACCGGGTGCGCAGGAACCCGGCATTTCGAGCGAACCGGATCGCGGCCGTCCGATCTGGCGGTGGTCAATGCCCGTATCTTCACATCCAACGACCGTCAGCCGCAAGCCGAGGCTATGGCGGTCAAGGCCGGACGCATTGTCTACGTTGGAGACAACGCGGGGCTGGCCGATCACGTGGGACCGGCAACGCGGATTATCAATGCCCGGAAGCGGCGCGTAACGCCCGGGTTCATAGACAGCCATTGCCACGTGCTCTGGATCGGCGCGCTGCTTTATCTGATGCCGGACAACCTGTTTGCCTGTCAGACCTTTGAGGACATCCGCCGGACCATCGTTGACTGGGCGGAACGCAATCCCGGCCACCCGTTCGTCGGAGGCATAGGATGGCGGATGGACCAGGTGCCCGGCGGCGTTCCGACAAGGCAAATCCTTGATGAGATCATAGGCGACCGTCCCGTGATCCTGATGAGCTACAGCGGACAGAGCGGCTGGCTGAACAGCATGGCACTTGAATTGTTCAGCCAGCGCAATGCGGAAGCGCTGGAGCGGCTGAAACCGGTCCGGGATGAAAGCGGCGAGCTGACCGGCGAATGCACGCACTTCCATGCCATCAACTTCATGGACTTTTTCACGCTGGAGGAATGGGGTCCGGAGATCAAGGCCGGCCTCATGAACGCCATTTCAAAAGTTATTGACGAAGCGGCTTCCGTCGGCGTAACGGCCGTTCACGACATGCAGATCTACCCGGAATTCATCCCGCTGCTCCTTGAATTCCGGGAGCGCGGCGGGCTTGAAAAAACAAGGGCGCGGTGCGCTCTCTACATAGATCCGTACCAGCTGCGGGATGAAGATTCTTTCAAGAGCAGGATGGACTGGTGGAAGGAGCTGGGAGAAAAGGAATCGGATCCGCACCTGCTGCTCGGTTCATCCCTGAAACTCTATATTGACGGGTGCCCCGACAACCGCACATCCTATTTCTTTGAACCCTACATCGGGGACCCAAAAACATGCGGGGACCCGGTGTGGACTCAGGACGAGTTCGACAAGGTGATCGGGATCGTTGACGCGATGGGGCTGCAGGCCTGCACCCACGCATGCGGCGACGCGGGTATTAATCGCGTAATCAACTCCTACGAACTTGCACGCAGGCAGAACGGCGGGCGTGACAGCCGCCACAGAATAGAGCACTGCGAATTTCCGACTCACGCCGACATTGAAAGAATGGGGCGGCTCGGCATCACCGCGGCAATGCAGCCGTGTCACTACTTCGGGGACCCGATGGTCGAATCAGGCCTCGGACACGAGAGAATGCAGGGCTTCATGCCATGGCGCAGTCTGCAGCAGGCGGGTGTGACCATCGGCTTCGGCAGCGACTGGTGCAACAGCCCGCTCAATCCGTTCTACGGGCTGCTGCTCGCGTCGAAGCGTTTCAACTACAAAGGCAGGACGGACTGGGGAGCCGGGGAACGAATCACCATCGCTGACGCCGTTCGCCACTGGACCATCGGGTCGGCTGAGACGATGTTCATGGATAAGGATATCGGTTCGATCGAAGTCGGAAAGCTTGCCGATTTCGTGATGTTCAACACCGATCCTCTCAAGGCGGACTCACTTTGGTTCCTGCTCACGCACGAGCTCGAGCTGGGCAAACTTGACGACTTCGTG
Source organism: uncultured Verrucomicrobiota bacterium (assembly GCA_964458525.1). Lineage (GTDB taxonomy): Bacteria > Verrucomicrobiota > Kiritimatiellia > JAAZAB01 > JAAZAB01 > CAYWJE01. Next base: position 4,093 of record CAYWJE010000138.1, read on the forward strand.
GATCTCACGGTTCTTGGCGGCAAGATCGTCTACCGGAGGCCGGACGCGCGCAACCTCGATTGAACATACGACCGGCGCGGTTCACTTTTCGGCCTCTTCCGTTCTCTCCGCAAAAGCCGCAAGGACCATCTTCAGCGCGGCCTTGGACCAGTTGAGCGGCGTGATCGGCGACGGCAGACAGTAGTTGTTACCATTGACGACCACCGTGCCGATGCTTTCCGGCATTTGCCACTCCATAACAGGGTTGCCGTCACAGGCAATCGCCTTGCCGGTCACCTGTCCGAGCGCGCGCTTCAGGTGAAGCGCGGCAAAGTGCCTATCCTGCTGCCGGAGCAACGGATCCTCTGTCATCCCCGCGAGCCGCAACCGGGCGAGGGCGACTATGCTGTCGAAGAACCACTGCGCCTCGGTGTCCGGAATAAGCCTGCCCAGCCTCCACAGAAACGCGTCCTTTGATGAAGTGTCGCCGGTCAGGGCGGGCCGGTCTGCGCCGGGTTCAGCGGCGGGCGCGATCCAGTAGTTCCCCGCCTGGTAACTGTCGTTCTTATAGCGCAGTATGCCCATTGGGCGTTCGAGTGTCTCAACTATCGTCAGAATTTGCCGCAGCTCACGCCCGGTCAGACCATCGAGCGGCGCGGGAACAATGAGAAACAGCAGTGCTGCATCCGCAAGCCGGAAATGAACATCATCCGGCGGGTAGTCGGGAGACTCGCCTCCGCGCCTGAGCTGGTCCTTAACCGTGGCAAGCCCGTCATCAATCAGGCGCTGCAGGGCGTTCGCCGTCCATGCCGACGCCGTTTCCGGCGCCGCGTCCGTCAGGCGCCGGAAAAAAACCTTCCTTACCTGCTCAGCTTCAGGTTGCGCGCCGGAATAGAGGAGCCGACGCCAGACCTGAAGCGACCGTGTGGCTATACCTATGCTCGACGTGTTCTTCCTGGGCAGTTCCTCCCATGCCCCGGCATCCTCGTAATCGTGGAAACGGATTTTACGCAGAAAGACAGGATACAGGCTGAGAACCTTGAATCGCGAATCGCTCATATCGGACACCGTGACCAGTCCGCTCTCGAAGGCCCCGCCCAAGGCCTCGAAGAAGAGACCATGGGCGTCAATCTGTCTGTGGTTCCACACCTCCGGCTTGCCGTCAACCATTACATCATCAAGTGAATCCCCTTGCATTCAGCTCGATTAACAGGCGGGGCTCCATCGCGGCCGATATTCCGCGGGCGGAGGCGGCATCCAGTCCGCCGGTGACCCACGGAACGACGGCTTCATTCCAGACAGCGACGAAACGGCCTTCCGTGGCAAGCACCTTTTCGCAGTTCGGCTTTGCCAGGACGAATTCCTCGACCTTTGCGCGACTAGGCTTGAGGCCGGGCTCCGCGCCGGACACAGATGAACACACAGCGCCGATTCCGCAGAGCATTATCGCCGCTATCACGAAAACCGGCCTGAACAAGGCAAATTTCATAAACATGACTCCTTCAGTAATGTCGAGCGCAAGATATCCGCTCGTCAAGCCTTATAACAGCTCTTCATCGGCAATATTCTCAAGGCCCTCTTTCGCAATTCGCGAAACGAGGTGTCCGGCGGGCTCAACGTGCACCATGACGCTGAAGGTGCCCGGCACGCCGGCCCTGATGGCCTTCTCCACGCGCTCGGCCACGTCATGCCCTTCCGCCACGGTCATCTTACCGTCAACCTCGATGCAGAGCGACACATGGTATGCTTCGCTGACCGTGCGAATCCTCATATCGCGGACCAGCCGGACATCGGGATCGGCGTCCGCCAGCTCCTCGACCTTGTTCACGATTTCCGGTTTCGGGGCGTAATCCAACAAATCCCCGAAAGCGCTGCGCCCGATGTCCCATGCCGCCTTGATGATCATGACGGCGACGAGGCCGACACCCAGCTTGTCCCAGAGGGCGGCATGGCCGAAAAACATGGCCATCAGCAGGCAGAACAGAACGACTACGGAAGATAGAGCATCGGAACGATGGTGCCAGGCGTTCGCCACCATCGCGGGGCTTCTTATGCGGCGTCCCTCGATGGCGGTGTACCAGAAGAGACTCTCTTTTGCCACGATTGAAACCACGGTCACCAGCAGCGGCCAGAACCCGAAAGGATGTTCGGGGGCGGCGCGCCGGGTCAGGGAGCTCCAGACCATCAGCACGGCAACGCACATCAGCAGCAGCGTGATTGCGAGAGTGGCGAGGGTTTCCCATTTCCGGTAGCCGAACGGCCTGTTCCTGGATCGCGGGCGGGCTGAAATCCGGACGAACACGACAAGTATCGCATCGCTGATCAAGTCGCTGAACGAGTGAATGCCGTCGGCGAACACCGATTGCACGGAAAACAGCCAGCCCACCGCCAGCTTCAGGACCGACAACGCCACGTTGACCGCGGCGCCGACGCCCGTGACAAGCAGCACGCGGCGCGACCTGGCCTGATCATCGAACGAATTTTCCGACTCAATCATGACTTTTCTTCCGAACGGGAAACGGGCGTTGCATGTCAGTTCCGCAGGGCTTTCCATTGCGTGTTTGTTTTGCGACGGCTTGCACGCCTGGGCACACCTACTTTTGCCATGAAGCCGCGTGCTTGTCAATATTTCCTGGCGCCATTGTCCCGGCATCATGCGCACCTCAACAAAAGCGGCGGCAAGCCGCCGCACTCCAAAGCGGCTGTGCCGCGAAAGACAGAAGCGCCCTGCGGACTTGCACCCGGAGCGATTCTCATTATACACCTTTCTTTTGGGATTGCGGGCGGGGTTCGGCGCTGGTATGGTCATCGTCATTGATTAGTCATGCGGGGATTTTATCATGAAAGAGGCGCTTCGCGAAACGAGGGTGAGCATAATAGGCGACGGCGGATGGGGAACGGCGCTGGGCATCTCGCTCGCCCGCGCGGGGCACAAGGTGCGGATATGGGGTCCGTTTCCCGATTACATCGAGCGAATCAAGCGCGAGCGGGAGAATCCGTTCTACCTGCCCGGCGTCGCGCTTCCCGAAGCTATCAGATGGACGGCCGACCGCGATGAGGCGGCGGACGCTGAGGCGGTTGTCCTGGCCGTGCCATCCAGGTATTGCAGGCCCGTATTCGAATCATTCGCGGGAAAAATTTCCGGGACTGCCGCCGTGGTGAGCGTTATCAAGGGATTGGACAAGGACACAGGCAAGCGGATGACGGAGACAGCCGCGGAGATTCTGGGGCACAGCCCAGTAGCGGCTTTGTCCGGACCCAGTCTCGCCGCGGAGGTCGCGCGCGGCGCGCCTACGGCGGTGGTGGTCGCCTCCGGGGATCCCGCGCTCTCGCGTTTTCTGCAGGAGCTCTTCATGAGCCGCGTGTTCCGCGTCTACACTTCTGACGACGTAGTGGGCGTTGAACTTGGCGGCGTGCTGAAGAACGTGGTGGCCGTGGCGGTGGGCGCAAGCGACGGGCTCGGGTTCGGTGACAATACACGCGCGGCGCTGATAACACGGGGGCTCGCCGAGATCACGCGGCTGGGCTGCGCGGTCGGGGCGCGGCGCGAAACCTTCGCCGGGCTGAGCGGAGCGGGCGACCTGATCGTCACCTGCACGAGCAGGCTGAGCAGGAACAGGGCCGTGGGTGAGCGCATCGGGCGCGGCGAGTCAGTGGCCGATATCGTTGACAGCATGAAACAGGTGGCTGAGGGTATTTCCAATTGCGAGACGGCCTTCAATCTCGCCCGCAAGTTGGATGTCAGAACGCCGATAATCGAGGAAGTCCACGCCATAGTCCGCGAAGGAAAGGACCCGGGGAAAGCCGTTCATTCGCTCATGACGCGCAACGCCCGCCCGGAGCTGGATTGACCTCATCACGGATTCAGAACCTATTCCCCTTCGCCGCCGCCGGGTGTATCCGCGCGTTTTTCCGGCCCAATCACAACCCTGAACCCGACCATCTCTGTCTTCCCAGAAGGAAGCGCCTCCGTCCTGTTGGTTATGGCCAGCACGTTCCTGCGGTAATTGCTCCAGGACGCGCCCCGCGTTACGCGCGACAAGTGGTTAGTGTCGAACCAGTCCCCGCACCATTCCCAGACGTTGCCGCCGACCCCGCACAAAGACCATTCATTGGAACCGCTCTGGTCAACGGGGCATGACACGATGTGGGCATTCTGGTGGTCTTCTATAAAATCCCTCGCGCCCAGGAGCCGAAACACCAGGCGCGCGCCCTTCTCGCCGCGGTAGTTCCAGTCATCGGGCGGCGGCCACCAGCCGCCCCATGGGAACTCGCGGCTGTCTCCGCAGGACGCGAACGCCTGCCACTCGTCTTCATACGGCAGGCGGAAGACCAAGCCGCCAGGCAGTTGCTCGCCGAACCGGCGTGTCAGCCATGAGCAGTAGTTGTGGGCATCATTCCATGATACCCGCACAACCGGCTGATTCCGTTCGTTCAAACGGTACCCCTGGAACTCGTTGCTGTCATGTTCTGGATCGTACCGCCCGTACTGGCCGTTGGTCACCTCGTGCTTGCCCACCCACATACCAAGCGGCTCGATCCAGACAAAAAACAGCGTCTCTCCGCGGCCGAGGTAGATATTCGTTTCCGACCCGTGCACAGGAGCCGAGGCGGCGCCCGCAATCTGAGGCTGCTGAGCATCTCCGGCGCAAACGCCCGCTGCGGTCTGGAGAAGGATCAAGATGCCAGTTACAAATCTTATTGCTGTCACAATATGCTCCAAAGTCAAGGGTAACCTAGATCCGACTCCCGACATCCTGGAGAGTCGGAACTTCGAGCTCGGAGTTCGGTAGTTTTCAGCCGGAGAAGACTGCGAGGTATTGCCCTTCTTCTCTTCTACATTACCCACCAGGCGAACAACCATATCTCTGTCCAGTGTGCATAATACTTCTCAACGCCTATCCAACGCAAGATTTTCTTAACCACGGATTACACGGATTACACGGATAGGAAAGGCGCTACTTCACCACTCGCTTGAGCCGGAGCCGTGCGTGCTTGAAGTTCAGCAGCAAGGCCAACTCCAAACCGGTGATGCTCAAATATCCCAGCCTTCATTCCGTGTATTCCGTGTAATCCGTGGTTAAAACAATCCACTGCCCACTGCTTTCTTTTTCGACCGCCCCTCTGAGAACGTGGATTACAGGTTCCCACACATTCAACTTCCGCCGTTTTACAACAACATCCTTCATTTTTCGCAAATGCTTCATAAAGGACTTGATTCATTATTGATGTCCGTGTATAAATGTTCTCATTATTTTTTGTCCCTTGAATGCGAGAGAACTTATAACCGGCCACTGAAAAAGTGTGTCAAGAAAAAAGATA
>CAYWJE010000139.1:0-9363 GCA_964458525.1 uncultured Verrucomicrobiota bacterium
CTCGCGGACTATTACCCGTCGGCGCGCCGCGAAATACATCGGGACAACCGGAATATTCTCGGCCAGTATGTACTGCCACACGTCAAGCTCTGTCCAGTTGGAAAGCGGAAACACGCGGATGGATTCACCCCTGTCAATCCGGCCGTTATAGAGCCGCCAGAGCTCGGGCCGCTGCTTGCGCGGATCCCACTGGCCGTTGCGGTCGCGAAAGGAATAAACCCGCTCCTTCGCGCGCGACTTCTCCTCGTCGCGTCGCGCGCCTCCGAAAGCGGCGTCGTAGCCACCCACCTTGAGGGCATCCAGCAGTGCGCGGGTCTTCAGGGCAGCGCAGCATTTGACGGTGCCGCGGCTCCAGGGAGTTATGCCTTCTGCTATCGCGCGCTCGTTGCGCTGAACAATCAGCTTGGCGCCGATTTCGCGGCAGAAAACATCCCGGAACTCGATCATCTCCGGAAACTTCATGCCGGTGTCAACATGGAGCAGAGGAAACGGGATGGGGGCGGGGTAAAAGGCCTTCTGCGCCAGGCGGACCATGACGGACGAATCCTTGCCCACCGAGTAGAGCATCACGGGGCGCTCGAATTCGGCCGCCACTTCCCGTATTATGTGTATGCTTTCAGCCTCCAGTTCCTGGAGGATGGAGAGTTTGTAGGTTTCCATCTTACAGGTGAAAGACCTCTCGTAGTTCACGGCTGACCGGGCTGTTGTCCGGGTTCGATGGCATGACATCCTTCATGAATGCCCACCAGCGCCGACAGGCATCGGTCCGGGCGACCGAATTCCAGCGCTCTTCATCCTCTATCTCCACGTAGCCGAAGAGCTGGCTTGTCTCGGCATCGAGAAAAATGCTGTAGCTGAGCGTTCCGTGCTCCTTGAGCACGGCCTCAAGGTCCGCCCATATTGGGCGGTGCCGGCACTCGTATTCCTCGTGCTTGTCCGGGTTGACCGACATCAAGAATGCTTTTCGTATCATGATTTTAGTTTCTACTCCACATCCACGACTGCGCCTGTTTCTATCGAGCGGATCGCGGCGGCGAGGACTTTCTGGGCCGCAAGGCCGTCAGCTCCCGAGCCGTTGATCTCCGAGGGCTTAGCGCCTTCTGAAAGCTGGACGAGAAATGCGTTAATGCGGTTGCGGAAAGTGTCCTCGAAATCGCGCATGCCTCCGAATACCGGGTTCGTGTAGACCGTCTTCTCCAGGTTGCCGGCCGGGTAAAGCGTGGCCTCCCTGAACAGGTCATCCAACACGAAACGACCTTTGACTCCGGCAACCTCACAGCGCTCCATAGGATGACCACGCTCAATATCATAGCTTCCAGTCAGCGACCCCACAACACCATTTTTGAACAGAAGATTGAACTGCGCGGTTGACCATATCTTTCGGCCGGGGGCGCGGGTCCCGAAGCAGTGCACCGACTTGATGTCGCCGCAGAAATAGCGCATGACGTCAATTGAATGCGGATGCAGCGACTTTATGTGGTAAAAGGGCGAGGTTTCGCTCGGATTCATGATCCAGAGGCTCATGTTGATGAACAGCTGGTGGCCGATGCGCCCGTCATTAATCCATTTCCTGGCAAGCTCGGCGGCAGGCGTGAAGCGATGGTTGAGGTCCACTGCCAGGCACCGGTTGAGCTCTTTTGCCCTGGTGACCATTTTAACCGCCGGCTCGATCTCGTTCGATATGGGTTTCTCGCAGAGTACGTGGCAGCCGGCCTCCAGCGCCTGGATTGTCGGCTCGCAGTGATCCGACCCGTTCTCAAAGCCCCCGGTAGTAACGCTGCAAAGCTCCGGCTTCAATGCCGAGAGCATGTCGGACGCATTGTAGAATGCGGGAACACCGAGCCGCGCCGCCGCCGCATCAGCTCGCTCCCGGTTGATATCGCAGACTCCGATGAGTTCAGAAAGACTGTTCTCACGGTAGATTGACGCATGCCTGTTGCCTATCGGTCCCATACCTATGACGATTGTTCTGATCATTTCGTTTGTCCTCCAATATCGGGTATATCGTAACCTTGTTCTTTCATGGCGGGAGCGAAGAACGGGAAATAGTTCCGTCCTTCGTCGTTCTTCCACCGGCACACGGAATCGGGCCGAACAGGTATCCGCGGAAGCGGTATGCCAAGGAACGACTCGATCTTCTTCAGCGTTTCTTCCTGTCGCAGAACGAAATCCTCGAACCGTACCTGAATGCAGTTCGCGGGCCGCGGCACAGTTCTCATGATCTCATATTGGTAGAACCAGGATAACGCGCGCTGCTCGCGTGGATCCTCCGTGGGCGGATAACTGATGCCGAACCGGGCCATGTCGTCGGTCAGGTGCGCCCCAATGATACAATCCCGCGGGTTGCGGACCCAGAATATATATTTCATATCCGGGAACATCCTCCGTATCCACGGATACACCAGGGTTGTTTCCGGGATCTTCCAACCCCTGTGTTCCGCCCCGCTTTCAAGCACCGTCTTGAGGTATGTCTCGATCAGCCGTGTGAACTCGTCAGGAATCGGCATGGCATGCAGGGCGCTGAAGTCCCAGCGCAGGCCGCCGAGGTGGCGTACGTTCCGGGCCATCACCCTGCAGGCCTCATACATCGCCTCGGGCGGGAGAAGATCACCGGCCCCGTTCAGGGGCTCGCCCATGAATACACCCGCCTGCGAGAGCGTGTGCGACATCGCGCGCGTGCCCGAGTGGCCTCGCCCTATCACCGTTACCATCATATGCAGCTCGCTTTCCACCCAGCAATTCGCATTATGGCAAGCTCCCTGCCAGCTTGCCCGGCATGAGCATGAAATTGTTTGTGAAAAAGGACGCTTTTCCACAAATCTCACTCACCGGCGACTCAAGGTCGCCGGAGGGTAAAGCCAAAATGAGAATTGCTGCTTTCTACCAACGCCGGCTACTTTGCCGGTTTTGCGCTCTTTGCCTGGAGTTTCCGGGCCTGCTTGGCCGAGCCTATGTGCATGGTGTTGTATGCCTGCTTGCTCGTCTTGAACGGACCGCAACCCTGTCCGTGCCAGTCGAGCTCGGTGAACATCGGGTTGACCCGGCGCGTCTGCTTCTCGCGCTGCTTGATGTGGGCTTCCATGCGCGACAGGAGCCAGCGCACTGTTGCCGGCTCCTTCTTGGCGAGGTTATTGTTCTCTCCAGGATCTGATACAAGGTTGTAGAGCTCGATCTCCGGCTTGAAATGGAAGTCCGGCTCCAGCGCCTTGATGAGTTTCCATTCTTGCGCGCGCCAGCCGTGCTTGCGCATCCACGTGCACTCGGTGATGTAGAACTCCGGCCTGACTTCCCGCGGGGCGCCATGTATCAGCGGCGCCAGGCTCAGCCCGTCCATCTTGACAGGGGACTTGATTCCCATTATGTCCAGAGTTGTCGGGAGTATGTCCTGAAGAAGGCAGGTGTCGGCTATCCTGCGGCCTGCCGGGACCCGACCCGGCATTATGAAGACCAGCGGCACAACCAGCGTGCAGTCATAGAGTCCATGGTGATCGTAGTAGCAGTCATGGTCATGAAGGGTTTCGCCATGATCTGAAGTTATAATTATGAGCGTATCCTCCATCAATCCGAGGGTCTCAATCTCCTGAAACAGGTTCGAGAGGCAGGCGTCCATGTAGGCAACCGCCCCGTCATACTGCGCGATGATGTATTCCTTGTCCGTGCAGCCTTCCGGGAACCAGTCTCTGAAATAATCCGCAAATGGCTTGAACTTATAGACCGGGTCAAGCGACTTGTTGCGTGGATCGCGCTCGTTGCCCGCGTAGAACATCCGCTCGAAAGGGGCGGGGGGCAGGTACGGAGAGTGCGGATCCATGTGGCGCAGAAACAGGAAGAAGGGCTTCTTGCCCCCAGCCAGTCGGCGGAGTTCCGGCAGCGCGACCTTGTTGAGATTTTCCGCCTTCGGCGAGCGGCCTGTCGCGGCGGAACCCCAGCCTTCGTAGGAGAGGTATTTCTGGAAGCCGCGGGAAGCCGGGTTGCCCTCGAATCCAACACAGCTGGTGGCGTAGCCGTGCTTCAAGAGAAGTTCCGCCTGCGTCACTAGTTTCTTGTCCAGTCCGCCCTTGTGCCTGAGCGCCACTACGCCGGTGCTGAAGCAGTCCTGGCCGGTGAACATCGAGGTGTAGCCCGAGGTCGTGGGTATGTGCGGACTGTAGGTATGCTCGAACACGGTTCCCTGCTTTGCCAGCTTGTCAATATGCGGCGTCGTGAGCCTGTTGTATCCGTGCAGGCTCATGTGGTCCGCCCTGAGACTGTCAATTCCTATGAGGATCAGGTTCATCTTTCTGGACATGGCGTTTCCTTTCTTGGTTGTGTGCTTCCAGTCCGACGTCACCGCGCGCCAAGTGATTTCAGGCACGCATTGATAAATCCATAGCTCTCGCCGGCGATAACCGTTCGCTCGTCCAGCGGGCACTTTCCGGCCCCGATGACCTCAAGGTTGACCGGTCCGCTGTAGCCGCCCTTCACCATCGCGGCGCAATAGGAAACCAGATTGACATCCCCGCGTCCGCATGCCTGATCGCGCGGAGCGCCCGGGCTCGGACCACGACCCTTGCAGTCGCGTATGTGGATGTGCTTTACCCGCTTCAAAACCGCAGGCAGTGCCTCCTCCGGGTTTTCGCCGGAGCGATAGACGTGGCTGGGGTCCATGTCTATCCCGAATGCCGGTGAGATGATTTCTTCCATCATGCGGAGTGTTGTTGGAGTGTTATAGATTGCACAGCCCACGTGCGCCTTCACGCAGAGCGACACCCCGTGCGCCTCGGCCTGCGCGCAAAGCCCCTTCATGTTGCTTGAGAGGCTCAGGAAATCCTGCTCAACGTCTGCCTTTCCGCCAGGACCGATGTTCACAACCGGGATGTTCAAGGCCTCCGCCGCTTCAAAAGTCATCTCAAGCCGCTCCGGTTCGCGTGATGCAACCTCGATGCTCAGCAGTTCCAGCCCGTGCTGTTTCGATAGGTCGAGGATATTGTTCTTCTGTTCCCGCCACTTCTCGGGATCGAGGTGTTCGCACATTCCCTTGATCGCGGAGAGTTCTATGCCGTCGTAGCCGATCTGCGCCGCCGCGGCCATGGCCGCGGATAAATCATGTTCCTGGAAAAGGACGGAATTGAAGCCAAGCTTGATCATGATGATAATTCCTTTCTTCAGATTGACTCGCGGGCCGGGTCACCGCGCAGGGGCGGGAGGGGCGCGGGTCGCACCATCTCGCCGCCGCACTCGTACGACTCTATCACGGCCTGGATCACCTCCAGCGTGGCGAGTGCATCGCGCCCGGAGGCGCGCAGTTTCTCCAGCGCTACATTATTTGTGACGTCTTCCATGAAGGCGTGTATTCTCCGCGGAAAGGTCACGCCGAAATCCTTGATGCCGGTATCCATAACCTCTTGCTTGGGCGCCTCACCGAGCCCGTACTTCTCTCCCGATTTCGTTGCCGGCCAGTAAGTCAGCTTCTCGATGCAGTTCTCGATGCAGAATGTGCCCTTGCTCCCGGCGCACTCGCAGCACCACCAGCCGCCCAGCCCCCACACGGCGTCCCCTCGGTGGCTTAGCATGTAGCCTACCGCTCCGTTCTCGAACTGCAGGTGAACGCTGTTGACCGATAATAGAAGGTCCCCGTGATTCTTTCGCCAGCTGGGCTTCGATATGAATGCCTGGACGTGCGTCACGTCCCCGCAGAAGTAGCGCAGCACGCTGAGCGGGTGCGTGAGAAAAGCCTTGAGGTGCGCATAAGGACTGTTGAAACGCGGAGAGGGATTGAACTTGTAGACTTCCTCGCCGCCCTGGAAACCCATCCTGAAAAGCACGGATATAACTTCGCCGATGCCGCCCTCGTCCATGTATTTCTTCGCGCGCTCGGCGGTGGGCGTGAAATAATGGTTCAGATTGCAGCCGAGGTACAGCTTGCGTTCGGCCGCCAGTTCCACCATGGCCCGCGCCTCCTCAATATCGCCCGCAAGCGGTTTCTCGCAGAGCACGTGCTTGCCCGCATCCAGCGCCTGGACCGTTGGCTCGTAATGCCAGCTTCCATTCTCGTAGCCGGATGTCGTCACGTCAATTATGTCAACTTCCTCGTTCTTCAGGAGATCGTCGAGGGATGTGTAGGCTTTAACTCCGTACGTTCCAGCGGCCTTCTCGGCCTTGTCCTTGACGACATCGCACACTGCGACAAGTTCGGACATGGTGTCTTCCTTGTGGCACTTCGCATGCGTGTTGCCTATTCCGCCCATTCCCACGACGGCGGTTCTTAACGGTTTGTTGGCGGATGTGTCGCTCATCAGGTGAACCTCCCAGTTGTGTTTCTTTTTTGAAAAGAATGAAGAGAGATTACCATTCCCTTGTTTTAGCGCCTTGACAAATCCTGCAAAAACAAGCACGATCCAGTCTTTGGTTTTTTCTCGTGATTCGAGTAGCGGTGCTGATGTGATGCAATGAGCAAGCGTCTTACTTTTTCAGGAACTGAGTTGAGCCGCACTTTTCCCCTCCAGTGCAGGCGGCACGAGTCGCACTCTAACTGTCCCTTGCACAGCCATGAATTCCACGAGCTGGTTCTAATACTCAATGGACGCGGTCGGCACTTGATGGATGATTTGCAGACGGATATCGCGACAGGGGATGTGTTTCTTATCCGCGGCAAGATGTCGCACGGCTACGCGCGAACGGAGCATCTTACCCTCGTGAACATTCTTTTCGACCCGAACCTGCTCTGTCTGCCCATGCGCTACCTGAACGATCTTCCGGGCTACCATGCCCTTTTCAGGGTCGAGCCCCGGCTTCGACGCCTCAAACCCTCATCCAGCAGGCTGCGGCTGGAGCCCGCCGAATTGGCGGATGCGGCTGGAATGACAGCCAAGCTTTCCCGTGAACTGGCCGAGCGGCAGCCGGGATACCGCTTCTCAGCCTGCACGCAGCTCATGGCTCTGATCGAATTTCTGTCGCGCTGTTATTTCAAGACAGGAATGGCGGGCGACCGCTCTCTGCAGGATTTAAGCAAAGTGCTCAGCCACATTGACGGCCATTTCAAGGAGAGATTGAGCGTTGCCGGGCTCGCACGCATAGCAGGAATGTCTGAGAGCACACTAAACAGGCGCTTCCATGGGATTATGGGCTGCTCTCCCCTCGAGCACGTGCTCCGCGTCAGGATAGGCTACGGCCGCGAGCTGCTCGCGGCAGGCGGCGTCCGTGTGACAGAGGCAGCATATGAGTGCGGATTCAACGACAGCAATTATTTTTCGCGGCAGTTTCGCAAGATCGCCGGAATGAGCCCGCGCGCCTTCCGGATCCGCGCGGCGCCGCGGGGGAGGGGAGCGTCAGCGCGCCGGGGGGTGCGTGAATGATCACCGCTTTCCAGTCCCGTGTCTACACCGCGCTCTGCAGCGTGCCACGTGGCCGCGTCACCACCTACGCCTCGCTCGCAAGTGCCGTTGGTTGCCGGTCACCCCGTGCCGTGGGGCAGGCGCTAAAGCGCAATCCTCTGGCTCCTTCGGTGCCGTGCCACCGTGTGATAGCATCGGACTCGAGCATTGGCGGTTTCAGGGGTTTCCGCTCCGGTAAGGCCATCGCTGAGAAGATAAAAATGCTGGCGGAGGAAGGCGTGATCTTCAGAGATGGAAAACTCGCCGATGCAGGCCGCCTGTTCAAGTGTACCTGAATCCGTGATGAGGTCAGTATGCCGCTGGGTCAGTGGGGCGCTCGGGCCTATAGGAACGCCTTCATGCTATGAAGGCCTACAAAAGAAAATACATCTTGTAGGCCGTCATAATATGACGGCATCACCAACGCCTTCATGCTCTTTATGTCCTTCATGGTGAAACAATCTGTTCAAAGCATGCGAATGGCCTCACCCGCAGGGCGGTCTTGATAACAACAAATACTCGTCATCTCTTTGGTGATATGAGAAAATCTCAGATGATGTCATATAGTTGATGATTGCACTGTTTTGATAAAACCCCCTCACGGATTCAGGGTGTACATCTTCAACACGTCGGGGCGGGTGATGTGTCTGAACAAGCCCGGGCTGGACGGCGGATGGAAGGGCAGCACATCGGAGTAGCCGGGGATGATGACCTGCGCTACGGAAAAACCCGCATCGGGGTCGGACATGTCAACGACGATCAAATCCTTACCCAGCAGATCGCATATCTCGCGCGCGCGGGCTATGTCGTCGAGACAGTCGTCATAGTTGATGCCCGGGTCAAAAGCTATTCTCTCTCCCTGTTCAAGAAAAAATGCGTCCCGGCACGGCACAAACCCGAACATGAAGGTCGAGAGGAAGTTGTCGATTGCTTCGTCGCACGATCGGAGCGATCGGAAATCGGGCGCGAGCACCCTGTTGAGCCCGGCATCGGAAACAGGGTTGAACTCGTCACGCTTACGTCCCTGTGCGTACTCGGTGAACACGCGTATCAGCGCCTCTTCACGGTTGAACGAGGATCCGACCTTGAACGCGTGATGGAACTGATATTTGTCCGGGATCGAGAGATCCTTGAAATAGGCGCCTACGCACGGCATCACCCCGCCCATGGATAGGTCCTTGAGCGTGACCTCGATGTTCTGGTCTCGTATGAAATCCATCTGCTCGCGTATGACGGGATGGTGCACTGTCTCCGGTATGATCGTCGGAACCGTCATCCTGTTCTTGAGCACTGTGATGTGAACGCGCCGCTCGAACACCTCGTTGACGGCGTGGACGATGGCCTCCTCGATGCAATTGCCCGCAGCCTTGCCGTTGGGACCATTGATCATCCTGACATATTCGATCGGAACCTTGATTGGTCCGTCGTCAACCAGAGAAAAACCGTCCACCCAGTGCATTGCGACATCAAGCGACTTTATATGATCGAGAAGCGGCGGGGTGGCGTTGGTGATGTGCGAGAGAAGCTCTTCCAGGGGAAGCACATCTTCAAGCTCATCCTGCCGCGCAGCCACATAGCCAGGAAGTTTTTCGGTGTTAAGAGGCGTCAACCATTCCGCCGCCTCGGCCAGCGCTCCTGCGCGGCTCTGCAATGCATTGATTCCCTTGCCCATGGAACGGAATTCCATGTTCTCAACAAATAACGCGGACCAGTGAAGGCGAGGGGCAACTTCCTCCTCGTGAATCCAGTAGTCGTACTTCGGGGAGAGGAGAGCTTCGAGCTTCTTCACGGTCACCTGCGGCTCAACGCAGCGCCCATATTCATTCTTTTTTCGATGTTGAAGATTCATTGCCGGCATCCAAGGGTAACCTTCGCTTGGTTGTTACAATCATACGGCAAAATTTTGCCACGCATCAGCCAGTAGCCAGTGCAACACTGGCCACTGGCTTGAAGGGATTTGCTCTTCGTGTTGCTTGTTGATGAGATAAATGCCATGCACAGGGGCGAAAGG
>CAYWJE010000140.1:0-9324 GCA_964458525.1 uncultured Verrucomicrobiota bacterium
TGGCAAACTTTCTTCTCCGAAAGGCAACCGAGCGAAGCGAAGGTTATCCTTGGAAGGTAGGCGACGCCTGACAACACGCATGAACGCACTCGTTCGGCCAACACAAAGGAGGTCGAATGAACCGTCCTGACATTCTGTGGATCACTCCGGATCGCCATCCGGTGAAGTGCGTAGATCATTTTCTTAACGACAAGAAAAGGACGCGCTTTTGATTGCACATTGCAATCATGATGTGCCTGTGCGTTACAGAGGAACTTATGAGTAAACGGAAAGAAGACTCGGCCGATGAGACCCAAGCAAGAACAGTTACAACTGAACAAGCAACGTTTAATAATGTCGTATTTCCCATGCAAGAGTGGCTTCGCGCAGATGCCGAGAAATCCAAGTTCGACCCGGAAATGCTCAATCTTATAACTGCGAAAATGAAAGAAGCCAAGGCTAACGGCGTATTGGTCCGTGATGGGCGTCTGATAGCGGAATGGACTTTTGATGGCTTGCCGACAAAACGATTTGACATCCAATCATGCACAAAGACGATCACATCCTGTGCGGTTGGAATAGCCATTCGTGAAGGCCGCATCCCTTCCGTCGATACGCCCGTAAAGCAGTGCTGGCCCGATTTTGAGGCGGGGCCATTCACGGATCGAATCACGTTTCGTCACTTGCTCACCATGACCGCGGGCATCGTCCAAACCACCTGCTACGGCACAAGTCAAGACAAGTTTTTGCCAACTGAATATGCTGAACCCGGAACGCGTTATAACTACTTGAATGATCAGTCAAAAGCTCTTGCAACAGCTCTGACCTACATCTACGGCCGCGAGTTGGGCGACTTTATGAACGAGAAGCTCAAGCCGCTGGGAGCGACCATGAAATGGGGGTCGGAGCCGGGCTGGGATCCCGACGTGGTGACGGCCGATGGTAAACGGATTCGCGTCAACTGCGGCTATAGCCGCGCCCATTTCTCAGCATCGAATCTTGCCCGGGTGGGGCATCTTTACCTGCAAAAAGGCGCGTGGGCGGGCGAAAGAATACTATCGGAGGAATTCGTCGAACAAAGCCTCACGGCCAACCCTGTTGCCGCGAGCAAGAGGCAAGAGGTGGGCGAAGACGGGTTGATTTTGACGGGAGGATATGGTTTCAAGTGGAGGCAACACGAAGTTGACAGCATCACGACATGGGGTATGCATGGGTACGGCTGTCAATTCTGCGTGATCGTTCCAGAATACAACGTGGTTATGACCAAGCTTAGCGATTGGCGCGACAAAAACACTTGGATCGACAACACGACCTTCTATCCTTTGCTGATTCGGTCACTGAAAAGGCCCATCGTCACACAATGAAGCCCCCTGCGCCAGAGGATCATTGCCCACACCGGCTGGTGCGTACGGGCTACCGCCCGCCGCACAGGCTGCGGCACACAAAGAGTGTTCGTCACTTGAGAATGGCCCGCACCGACTCCAGCCGGCCGGCGCTGCCGAGATGACGATTCTTCTCTTCGATATACTTGGCGTATTCGGGCATGAAGACCTTCCCGGGCTTGCGCAGGTCGAATTCCTCGGGATGATCCCTGAAGTATTCGCGATGCACGCGGCACCACACAAGGCGTCCGTCGGTATCAATGTTCACCTTGGTGACGCCAAGCTTGGCCGACTTGATGAACTCGCTCGGATCAACGCCCTTCGCGTTCTTCAGCTTGCCGCCGGCTGCATTGATGCGATCCACCTCGTCCTTAGGCACAGAACTCGATCCATGCATGACGAGCGGGAAGCCCGGCAGCAGTTTCTGGATCGCCTCTATGATCTCGAAGTGAATGCCCTGGCTGCCAGAGAACTTGTAGGCGCCGTGACTGGTTCCGATCGCGCATGCGAGGCTGTCGCAACCGGTTTTCTTGACGAAATCCGCGGCCTGTGCCGGGTCGGTCAGATGAACCTGATCTTCGCTCACTGATATATGCTCCTCGACCCCGCCAAGCTGCCCGAGCTCGGCCTCGACCACGATGCCCTTCGCGTGCGCCGCCGCTACCACCCGCTTGGTAATGGCCACGTTTTCATCGTAGCTCTTCATGCTCGCGTCAATCATCACCGAGCTGTAGAAACCGCTGTTGATACAGTCCATGGCAGCTTCCTCGTCGCCATGGTCGAGATGCACCGCGAAAATGGAATCGGGGAATATCTCGTCGCCCATGCGGATCATGGCTTCGAGCATGCGCTTGTCCGTGTAGGATCTGGCTCCCTTGGATATCTGGATTATGAACGGCGCCTTGCTGTCCATATTGCCCTGGAAGAGCCCCATGGTCTGCTCAAGGTTGTTGATGTTATACGCGCCAACCGCGTATTTTCCATAGGCGTGCTTGAAAAGTTCCTTCGTGGTAACGATCATGATATCTCTCCTTGGTATTTCTGCATGCGTCGCTGCGCGACGGGCCGACAACGGCAAAACGTTTAATAAGCCTATACCGACCCGTCATTGACATCAAGCATCTTTTTTTGATTTTTTTGCTTGCCCTCCCGCGCTCCGGAAGCTATGATGCTTACGACGATAAGGGATTTCTGGATGCTCATCTCCGGTTGACAAAATGAAGGAGCCCCGCCATGGCGGACAACACTCATAATTCAGTGAAACTTGAAGACCATGACATCGTGTTCGATTGCGAACATTGCGGCAACAGCCTGGCCATTGACATCAAGGGCGCGGGGCTGAAGATGCAGTGCCCGGAGTGCAAGAGGCATATCACGGTGCCGATTCCCGACGGGCTTGATCTCGCCGATATTGATTCCAGTCTGGCCGAATCGCCCAACGCCTCCGTAGGGGACGCACTGGCGGACGAACCGGGCTACGATGGCGGGGACGACCGGATGAACGCGCTTCTGACCGAGCTGGAAGAGCTGCGTTTCCGGACGCAGTTTCTCGAAAAGAAACGCATCGAGTATCAGGCGGCGGTTCGGGATCTCGCCAACCAGCTTGATTCGATGAGAATCGCGATGAAGGAGATGGATGATACCCTCGGCGGCCTGGTCGAGAAGAGCTCAGATGACACTCAGGAGCTGGGCTAGCACCTCGCTTGCTGCCCATCCGTTTCCCCGACCGGCAATTCGTGCCAGGCCCTCGCTGCGATCCCACCCGTTCACGTGAACAGCGGCGAAAGGCATTCTTTCAGTTCAGCGTTGAGGTCGCGCCTCTCGTAGCGCTCAATTCTTCTTCGCTGCTCAAGGATCACGGCGTCCCTCAATTCCCTGTTGCCGACGAGCACGCCCATCATCTCCGCCACCAGATCGTAGCGCTTCTCGCGGAACAGGACCCCGGCGCCGGCCATGGTCTCCGGAACAGCCGCGGCGGCGTAGGCGAGAACCGGCACCCCGTGCGCCATGCTTTCAACCAGGGGAATACAGAACCCTTCGTGTTCGCTCATGCAGAGAAAGATATCTGCGGCCGCGTAGTACGCGGACAGCTCCCTCTGGGAAACGGCGCCGGTGAAGAGGACATCGCGGAGTTCCATTCCCTGCGCATGGGCGATGAGAAGCGCGTGGTAACGCTCCATGCCCGCGAAAGAGCCCGTATGAATGAAGCGGGAACCGCGCTCAACCGTTCTTTGAAAACAGCAGAACGCGCTGAGCGCGTCCTCTATCCGCTTGTTTGGGGCGCAGCGCCCGACAAAAAGCACATTAATCTTGCCGTCGCGCAGGGCATTAAGGACGCTGCGGTCGGGCTTTGTCCTGATCATGGAGAAATCGAGAAAAAGCGGCAACACCCGCGCATCGCCATATCCCATGTCCTTCAACTCCTCCGCGTTGTAGCGGCTGTCCGCCATTAAGCAGGATGCGCTGCCGGCGAGGGCGCGAACCTGTTCCCTGCCCCATTCGAGCCTTCGCGCGACCTCCTCGTGAACCCCCCTCAGATATTCGGGCGGCGTGATGTTGTGATAGAGGATCGCCTTCCGACATGAGAGGTCCCTGAAAAGGTCGTTCACCACCGAACCGATGGAAAGGTGGAGCAGGACAATATCGTCTTCGCCCGTAACACCGCCTGCCTGCCGGATATCTCTGACATCGTTCCGCAGCTCCGGGAGAATGCGATGACGTTCGCTGAATATTTCGGACTCGTATCCCCAGGCCCTGAACGCCGAGCGCATGACAAGCGCCTCGTTGCTGATGGCATCTCCGCGGGAGAATCCTGCGACGAACTGATGAATGGCCTTCGGCATATTCCTATTCCGGCGCCGGCCCGTCCAGCGCGGTCAGCAGCCTGGGCATAACCGATGCCCAGGAATACTCCTTTGTCACATAATCGCGTCCCGCCCCGCCCATGGCCCGGCGCAGGCCGGGATTGTCAAGCAGAAGGGAAAGCCCCTCCTCGAATTGAGGATAGGCGGCAAACCATAAGCCGCCATTGCTCTCGCGGCAGTGATGACGGGTGACTGCGCACTTAGCGTGCACCATGACGGGCGTTCCAGCCAGCCATGATTCCAGGACGACGATGCTCAGACTCTCGTTCACGGATGGATGACAGAACGCCGCCGCGCCGGCCATCGCCTCGTGCTTCTCCTGCTCCGTCACGAAGCCGACATCAATAATATGCGGCGCAAGGCCGGCAGGCGGATCTACCGTGCCTGAGCCGGTAAGAACGAGTTCGACATCCCTGCCGGTCCGCTCTCTGAAAAGCGCCAGATAGTCCATCAGAAGCGGAACTCCTTTCGCCTGTTCTCTCCGGCCGGAGTAGATGATATAGGGCGCGGAGATGGAATGCCTTCGTCCAAAAGCCTCCGGATCGACATCGAAGGGGTCAAGCCCCATTCCGACCACGGAACATTTTGCTGCCGACAGCTCATACAAGCGCATGCCAAGTTCCTGTTCCGGCAGAGAATTGAACAGCACGCCCAATGCATCCCGGAACATCCGCCGGAACAAGCCGACGTAGGCAAAGCCCTCGTCGTGCAGACACGGAACGAGAAGCGTCTTTCCCGGGTGAGCCCGGGCCACCGCATAGGTGATGCCAAAGAGGTACGGCCCGGCGACTATCCTGTCGTACTCCGCGGCATGATCCCGCAGGTGCCCGCAAAGCGCGCGGCTGTTGACGCTGTTTTCGATCCAGGCAAGTTCATCCTCCGGTGAAACGTGTCCCTTCCTGCTGATAACCTCCTGAACGCGGAGAAACTCAGCGACGTCGCGGTCCTCATCCACCGGAAAGAAATGGACATCGAGGGCTCCGACCCTGCACGGGCCGGCAGGACGTTCGTTCCGCCAGGTGAAATGATCAGTGGCGCAAGTGGTGAGAAACACCACTTGCCGGCCCGCCGATTGAGCACGCTCAGCGAGATTCCTGAGCAGGGTCTCGGCGCCGCCCGCAGAGCCCTCAGCGAACCGGGGACAAATAAATGCTATTCTTCCGGCGCTTGACATGCCTCGTTCCCCGCCTGTCGGCCTTCAAGCACCTTCAGCCGCCGCTCGACGTCCTGAAGGCGGTTCCCATATTTCTGATCCACTCCCTCGACAGCGGTGACCAGCATCGCATTAACCTGGTTCTGTTGCGACCAGAGACGATATGTGTAGAATTTGAGAAGCTTCCAGATGACCTTCTTGAGAAGCACAAAAAGGACGCCTGCCCGCCGGCGCTCGCGTATTTCGAAGTCGCTGATATCAACGAGGACACCATCCCTTAGACATTCGAGATAGAAGCGCACGAAGCTTTCGTCATCTTTCAGGAGCGCGAGGTTCGTTCGTTCGGCCTTAGCGATACGGGCGTCACGGTAGATGCCTGCTTCCATTTTTGAAGCAACGGACGCTTCGATGTCCGCCATTATCTTTTCAACGTCTATTCCGTTCGCGCCTATTTCAAAGATGGAATCAGCCATGGCGCCCGCTCCGCATTGTGAGGGTTCCGCATGCAGCTCTTCTCAAGCCCCGCCGTCGGCTCGGCGCGCAGCCGCATCTTTAGAATCGGTAGGACAGGAGGGCTGAATACTCGATATCGCCGAACTTGAAGTCAATTATCTTTTCCCAACTCTTGAGCACATAGTGCGCATTTGCGCCGATGGAAAAAGAATTGCCCATTTCAAAGTTCAACCCTAGCAGCAACTGCCAGTAAGGGCCTATCCAGTCGCCATCTCCGTCTTCATCCCTGACATAGCTGCCAAGGATTCCCGTGCCGCCCCGAAAACACCTATCCTTGAACAGGAGATTGAGCTGCGGAGTCACAACAAGATCCGTTTTCACCTGTTCCACGCCCTCTTCATCCGAGTCCGAATCTCTCGTGCCCGACACCTCCGGCGCGAACCCCACAGCGAGCTGCCAGAGCGCGATCCGCTCCGAATATTCATACGCGAGCAGGTATGATACATCCCCGTCGCCAAACGGCAGGTCGGTGAATGCAGAATGATCGGTGTGCAAATACCCCCCCGCCGAAAGCGAGCTATGACTCTGCTGCGCGGTTGCGCAGAGCGGCAGACAAAGCATCACGGAAAGAATTGCGGGAAGAGCAACACTCGGAACAACTGAACGATCAAGATTCATGGATTAGGAGTATATTGAAAGGAGCCCGGAATGCAATAGGTTTTTTAAGAATTTTGCTGACCCACGCGAGAT
This sequence comes from uncultured Verrucomicrobiota bacterium, assembly GCA_964458525.1. GTDB lineage: Bacteria > Verrucomicrobiota > Kiritimatiellia > JAAZAB01 > JAAZAB01 > CAYWJE01. Next base: position 6,582 of record CAYWJE010000140.1, read on the forward strand.
ATTGACGCGAACCGGGCAAACTGGTATCTACTTCGAATGAGCTCGGCATATACCGACTCCTGCCTCAAACACTTATACGCACCGGAAAACACGAATGATGGACAGCGCGAACTACTGGATCAAAGCTTTAAAGCTCGTGCCCCACCCCGAAGGCGGCTGTTACAGGGAGACATACAGATCATCAACAATGACCGAACCTGCCGGGTTCAAGGACGGGAGGAGCATCTGCACGGCCATCTTCTTTCTCCTGCAAGGCAAAGAGGTATCGCGGCTACACCGGATGAGGTCGGACGAACTCTGGCACTTCCATTGCGGCAGCAGCCTTTCTCTGCACATTATATCCCCGGATGGCGCGTACCGCCTGCTGCAACTCGGTCCGGATGCCGAAGCCGGAGAACACTTCCAGGCATGCATACCCGCCGGATGCTGGTTCGGGGCAACGGTGAACGAGCCGAACTCCTATTCACTGATAGGCTGTACCGTGGCTCCCGGCTTCGAATTCCGGGATTTCGAGCTTGCGGCAAAGGGCGATCTTCTTGCAGTCTACCCAAAGCACAAGGCAATCATCGAGCAGCTCACCTCGCCGTGAGGCTTTCTGCTTGATCTTCGACGCGCCGCGTGATTGAATTGTCGTTAAAGATTTTTGCTTCGGCCACAGGAGATTCTGAAATGGGAATCCGAATCATTGAGCAGACTGAATCACTGACCCGCGCCGCCTTGTCCGGCAGGCTCGACACCATGGCCGTGCGGGATATGGAAAAGCAATTCAATGACCAGGTGATCTCGCGTGAAAAACACGTGATCCTCGACATGTACGAGGCGACTTTCCTCTCCTCCATGGCCATGCGATTGCTGCTAACAGCCGCCAAGGAGCTTGCCGCGCACGGCGCTAAAATGGTGCTTTTAAATCCCCACCGGCTGGCTGAATTGGGGTTGAAAGCCGCAGGGCTCAACGATTTGATGCATATCGAGCATGACGAGAGCAGGGCGCTCGAGTTCATCAAGAATGCTTAGCGGCCCGTAACAGCTCAGTCAGGAGTCAGAATACAGAATGAAACACTACAAAAGAATCGATCATGAAAACCGTAAAACAGGGCGGATTCAAAGCAGGATGGCTTCTCGACCGTTTTTCGCGTATTCTCTTTATTCACATAGGTTTCTTATTCTGACTCCTGAATTCTGAATTCTGAGTAGTAACAACGGCCGTGCATGGGAAAATTATGTCTCAGAACCTGTCATTGGTTATTCACAACAACTACGAAGACCTGCGAAAGCTGTGTGAAACCGCGTCCAAGTTTCTCGAATCACTTTCTCTTCCCTTTTCAGCCTCTTACGCGGCCGACCTGGCGCTTGAGGAGCTGATAACCAATATCATCAAGTACGGCTATGACGACAAGAGCTCGCACGAAATAGCGGTGAGCCTGACGAACGTTGGCAAAAACCTTGCCATAAGAATCGAGGACGACGGGCATCCGTTCGACCCCGTGGCGGCGCCCTCCCCGGACACGGACCTTTCGATCGAGGACCGAAAGATCGGCGGACTGGGCATACACCTCGTGAAGAACAGTTGCGAGAGCATGATCTATAAACGCGAAAACAACAGGAACATTGTCGAGGTGCGCGTGTCAACCAAACCCGCCGCCCAGGCGCAGGAGAAGAATGGAGCTTAAAGCAATACAGATGGATGATCGCCTGACCCATGTTCTGCTCTCCGGTCGGCTGGACACGGCTGCGGCACGGGAATTCGAGCCGGAATTTCTCGCCCACACCATCGCACCGGGAAAGCCGGCGCTCGTGGATCTCGCCGGGCTGACCTTTCTCTCTTCAATGGGCATCCGCATGCTCTTGAGCGCGGCAATAGAGCTCAACAAAAAAGGAAGCAAGGTGGCGCTGCTCAACATGCCGCCCCTCGCGGAAAAAGCCGTGAGAGCATCCGGCCTTGACCTGGTTATGAGCGTGGCACATAACTACGAGGAAGCCGTGCGCCTTCTCACGTAAGCTTCATAATCGTCTTTCGTGTTAAGGTTCGCAAGCGGGGGCATGGAAGCCAGTTCGTGCTGCAGGATATCACACCCGTCAAAGGCGTCCATGACCCGCCTTATTCCCGAATTAAAAGCCTTTTCAAGCATCGGTACAATCTTTTTGTTGTACACGGCAAAAAGGGGTTGAAGCCGCCCGCTGGAATCAATGGGCACAACGGCATCATGATCTTTAACGAGTTCAAGCAGTTCGCTCACGAGATCAAGATCGGGATCAGGGATATCGCACGCCACCACGAAATTTAAATCGTGCCGCGAAGCGGCGAGCACCGAGGCTATCGCCACGAGAGGACCCTGCGACGGAATTCTGTCCGGCACAACGGGAACACCAAGAAACGCGAATTTCCCGACGTCATTCGCGCTGATCAGCGTTTCCTCGAAGCGCAAGGCTAGACGTCGGCATAAGCTCTTGATAAGCGGCTCACCTTCCAGCTCGACAAACGCCTTGTCCCTCCCCATGCGCCTGCTCCCGCCCCCCGCCAGCACAATGGCTGCAGCGCTGAAGCGCAGCATTCCCCTGGATTTCTTCTCGATCATGACACCATGCCCTTCCCTTTTCACGAACAGTATCTTGCCCCTCTGACGTTTCTTTTCCAAGCCATTTTGTGACTGCTCAAACATTGAAATTGCGTCAAAAAAAACATGCGAAGGACGGCAGAACCTGCCCGCAGTGCTTGCGCACAGGCGCTGCAGGCGGGTGCCGT
>CAYWJE010000141.1:0-9279 GCA_964458525.1 uncultured Verrucomicrobiota bacterium
TTCGCTCGAAATGACAGCTATTTCTTGCACGGACTAATCAATCGGTACACTAGAACAGTAAACGTCGGACTGATGACGCACAAGTTTTTTTTATTTTTTACAGCCCATAACAATGGAGACGAATTTCATCTTCGATCTTCCCCAAAAGTTTCCGGTTTATTTTTCAGCGGATATCATGTATGAATACGGCAATGAACACCGAAGACATGGAAAACAAATCGTCCGTGGCATCGTGGCATGTGCTGCACGTCCGCCCGCGGTGCGAGAAGAAGATGGCCGACTACTGCAAGTTATCTGGCATCACACATTATCTCCCGCTGCGCACGGAGCGTAAGATCTATCAGCGACGCCGGGTTGAATTCGCGAAGCCCCTCTTCGCCGGCTACGTGTTCGCACAATTCGGGCCCGACCTGCGCGCGACCGCGCTCAAAAGCGGACAAATTGTCAGAATCATAGAGGTACAGGACCAGGCCCGGCTGCTTGATGAGCTCGAGCAGGTTCGAAAGGCGATCGAGGCTAATCCGGTGCTTGCCGCATGTCCCGCGATAACGCAAGGAACGAGGGTGAGAATCACCTCCGGTCCTTTCATGGGGCTTGAGGGAATTGTGGCCACATTCAAGGGACAGACCCGTGTGATGCTCAACGTGAACATAATCGGCCAGGCCATTCCTGTGGAGGCCGGCATGGAGATGCTGGAGCGACTATGACGCCGATTCAACCGCGAAAGTGTGTTTTCTTTGACAGGGACGGCATCGTGAACAAGTCGCCGGGGCCCGGCCGCTACGTCACGCGGCGCGAGGATTTCCACGTGCTGCCGGAGTTCATCGAGTCGCTGCGCAAGGCCGGTCAGCACGGGTATTGCGCCGTGATAGTCACCAACCAGCGGGCTGTGGCAAAGGAATTGATCACGGCGGAGAATCTGGAACAGATACATCTCTCTCTCGAAGACCTGCTCTGGAGGGAGCATGGCCTCGCCCTGATGGACATAGCCTATTGTCCCCACGAATCCGGAGTGTGCAAGTGCCGCAAGCCCATGCCCGGCATGCTCATCGGCATGGCGCGCCGGCACGGAATAGACCTCGTGGCATCATGGATGATCGGGGACTCGCCCACCGATATCGAGGCTGGGCGGCGGGCGGGCTGCCGGACCATTCTCGCGGGAACCGGCGCGCCCGGCGCCGGGGCGGACAGGCAAGTGCCCTCCATGCGCGAACTTCCCGCCCTGCTCGATGAAGTGCTCTGAACCCGCGCCCGGTTTTCTTGGAAAACAAGGCTTCTATAAAAAAGCATTTACCTTTTCCTGATATCCGGTATAGTTACGGGTTAATTCGATAAAACGGGGGGGGGGTGGACGTGCCAACACGTAAGAAGATGGTTTCGCTAGTGACTGGGGGGGCTGGTTTTCTCGGATCCCACCTTTGCGATCTGCTTATCGCCAAGGGCCACAAGGTTATCTGCATGGATAACCTGTGCACCGGCAATCTGAAGAACATCGAGGGTCACGCCGGCAACAGAAATTTCGTGTTCATCGAGCACGATGTGACGAAATACATTGATATCAAGGGTCCGCTCAACTTCATCTTCCATTTCGCGTCGCCCGCGAGTCCCATTGACTACCTCCGCCTGCCCATCCAGACGCTGAAAGTAGGAGCAATGGGCACGCACAACGCGCTCGGCCTGGCGCGCGCCAAGAAGGCCGTTTTCGTGATCGCCTCGACCTCGGAGGTCTACGGCGACCCCCTCGTGCATCCGCAGGAGGAGAGCTACTGGGGCAACGTTAACCCCATCGGCCCGCGCGGCGTGTACGACGAGGCAAAGCGGTTTGCCGAGGCCATAACCATGGCTTATCACAGGACGCACGGGATCAACACCAAGATCGCGCGCATCTTCAACACCTATGGCCCGCGCATAAGGCCCGATGACGGCCGCGCCGTGCCGGCTTTCATAAAGCAGGCCCTGCTGGGATCACCGCTGACCGTTTTCGGAAAAGGCAGCCAGACCCGAAGCTTTTGCTATGTATCCGACCTGATCAGGGGAATATACCTCCTTTCACGCAGCGGCGGGCATGAGCCGGTCAACATCGGGAACCCCACTGAGATGACCGTATTGCAGTTGGCGCGCAAGATCATCAAGATGACCGGCAGCGCATCGGTCATCGAGCGCCACCCTCTGCCCGTTGACGACCCGAAGACGAGACGGCCGAACATCAGCCGCGCCGGGAAGCTGCTCAAATGGAAGCCGGAAGTGCCTCTTGACGAGGGTCTGCGTAAGACGATAGCTTATTTCCGGGAATTGCTGGGTAAGTCTTGCCGCTAGATAAGGGCAGCGAAGGAGGGAACCATGTTCCTGCATTACATTCTGCCAGACGGCGAACAGAAAACGATTGAACTGGGCAAAGGTCCCTTGTCTATCGGCCGCAGTTCCGAGGCCGACATTTCCATTCCCGACAAGCTGGCCTCACGCGTTCACTGTGGCATATCGTTCTGGGACGAGGTCTATTTCCTTCGCGATTTCAAATCAAGAAACGGCACATTCGTCAACGACAGCCGGATAGACGTGGCGCGCCTCAAGGCGGGCGACAGGATACGCGTGGGCTCGACCACGCTGACCCTTGAATCCTCCAAACATCAGAAGGGCACCGAGACGGTGCTGAAGGAGATCAAGGAGGAAATGGACAAGGGGAAAGGCTACAGGACGATGCTTCTGGAAATCATCAAGGACGGGAAGAAGGTGGAGAAGCCTCAGAAGTAGCGTCGCCGTTTTCCTCCGGCGCGGCGGCATCATTCTCGTTTTCCTCCTCGTTTTCCGGCTCCACAGTGGTGGCGGAAACAAGGCTATCGTCATCGCCAAGCTCGATCAGGCGCACTCCCTGCGTAACCCGGCTGATAACCCGGATATCCTTCACCTGCATTCGGATCATCTTGCCGCCGGCGGTTATCAGCATCAGCGAGTCTTCTTCCATCACCGCATGCGTGCCGACCACGAGCCCGTTGCGCTCGGAGGTGCGTATGGTAAATATACCCTTGCCGCCCCGGCCCTGAACGCGGTATTCATCGAAATTGGTCCGCTTGCCATAACCGTTCTTGGTGCACACGAAGAAGGTGGCGCGTGTATTAACTATCTCGAGCCCGACAAGCCGGTCGTCCTTCTCCAGGCGCATGCCTATCACGCCGCGTGTGGCTCGGCCCTGGTCACGCAGCTGCGTCTCCTTGAACCTCAGGCTCATGCCCCTCGCCGAAGCGAGCATTACGTCATCGTGGCCGCCGGTGAGCATCACCCCTATCAGCCTGTCGCCCTCGTCAATGTTGATGGCAATAATACCGTCGCGCCTGGGGTTGCCGAATTCCGAAAGCTTGGTCTTCTTGATAATCCCCCGCTCCGTAGCCATCACGAGAAACTCGGTCTTCGGGAAATCACGCACGCGGATCATCGCCGCGATCTGCTCGTCATCCTTGATCTGGAGCAGGTTCACAATCGCTTTCCCGCGAGAGGTCCGGCCTGCCTCGGGAATCTCGTACACCTTTTCCCAGTAGACGCGTCCGCCTGCCGTGAAGAACAGGATGTAATCGTGGGTATTGGCCAGGAACAGATGCTCGACGTAATCCTCATCCTTGGTCCCCATGCCGGCGACGCCCTTGCCGCCACGGCGTTGCGCCTTGTAGGTGTTCAACGGCACGCGCTTGATGTAGCCGGTGTGGCTGATGGTGATGATGCAACTTTCGTTCTTGATCAGGTCCTCCACGCGCACCTCGCCCTCGTCCGGAACGATATCGGTTCGCCGCTCGTCCCCGTAGGTCTTCTTGATGTCGAGGAGATCATCCTTTATGACGCCATTGATACTATCCCTGCTGCTCAGCAGCACGTTGAGATAGGAAATCAGCTTGATCAGGTCCAGGTACTCGGCCTCGAGCTTGTTACGCTCAAGCCCCGTGAGCTGGTAGAGACGCATATCCAGTATCGCGTTAGCCTGGATTTCGCTGAGCTCGAAGCGCCTGATCAGCTCCGAGCGGGCCTCGTCCCTGTTCTTCGCGGCGCGGATAACCTTCACGACCGCATCGAGGTTGTCCAGCGCTATCTTAAGGCCTTCGAGTATGTGCGCGCGCGCCTCGGCCTTCGCGAGATCGAACTTGGTGCGGCGGGTGATGACGTCGAATCGGTGCTCGATGAAGCACTTGAGCAGCTCCTTCAGGTTCATCACGCGCGGGCGGCCATGGTCAATAGCCAGCATTATCGCGCCGAACGTGGTCTGGAGCTGCGTGTGCTTGAAAAGGTTACTCAGGACCACCTTGGGAATAACACCGCGCTTGAGCTCGACCACTACCCGTATCCCGTTCTTGTTGGACTCGTCCCGGATGTCGCTGATCCCCTCTATGATCTTGTTCTGGACCAGCTCGGCCATATGCGTGATCAGCGAGGCCTTGTTCACTATGTAAGGTATCTCGGAGATGATGATGCATTGCTTACCCTGCTTGCCTTCCTCGATGCCTGCCTTGCCCCTGACCTGCATCCGGCCTCTGCCGGTCCTGTACATGTCGGCTATACCGGCCTTACCGCAAATGATCGCGCCGGTCGGGAAATCCGGACCCTTGACATGCTTCACGAGGTCGTCCACCGTGGCGTCGGGCCTGTCGATAAGCTCGATAACAGCGTCAACGATCTCGCCGAGATTATGAGGCGGGATGTTGGTCGCCATGCCAACCGCGATGCCAGTTGACCCGTTGAGGAGAAGGTTTGGAAGACGTGCGGGAAGGACCGAGGGTTCGTCCAGCTCCCCGTTATAGTTCTTAACCATGTCTACGGTGTTTTTCTCTATATCAGCGAGCATCTCGCCAGCTATCTGCCGGAGCCGGACCTCGGTGTACCTGTAGGCTGCGGCGTTATCGCCGTCTATGCTTCCGAAGTTGCCCTGTCCGTCAATGAGCATATAGCGAAGGGAAAACGGCTGCGCCATGCGGACAAGCGTGTCGTAGACCGCCGAATCGCCGTGCGGATGGTACTTGCCAAGCACCTCGCCGACCACGTAAGCCGATTTTTTGTAGGGCCGGTTGTGGAAGATGCCGAGCTGGCGGATGGCGAAGAGGATGCGGCGCGCGCCCGGCTTCATCCCGTCGCGGACATCCGGGAGCGCGCGGCCGATGATAACGCTCATTGAGTAGTCAATGTACGAGCGTTGCATCTCGTCTTCTATATTGAGACGTTCTATCTTTTCATTCTGAGCATACATGTAAGGCCGCCTGTTTCTACGTCAGATGTCCAGATTGCGGACATTCAATGCATTCTCCTCGATGAACTCGCGTCGGGGCTCTACCTCGACGCCCATGAGCAGGTCGAAGATTCTGTCCGCCTCCGACGCGCTTTCGAGGACAACCTGCAGAAGCTTGCGCTTATCCGGGTTCATCGTAGTTTCATAAAGCTGATCGGGATTCATCTCGCCAAGTCCCTTGTACCGCTGGATGGACAACCCTTTCCGCCCGGCCACGATCGCGGCGTCAAACAATCCCCGCATCGAGCTCGCAACCCCGACATCGCCTGTGGAGTCCGAGAGTTTGAACAGCGGATCTTCTCCGGACTCGTATTGATCGGACCAGCAACCCTTCTTCTCGAGCGTGGCAACCAGCTTGGCAATTTTACCCACCGAAAAAATTTCCATGCGACGAATTCCGGATGCGCCGACATCCCCGTTATCCCCGTCATCTGGCAGAATGGGAAGCTGGTGGCCTGCGTTCTTCTCTATCTCGGCGCAAAGCACCTTGAGCTCTTCATCGCCGTAAGCGTAATAGTGCGCCACCTGGTTTTCGTCCACCACCTCGGCCCGCCACTTGGGGAATTTGCCGGTTTCCGGGTTGCGGCTGCGGAGATATTCCTGAAAATCCATACCGCGGCGCTTAATCCCGGAGGCCATCCTGTCGAGTTCAGAGAGGACTTCCAGTATCTCCGAAAGCGACCTGCCCGCGAACATCTCGCCGGTCTTGATGACCTCGACCTTCAGATTCTCCGCCCCCAGCTCGATCAGCTTCTTGGCAAGCTGCTCCTCGGAGTCCACGTATTCCTCGCGCTTTCTGGCCGCGACCTTGAAAAGAGGGGGCTGCGCGAGGTAGACGTAGCCCGACTCTATCAGCTGCGGCATCTGTCTATAGAAGAAGGTCAGCAGCAGTGTTCGTATATGCGCGCCGTCAACATCGGCGTCAGTCATAATGATGATCTTGTGGTAGCGAACTTTCGAGATATCGAATTCATCCTGCCCGATGCCGGCTCCGATCGCGGTAATGAGAACCCTGATTTCAATGTTGTTGAGAATCTTGTCCAGCCGCGCCTTCTCCACGTTAAGCACCTTGCCCCGTAGCGGGAGGATGGCCTGGAACTCCCTGTTGCGGCCCTGTTTCGCAGAGCCGCCCGCGCTGTCTCCTTCCACGATGTACAGCTCACACAGGGACGGGTCGCGCTCGGAGCAGTCCGCCAACTTGCCCGGCAGGGAAGCGCTATCGAGCGCGCCCTTTCGCCGAGTGAGGTCGCGCGCCTTGCGCGCCGCGAGGCGGGCCTGGGCCGCAATCTTCGCCTTCTCGATAATTTTGCGAGCTACCGGCGGGTTTTCCTCAAAGAACTGGGCAAGCTCGTCGTTCACGATGGACTCGACGACTCCCTGCACCTCGCTGTTGCCAAGTTTGGTTTTCGTCTGCCCCTCGAACTGCGGATCTGGAACCTTGGCGCTGATGACCGCCGTGAGCCCCTCGCGCACGTCATCGCCGGAGACAGTCTCGTCTTCCTTTATCAGCTTGCTGGCCTTCGCATAGCTGTTGATGGTCCTGGTGAGCGCCGAGCGAAAACCGCTCAGGTGAGTGCCGCCCTCGATGGTGTTGATATTGTTGACGTAGCTGCTTACGCTCTCAGTGTAGGCATCGGTGTACTGGAGCGCGATCTCCACGATAACACCGTCCTTCTCCTTCGTAAAGAAAACCACCTTGGGATGGATAGTCGTCTTGTTGCGGTTCTGATGCTGTACAAACTCCACGATTCCGCCATCGAATTTGAATATCTCGTCGCGGGGCGGATCCTCTTGAGTGAAGCGGATCTCCACGCCCCTGTTAAGAAACGCGAGTTCCCGCAGGCGGTTGGCGAGAATATCCCACTCGAACTTGGTGGTGGAGAAGATCCCGCCGTCCGGCATGAAGGTGACCTTTGTCCCCGTCCCCTTGCTCTTGCCAATTTCCTCCAGCGGCGAGACCGCGTGTCCGCACTCGTAGCGCTGACGGTACACGATGCTGTTCCGGCGGACTTCGACCTCCATCCATTCGCTCAGGGCGTTCACGCAAGACACACCCACGCCGTGCAGACCGCCAGACACCTTGTAGTTCCTGTGATCGAACTTTCCGCCGGCATGAAGCGTGGTCATCACCACTTCAAGCGCCGGCTTTTTCTCGGTGGCGTGCATGTCAACCGGGATGCCCCGCCCGTTGTCGGTCACACTCAAGGAACCGTCCAGATTCAATTCCACGTGGATTAAAGTGCAGTATCCGCCAATCACCTCGTCAATGCTGTTGTCCACAACCTCAAACACGCAGTGGTGAAGGCCGCGCACCGAAGTGTCGCCAACGTACATGGCCGGGCGGAGCCGGACCGCCGCCATCCCCTCCATCACAGAAATACTGGCGGCATCGTAGTTCTCGACGGCAGCTGACTTTCCAACCTGGGCCGTCTCCGTCTCAGGTTCGGGACTATTTTTTGATGGTTCCTTCATTGACTGGCAACACCTTGGCCTAGATAGCAGTAAAAAATAATAAGGTTTCATTATAGTCAACCGAATGGTTTTTGCAAATAGAATCGCAATAAAATCACAGATAATTACAGATTGCCAATCGTAGGCATATGCGCTTACTATTTATTGCGGGTATGGCGAATTATCAACACTCGAACAAAAGACCGGCAGGAACATGATCTCGTTCGACTACAGGGGCTTCGATTCGATGGGCAGGGCTTGCAGCGGCCTGGTGGAGGCGCTGGACATGAAACAGGCCCGGGAAAGGCTTATCGAGAGCGGCATTCTTCCTGAACTCGTCGTTCCCGCCGGACAGGCGGGGCGGAAATGGTCCGCATGGCCCTCGCACCGCTTCTCAATGGAACGGCGCGCGATGTTCTATCAGGAGCTGCTCTCGCTGATAAAGGCCGGACTTCCCCTCGCAAAGGCCCTCGATGTGCTCATCCAGTCATCGGAAATGGGAGTCACGCGCTCCATCGTGGCGACAGTGAGGGACAGTATCAAGGAAGGATCTTCGCTGGCTGATGCCCTGTCGCGGGCAAGCCCGGCGGTAGGCGGTTACGAAAAGGCAGCGATCCATGCTGCCGAGCGCGCAGGCTCCCTGGATGCCGCGCTCGAGAGGCTCGCCCGTTTTCTCTCCGAACAGGGCCGACTTCGCGATTCTGTTATAACCGCGCTGATCTACCCCGCCCTCGTTGTTGTAATAGCTGTTGGAATCGCAGCGGGGCTCCTGGGATTCGCCGTGCCGGCGATAGGGGAACTGCTGCGGGAAGAAGCCGAATTGCAGCTCCCGCTCATCACTCGGCTGATGATCGGGTTGGGCGAGGCGCTGACGAAATGGGGCTTGCCGGCGCTCGCCGCGGCGGTCGCGGCGGGCATCATCGCGTGGCGCAGGGTTGCGGGAGATCCCGCCCTCCTCCTCAAGGCCGATCGGATGACGTTCGGCCTTCCGGTTGCGGGAAAGGCTCGAATCATGCTGGTCAACCTGCGCTTCGCCCGCACCCTCGCCCTGCTGTTGACCGCCGATATCCCTTTGATAGAGGGCATGAAGCTGGCGGGGAAATCAACGGGCAGCCGGTGGGTCAACCAGATGGTTGAGACGGAATCGGAGATGGTTAAGCACGGCTCGTCTCTCGCCGACGCGCTCAGGCGGATCCCGCCGCTATCAGGGACTCTGGCCCACTGGGCGCAAGTGGGGGAAGCCGGCGGACGACTGGCTGAGGTCATGGAAAGCGCGGGGGAAAGGCTGCAGCAGCGGTGGGAACGATTCATGACCAGGCTTATGGCGCTGCTGGAGCCGGCGCTCATAGTGGCCGTCAGCGCTTTCGTGCTTTTGATCGTTCTCTCTATTCTTCTGCCGATCATGACGCTGAATGCCGCGCTAATGTGACAATAAACATAACCGTTCACAGTTCACCGTTCATAGTTCATAGTTGCAGAGGAGAGGGATACTACAATTAAAATTGGTAATTACTCTGGAACACTACGGAAAAGCAGAAAACGGTGGTCGAGAACGGCGATCCCGA
>CAYWJE010000142.1:0-9272 GCA_964458525.1 uncultured Verrucomicrobiota bacterium
TCAGTCGGATTTGTTTGACTCATTTACTCAAACAATCGAAGTTTAAGGAGCTAGCATCCCACAGGAAGGGGCGCATCTGCGATCAGGTGCAAGATGTCCGGACTCCCCGGTCGTGATCCTGAAGAAGAATCGGTATTTTTCGTGGCATGAGCCTCCGGCTCGTGTTCCTGCACTAAAAACAGAAAATAGAAGAGAAGGACCACGAGCGAGGACGCTCATGCCACTACAGAAGAACCGGTTAAGAAATCAGGTGCGCGTTGTTTTCTGTGGCTCACCGAGGCGCGGCTACAGGCGATGAGCAACAAATCGTAAATGTGCATCAGCGATAGCCGGCAACTCCATATCAGTCATTTTTATCACTCACAACGATATGCATCTTGTCGAGAACCGCGCGCATGCGGCGGCGCAGTTGAGCAACCTCAGCGCCGGCCGTCGAAGTCGCGGCATTTACCAGGCGCCGCAGCATGGCAGAGGACACACGTTGCGTCCGACTATATTCCAGCAACGCCCAAGCCGATTGACGCGTTGCTCTCAGAATGGCATTGGGATGCTGCTTCAGCGCGCTGCTCGGAACGGCGGCATCCACGACTTCGCTGCCATAGGCTGCCAGCAACGCGAACGCCTTGCTGGCCTGGGGAACGTTGTCCTCAATCAGGACGCGTGCGCGCATGAAGAGCGGAACGTTTGCCGTAAAGGCTTCTGTCGGGACGCTTTCGGGCGTCGGGAACAAGCGTGGATGATCGCGCATTTGCTGTGCGATGTTGGCCTGCGATAGAGCCACGCGCATGAAACAGGGCTTCGTATCAATGGGGATACCCGGTTCGTGGAAACCCCAATGTCCGTTTTCTCCAGTACCCTTCAATTGCAGGTCAGGCCCATGAGCCATCAGCAGTTCCGCATATTCGCGACAAGCGCGTTCGCTGTCCACAGCATCCGCCTCGAAGAGATGGACCTTTTCCGCATCGCAGTATTCGGCCAAGGGGAAGAGAAAGTGGCGACATAGCAGGAATCGGAACGATGCTGCGCTGTGGAACGGCAGGGCGTAGTCATCAAACTGAAAGAAGTGCGTGCGGTGCAAGGCCGCGCGTATCTTCGCGGACGATTCCGCCAGGCGGATGTATGCGTTGTAGAATGGAAACGCGGAAGGCGCTGCCATGAGCATGATACTCGTCGAGCCATTCTCGGCGACTAGGCGACATTGCTCGACGGCAAAATGCAGCGCAGAGGCAAGCCCCATGTCGCGTTCGTCATTATAAACGAGCACCTTGAGCCTTACCACGTTGGTCTCTTCTACAGGTGCAGGCGCTTCGATCAGCAGCCTTGCTCCGTTGACTTTTCCAACCATTTTTTTCTTGTGTTGCATATCCGCATTGTCTTTCTCACGTTGTTCTGAATCAGTGGCAGCAAATGCCGTCATGGAGGTTTTTGTCCGGTATGTTGTTACAGCATGGACCACTGCCGAATTTTTAATGATATGTCTGAACTCTACCCCGCCCCTTCCGGCGTGTCAATGCCGTATCGACTGTTTTCCGTCATTTGAACCCCAGACAACCCGTCATCTCATAGTCCAGCAGTGATATTAACCTCACTTCAGTTTCTCAGCCCCGTGCCATGCTTTCATCACAATATAAAGTTATGGGTCGTTCATGCCAACAACATATGCTGACCTTCAACTTCTTATGAAATTTGAGGGAGCCCGTTGTGAAATCATCTGGACTTTATTTCGCTTCTTGGTTAAAAGAATAATAAATTGAATCACTTTTTATTGTTTTGGCCGGTGCAGCATGAATACGCAAGACATTCTGGATCTGAAAGACAAGGCGCTCGCGGAGTGCGGGAACGCCGGCTTGCCCGACGAGCTGGAGGCGATACGGATAAGATTTCTCGGACGCAACGGGCTCCTGCAGGAGATCATGAAGGGGCTGAAGGACGCCGAGCCTTCCGAACGCCCAGCGATGGGCCGCGCCGCCAATGAGCTTAAACAGGAGCTCGGCGCCGCTCTGGCCGCGCGCCGCGGCGCGCCAGGCGCCCCGAAGGGCGGCGGAAACGCGTCGACCTTCGACTATACGCTGCCCGGCCGCTGGCGCGGACGCGGCGCGCGGCACCCGATAAACGCGATTATCGAGGAGGCTGTCCGCATCTTCGCCTCGCTCGGTTTCACGGTGGCCGACGGACCCGATATCGAAACCGAGTATTATAACTTCGATGCGCTCAACACGCCGGCGGATCACCCGTCCCGGGACACACAGGACACTTTCTGGCTGGAGTCCGGCGAGCTGCTCCGCACGCAGACCTCTCCGGTCCAGATCAGGGTGATGGAGAAACAGCGGCCGCCCGTGCGGATCATAGCGCCCGGCAGGTGCTACAGGCGCGACACGACCGATGCCACGCACAGCGCCAACTTCCACCAGATCGAGGGACTGTACGTTGACCAAAACGTGTCCATGGCCGACCTGAAAGGCGATATTACCTATTTCGCACACAAGATGATGGGACCGGACGTCAAGGTGCGGTTCCGTCCTCACTTCTTCCCCTTCACCGAGCCCAGCGTAGAATACGATTTCTCCTGCCACGTGTGCAAGGGCGCCGGGTGCAGGGTGTGCAAGAACAGCGGCTGGATCGAGATTTCCGGGGCAGGCATGGTGCATCCGCGCGTTTTTGGATTCGTGGGTTACGACCCCGAGAAGACCGCCGGGTACGCTTTTGGAATGGGCGTGGAGCGTATAGCGATGATCAAGTATGGGATCAACGATATCCGCCTGCTTTACGATAATGACGTACGCTTCCTGGAGCAGCTCTCATCATGAAAGCACCGTTTAACTGGCTGAAAGAATACGTGGACATCGAGTGCACGCCCGGAGAACTGGCCGAAAAGCTGACCTTTTCCGGTCTCGAGGTGGAGGGGATCGAGAATTACGGGTCCGACTTCGAGGGAATCGTCACAGCCGAGATCCTGGATTTCGAGCCGCACCCCTCGGCGGAAGGGCTCCTTGTTTGCAGCGTTTTCGATGGACAGAGCATGCTGAAGGTGGTGTGCGGGGCGCATAATTTCGCTGCAGGCGACAAGGTCCCGCTCGCCGGGGCCGGGACAACCCTGCCCGGCGGCCGCAAAATAGAACGAGTCAGGATCAGCGGGACTGAGTCCGAAGGAATGCTCTGCTCAGAGGACGAACTCGGCCTTTCGGAAGATCATTCCGGCCTCATGCTTCTTCCGCGCGAAACCCCGGCCGGCACGCCGCTCGTGGAGATAACCGGGCCGCCCGAGCCGGTGCTCAACATCGAGGTCACTCCCAACCGCGGCGACTGCCTCAGCATGATCGGGATCGCGCGTGAAATAGCGGCGCTGTACGGCAGCAAGCTCAAGCTGCCCGAAATGGATTTCCAGGAAACCGCGCGGCCTGTCGGAGAGACGGCGAACGTGCAGGTTGAGGACCCGGAAGCTTGCCCGCGCTATACCGCCCGCGTTGTGTCGGGAATCAAACTCGCAGCCTCCCCGGCCTGGATGCGAAGAAGGCTTCTCCAGTGCGGGATCAGGCCGATCAACAATGCCGTTGATATCACGAATTACGTAATGATGGAATGCGGTCAGCCGCTCCACGCGTTCGACATGGCCTGCGTGAAGGAAGGCAGGATAATCGTCCGCCGCGCCAAGCCAGGCGAAACGATTATGACGCTGGATGATGCTGCCCGGAGCCTTACCCCAGAAATGCTGGTTATAGCCGATGCCGTGGCGCCTGTTGCGCTGGCGGGCGTCATGGGCGGCGCATCAAGCCGCATTTCGGCTTCAACTGGAACAATTCTGCTGGAGAGCGCATGCTTCAAACCGGCCATGATCCGGAAGGCCTCGAAGCTGCTCGGCCTGTTCTCCGAGTCCTCGCGCCGGTTCGAGCACGGAGTTGACATCGAGGCGGTGGAATGGGCTAGCCGTCGCGCAGTGGCGCTGCTCGCCTCGATCGCCGCCGGCTCCGTTTCAAAGGGGGTAATTGACGTTTTTGCCTCCAGGTCGGAACAAAAACGAATAACCTGCCGCTATGACCACGTACGAAAACTGCTGGGCATCGAGATTCCCGGCAGCCGGGTGACAGAGATTTTCAAGGCGCTGGAGCTGGAGGTCGCGGAAAGCGACGAGAATGGATGCGCGGTCACTGTGCCAACGTTCAGGTCTGATCTTGAACACGAGGCGGACCTGATCGAGGAAGTGGCCAGGATCCACGGGCTGGAGAAGATTCCCGGCTCGGCTTCTAAATGCACAGTCGTTCCCGATGCAGACGATGCGCGAAGCCGCGCTGCGATGATCTGCCGCTCGCGCCTGTGCGGACTGGGGCTCACGGAAATCGTGAATTACAGCTTCCTTTCGGACACTCTTCTGGACCTGTTCGATCCCGATGACGCCGCGAGGCGCGTGACCCTGCCCCGCCCCATCAGCGCGGAACACTCGGTTTTGAGAAATTCGCTCCTTCCCCAGCTCGGTGACACGTTCAGGCGGAACTGCTCGCGCCAGACCGAGGAGGCGGCGCTTTTCGAATTGGGCAGGGTGTTTTTCAAGGATGCAGAACGGCTGCGCGAGGAGGAAAGACTTGCCATGGGAATCATGGGCCCCGTCGGCCGCTCCGGACTCGATAAACGCGCCACACCATCTGAAGAGGATATGTTCCTCTGGCTGAAGGGAATATTCGAAGGCCTTTGCGAATCAATGGGTCTGATTCAATCCCCGCCCGGAGGCCGGAGCGCCGGCTCAGGCATCAGTTACACGATTATGGCTCCGGATCCGTCCGCCCTGAAGATATTTCCGGCCGCGTGCATGGAGAAGGACCGCTTCTTTGCGATCCTCATTGACGGCAGACAGGCCGGAGTGATCGGCCTTTTGAAGCAGTCCATACGCGCTGACTGGCGCCTGAGGATGCCGGTTGCGCTGCTGGAGGTTACGCTGGAACCCCTTCTTCAAAAGGTGTTTACAATCAGATCGTCCGCCCCCCTGCCGGTCTACCCGTCGGTGCGGCGCGACATTGCATTGGTGGTTGATGAAGCGGTCAATCACGAAAGCGTGCTGCTGGCAATCAGAAAAATAGCGCAAAAAGAATTGACGGGTACAGACCTTTTTGATATCTATCATAGTAAAGATTTGGGAATAGCCAACAAAGGTATGGCCTATTCCCTTGAATATCGTTCCTTGGATAGAACATTGACTGATGATGAGGTTAACGAGCTTCATGCCGCAATCAAGGCGGGCATAAAGACTGAGTTGCATGCTGAAATCAGAGAAGGTTGAAGAACGGGAAACGACCTGTGCGTTTTCCCGCTGTTACTAGAACTAGAGGTTGATCGTGGAACTTGTGAATGACTGTTTGAGAAAGCAGTTGGCAATAATAGCTGACTCCTGCGTTTTGTCCGGTTTGCCGTGCAAAGCGCCTGTTATGCGTGAGGAGATCTTGTTTCTATCTTCCAGGCGCCGGGGAAATGTCGGATTGTGCACGGCAGCCTTTCCCGAGCTCCTGCCCTTGATTGCCATGGCAGGGGCGGCAGTCTCATTGGTCATTGTTCTTTTACAGTAAATCTTCTCGATCTGACCGGCGCGGTTTGAGCCGCGCCGGGGCATCCGGTCAAAAAAGAATGCCCTGCTTGGTGCGTGGTACGGACCAAGGCGCTCTGGCCCTTAGTTACAAATTCGGGGAGCCCGATACGGATGGCGCCCATATGCCCGCAAGGGACCTGGAACCCATCCGATAAGGCACCCACTTGGTGTTTCCGGAACAGAGCAGGAGTCCGTCACGGCTGAAGCGGGGTATTCTTTTTTCTGCCGGAGGCCGCGACGTGGATCTTTTTGACCAGTCTGTATCGGGCGAAGCATCGCGCGAACGTCCCCTTTCCGCCCGCATGTGCCCCGAGTCCCTGGCGGACTTCGTGGGCCAGCAACATCTTCTCGGAGAAGGAAAACTGCTGCGCCGCGCCATCGAGGCGGACAGGCTCGGCAGCCTTATCCTCTACGGCCCGCCCGGCTGCGGAAAGACCTCGCTGGCGGAGGTCATCGCCCGCGTCACCATGCGGAAATTCGAGAGGCTCAGCGGCGTGCAGGCAACGGTGGCCGTCCTTCGCGACCGGCTGGAAGCCGCGCATCTCCGGCGCGAGCGCGAGGGCGAGCGGACCATCCTCTTCATTGACGAAATTCACCATTTCAACAAGAGTCAGCAGGATATCCTCCTGCCCTACGTTGCCGACGGCGCCATAATCCTGGTGGGCGCCACCACCCATAACCCCTTCTTTTTTATCAACGCTCCGCTCACATCTCGCTCGCAGATCTTTGAATTGGAGCCGCTCACGGAAGAAAACATCACGCTCCTGCTCCGGCGCGCGCTCGAATCGGAAAAGGGCATGGCGGCCTATAAGGCGGATGTTGATTCTGACGCCCTTGCTCACCTGGCAAAGGTGTGCGAAGGCGACGCGCGCCGCGCGCTCAACGCCCTGGAAATAGCTGTTCTCACAACACCGGCCGACGAATCCGGCCTGATCCGACTCAGCCGCAAGGCGGCCGAGGAGTCCATCCAGAAGAAAGCGGTTGTCTACGATCACGATGAGGACGGCCATTACGACACGATCAGCGCCTTCATCAAGAGCATCCGCGGCTCCGACCCAAATGCCGCCGTCTACTGGCTGGCGAAGATGCTCTACGCCGGCGAGGACCCACGATTCATAGCGCGCCGGCTGATCATCCTCGCATCGGAAGACGTGGGCAACGCCGACCCGCGCGCCCTGACGCTGGCAGTGTCGGCCAAGGAAGCCGTCGAGTTCGTGGGCAATCCCGAGGCGCGGATCATCCTCTCGCACGCCACCACCTACATCGCCTGCGCTCCCAAAAGCAATGCCGCCTATCTTGCCATCGAGAAGGCCACGTCGGACATCAAGGAGGGACGCGTGCTGCCCGTGCCCAAGCCGCTCCGCGGCGCAAGCTACAAGGGCGCCAAGCGGCTGGGGCACGAGGGATACAAGTATGCCCACGACTTCGACGACCATTTCGTGGCCCAGGAATACGCGCCCACTTCGGCAGTCTATTATGAGCCGACCAATCAGGGCTATGAGGACATCATGCGCCAGAGGATGCTTAAGCTGGAAAAGAGAAAGAAATCGGAACCGTCATGAACTCCGACAAGATTGAAATCAGGAACCGCATGATCGAGAAGCATTCAGCTCTTTTATCAGAATGGATAGCGCAGGCGAGCGCACAGGCCCAGATCCGGGTGCTTGCCATGGAGAAATTGAAGGCGGCGGAGAGCGTGTGCGCCTACCTCGCCATGTCGAGCGAGGTCCGGACGAACACGATAATCGAGGCATGCCTGGCAGCGGGCAAGAAAATGTACGTTCCTGCCTTTCGCGGGGAGACTGGCCGCTACGAGCCGGCACGCTGCAGCAAAGGCATCCTGATCGAGACCCGCCACGGTGCGCCAGAGCCCACGCATCCGCAATGGCTCGGCGACGATCCGTTGGCGGACAGAATTGACCTGGTGATCGTGCCCGGACTCGCATTTGACCGCGGCGGCATGCGCCTGGGGCGGGGCCGCGGTCATTACGACAGAATGTTGAAGACGGACAGCCTGCGCGGCGCGTTCCGGCTCGGCCTGACTTTCGAGTTCCAGATTCTCGATTCCATTCCGTTCGACGCGCACGACGAGAAAATGGACGCAGTAATCACGGAAGAGCGGATATACATGTCGAATTTGTAATCCTTCACGGTTCTCAAAAGAGAATGTAACTGCTCGCCACCATATCGAAGATCCGCCGGCCTGCGCCACAAGCGCAGGCGGGTGGCGGACAATGGTGGCCTGCAACATGGAAAGATGTAGGCCAGGATTTTCCGCCACGCCTGCCCGCCTGTGGAGGGGGCGGATCTGCCCAAGGTACGATATCCTGGCGCAAAGGGCGCGTATTTACAGCCCGTTCGGGGCATACCTGAGCTGTTACCAGCAAAGAACAGTTAATATCTCGTACTACCATCCCATAGAATGAGGGAATAATCTCGCGTACTTGTCCGCCACTGGCAGAGAGGAGCCGAGGCGCTTTTCGAGGCGATATTCAGCCGGATGCCGAAGTCGGCGTGCTGGGGGTTGACGCTCGACAACGGCAAGGAATTTGCGTTTCGCAAGACCCTGTCGCAAAACACGGGGATTGATGTGTTCTTCGCGCATCCGTATCATTCCCGGGAGCAGGACAGATCTTCAGGGATGGGCCAAGCCCCGTCCCACGGTGGAGCCCCCGCACGCTGATTTCCATTGCCTTGCGCCCCTGTGCATGGCATTGATCTCATCAACAAGCAACACGAATAGCAAATCCTTTCAAGCCAGTACTGGCTCTGCGCAGCGAAAATATCTTGATATTTCGAACGAAATAAAGCATCCTTATCAGGATAGAAAATACTTGTTCAATAACTTGGACAAAAGAAATAAATGAACGTTTTTTACGAGTTTCACAAGATCGTTCAGCGCTTTCAGGCTGAAGGAATTGAGTATGTCCTGATCGGCGGGGTCGCGGTTGCGTTCCATTCTCAGCCACGCTTTACAAAGGACGTTGACCTCTTGATTCGAGAATGTGATCTCGAACGGGTCACGGAAGCCCTCAGGCGCGAGGGCTACTTCAAGTCTTCTTCGCCTTGGACATTCAGGGACAGCAAGCTGACATTGCACCGGTTCCTGAAGGTCGAAGATTTGGACGAGATAATCATTGATATCTTAGTTGCCGGCGATGGCCGCCACCATGAGATCATCACCAACGCGTTGGAGGCCGAATCGGAGGGGACAGGAGTGGTGAGAGTAGCCTCGAAGAGCGACTTGATTTGGCTTAAACGCCAACGGAACTCCAAGCAGGACCAAGCTGATATCGCGAGGCTGGAAGATGAAAAATCCTGACGCTGTGCTGCGGGAACTTGCCCGACTCCACGATTTCCAGAAAGAGTTGGCCAAGTTCCGATTCAGAAAGAGGTCGAGATCCAACAAGGCCACTACACCTGACCGGAAAAACGGCGCCATTCGGGTCATGTCTCGACATTCGACAATCAGTTCTTAACACACGTTGCGGGAATTTTGGGAAGCGGTCGGCGGGATGGATTACGGGGCGGTGAGTATGGCGGTTCGGCGGATTGAATTGCGGATGAAAAAGGATCGTGCAATCAGATCTGTTTTCAATCGCACCGTCCATATGTTGAATGTTTAGATACGTCCCCGATTCCCCCCCCTTGCCTTTTCTGCCGCAAAGGCAATGATCCCGAGACTTCAGCGCACTCTCGA
>CAYWJE010000143.1:0-9247 GCA_964458525.1 uncultured Verrucomicrobiota bacterium
CAGAAAACAGAAGAGAAGGACCACGAGCGAGGACGCTCATGCCACTACAGAAGAACCGGTGACGAAATCAGGTGATTGTTGTTTTCTGCAGCTCACCGAGGCCGGCTACAGGAAACAAACAGACACATGGATTCAATCTGCGTTTCTTTCTTCTGTAGCTGCCCCGACTCCCGACTTCCCGGAGAGTCGGGACTTTGAGGTCGGGGATGGCCGCGGTTTTCTCATGTCTCATCGAGGCACGGCTGCAGGCGATGGGCAACGAATCGCAGATGCGCCCCCGCCAACTATCTGGCGCGCGGGTAATCGCAGCCCTCGAACAATCCGTTGATAGCGCGAACAGTTTCGTCAACCAGGATTTTCCCGCCCTCTGCGCCAACCCAGTTTGACTTCACCTGTGCGCTATAATGCCCGCCTTCCAGCGCACGCTTCGTCGGCAGGTAGAACCCGTTATCCGAGCCATCCGCAAGCTGAACCAGGAACGTCTGAAGCGCGCGGCTGCGGCAGCGAATGCGCATCCCGTAGTCAACGAAGAGTTCGAAGGGTGATGTCGCGATTGCGATATCGCCCAAACGTATCACATGGCTTTCCACGTCATGTTCGGAATTCGCCTGCTGCCGCTCGTAGCGGCCCACAAGGTCGCATACCGGCCCGAAAGGCCAGATGCGCCGGAAGGCATAATGCTGCCGCTCAAGCTCATCCTTGCTCATCCCGGGAATCCGCTTTTCAAGACCATACTCGGCCTCGGTGACCATCATGCGCGGCAGCTTCAACCTTGTCACCGCGTGAACGAATTCGATCTCATTTTGAGCCGGGGAAGCGGTGTGGAGGGCCTCATCCACGGCGGACATGATACGTCGGCAGATTATGCCTTTATCGTCGGTCCCGAGCCTGTCGCGGAGGTCGTGTTCCTCCTTCTGATCCGCGAGCAGGTGCGGTGACATATCGCCGGCTGGCGCGCACTGCGGCAACAGGTGCACTCCCGCGCCATATCGCTTGGTCATCTCCGTCCGCACGTTGTGCCAGAAATCGGATGAAATCGCGGTGAGTCCCTCGTCGCATTGCGAAGTGCAGGCCAGGTTCACCACGATTCCGGTCAACGCCCCGCCATCATCGCGGGTGAAGAGCATATTCACGGCATGATCGTCGCAGGCTTCGAAGCCCATAAAATCCTCGCGGTTAGTGTTGCCGTACATCTGCACCGTTCCATCGGCATACACGACGCGTCGGCACCGGCCGACCACGGCATAGCCGAATCCGCGCGAAATGCCGCCCGGCTTCCGGCCGTTCCACGCCTTTTCCACGATATCTGCAAGGCGCGCCGCCAGCCACGACCGATACTCGTCGGGGGTTAGAAACTCAGGGTCATTCTCCGGCTCGTCATACCAACCGCTCTTAACGCACGGCGCATTGTGAGTGTGCGTGGCGTTCGCCGTGATCTTTTCTCTGTTCAAGTCGCAGCACCTGCCGTCGAGTTCCCTCAGCAGATCATCCTTGAACCCCTCGCTTCCCAAATCGCAGGAAAGAAACACAGCCTGTTCCGGGGCCGCGCCTTCCGCCCTGACCTCAAGCGCGAGCGCTGTGGCGGTCAATGGCGAGATCACCTCGCCGGATATCCGCGTGTGGAACTGACCCATCACAAGCGTCTTTCGCTGCGGCGTGATATCCCCTCCAGCCCAGCCAATCCATAATTTTCCCTTTGCCATGAAGTTATCCTTCCTTTCTATTAGAACAGGTTGCCGCGGTTGAGAAGACAGTCCGGATCGAACACCTTCTTCACCGCCAGCATTTCGGCAATGCCGTCATCGCCAACCATGAGCCGAAGCAAAGGCTTTTTGAGCTTTCCTATTCCGTGCTCGGCGGACACCGTGCCGCCCCACTCGACCACCTGGCGGGCGATTTGGACATAGACAGCTTTGCCCCTCTCGTATTCCGCCATATCGCGGGGCAGTATATTGACGTGCAGGTGATTGTTGCCAATGTGCCCGAAAATCACGTATTCAAAACCCGCCTGGTCGAGTAGGGAGCGGTAAAGCGCCACGAGTTCCTCCAGCCGCGCGTCCGGCACGGCGAAATCCGTGCCGAGCTTCGTCAGGCCGGGGCACGACGCGGCCCGCGCGCCCACTCGCCGGTTGACCGTTTCCGGCAGGGCATGACGAAAGCTTTTGAGCCTCTCGGCCTCCTCGCCGGTGAAGGCGGTCCATGCCGTATCGGAATTGCTTCCGAAGGATTCAAGAAGCATGATCAGCGCCTCTCCGGCCTGCTCCATTGCCTCGTCGCCGGCGTCATTAAGCGGCAACTCCACATAAACCGCCGTATGCGCGCCTTCGGGAATTGCCGGAATGGCGCTTCCGGCGCCCTGTGCCAGCTTCTCATCGCGGAGCAGGTCGAGCGACCTGAAATCAAAATATTCGAGCGCCATTGGGCGGTCCGGCAGCGAAAGCTCCACTACTCCATCGCCGCGCGCCGCGCGCACAAAAGCCAGCGCTTCCACCTCCGAGGGAAAGAAGCCCAGCACGCCGAGAATGTTCTCCGGCTGTTTCACCAGCCTGATTTCTATCTCGGAATATGCCGTCAGCGTTCCCTCGGATCCGATGAAGAGATCCAGCAGGTCCATTCCCGTCTTCGAGTAGTAGCCGGCCGCGTTCTTCACGGCTGGCGCCGGGCGCCCGGGGATTTTGCCGTTTCTCTTGGATCCGCCCGGCAGTGCCAGGCTGAAGGCGCCGTCTGGAGCGGCATGCCGCTCGCCCCGTTTCAGAACGAGAAGCAAGCCGTCCGCGAGAATCATGCGCAGACCCGTCACGTAATCGCGCGTGGGCCCGTAGTAGAGGGTTCGGGCGCCCGATGCGTTACACGCCGCCATTCCGCCCAGCCCTGCGGTACGCTCGGTGGGATCGGGCGGAAATACGTAAGGACCCTTCTCGCCGAGGAGCCGCAACGCCGCGCGGTCCGCCTCCGGCCACAACTCCGCCTCCGGGAACTCCAACCTATCGAGCGCGGCAATGACGGATTCCAGGCTAACGCCCGGCATGCACCTCAAGCGGAACTCGTCGGTTTTGGCGTCAAAGGTCAATCCTGTTATAGCCTGCATGCGGCTGAAACCGACCAGCCAGCCGCCCGCCGGCACAGCGCCGCCCGTTATCCCGGTGCGGCACGAAGAAAGTGTGACAGGAATTCCAGCCAGGGAAGCCGAACGCATGACCGCAGCAAGCTCCCGCTCCGACCGCGGAAGGAACACGCGCTCGACGGACCCGCTCATGCGCGACTCGTCCGAGAGAAGATCGGAGGCATCCGAGGCGCTGATCTCGAAAGATTCGATAACCGGCCATTCAGACGCGGGTCCATGATTGAGCGAAACTGCCGATAGTATACTGTTCATCACTCTCCCGCTTCAGGAAGGAAATTAATTGCATTTTGTTGCAGCTTTGTAAGAATTACCTGATCGCGCTGATGCCGGGGAATTATTGCATCGTTCTTCTGGAAAAGCAACAAGAGAGGTCAAATTCATGAACACTTCCACGCAAGGCGGACAGCAGTACGCCGCGGTCTCCAATTCGGTTAAACGCGCGTGCGGCAATCCGTACGAGCAATTCTGTAACGACAGGCTTATCATGCGCGATCACCTCGCCATTGACAGGACCGTGCTTGCAAATGAACGAACCCTCCTCGCCTATGGCAGGACCAGTCTTGCGCTTATCTTGACGGGCGCGGCCTACATGAAATTCTTCATGGGCCGCTCGTCCATCACGGTCGGCGCCGCGCTCATCGTGATGGGACTGGCGACCGCCATCATCGGAGGATGGCGAAGCGCTGTCATGGCGCGGCGCATAAGGACTGCAGGCAACGCGGCCGGCGCCCCGAAGGAAGGGACGGCGGCGGAAGCCTCCGGGTGAAGGCTGGGCTTGTCCGCCGTCTTGGGCGGGTCATCCTGCCTGCCTGTGCGTCGCACGCAGACAGGTTAAAACAAATTCAACTGCCGGATTCAAGATGAAATACACCCGCTTCGCTGAAGCAGAAATGACCATGCGTGATCACCTCGCGCATGACAGGACGATCCTTGCCGGCGAGCGAACGCTACTCGCGTATCTCCGCACGTGGATCGCGCTCATGGCGGCAGGCGGAAGCATCATCGAAATATTCAAAGAGAACGATATTCTCCGGGCCGTGGGCGCGATCCTCATCGCATCCGCCTTCGCCGTGCTGGTTCTGGGCATAAACAGGTTCATATCAACCAGACGACAGGTGCGTGCCGTTCGCCGGGCGGAAGACTGAGCGCCGGCTCCCGGCCGGCAGGAAGGGCTCAGGACGCCCTGCGCAGGAAATGGTAGCCGATGCCGATAGCCAGGATGAACGGGAACCAGACCACCAGGTGCGGCTGGAACTCCGGGCGCCCGACAAGCGAGTCGGCGATGATGATGAAGAAATAGAAAATGAATATCATCGTCAAGGTGACCGCGATGCCGATGGAAGACTCCTTTCTGTGAATCTTCACGCCAAGCGCGCAGCCCAGCAGCGCGAAGGCGTAGCAGGAGAATGACAGAGCCATCCGGGTATTCCCCTCCACCATGAGCGCCATGCGGTGGGACTCCGCTTCGAGAGGACTGAAATTGAGAACGGGGTTCCGGGCTATCTCGACAGGAAACGCGGCTTCAATCAGGCGGCGGTTCAGATGCGTGAGGGCGGTTCCGGAAAGCCGCAATGATATGAGCGCGCTTGTTTTATCATCTATGTCAACACCGGCGAATGCTTCGTCATTGAAAAGGCCAGGGCGGCGGAGGATTCCGTTCAGAGCGGCAAGCAACGCACTTTCGAGGCTCTCCCTTTCCTTGTCGGTCGCCAGACTGTCGTGGACATCCATCTTTACTACAACTCTCTCGGGCAGAAGACCGCGGAAATAGGTCCCGACCCGGTCATTCGGATCCTTGAGTCTCGTCACGAACGCATTGAGATCTGCGATGTCGCCAAACATGAAGACGGGGATGCCGCGGGCGCAGTCAATCACCTCCCGCATAGTGAAATCGGCGCGCTTCTTCCAGATAATTCTCCTGTTAACGATTTCGCTCATATCAATATCCACCGGATACTCCTGTGCGCTGATGTGGCGTGCAAGCGCGAGGTTCTCCGGGTTCTTCTCGTCCTGCTGCTCTATGTTCACATCGCGCAGTTTGATTACAACCCGGCCCGGAGACTCCTTACTGAACTCGATGATCCCAGAACGGGCGCGGAGCGTCTGCTTGAGCCCTTCATCGCCGAACTGGTGAACCACGATATCGCTCAGCCTGTTCCCATATTTTCTGCCGACGTAGACCGAGAGGCCTGGGAAATCCCGGACGAACCGCCCCTCGTCAAGCAGGTTCATCGGTGTCTCCACGCCGAGTGTACCGACCACCTTCCGCCTGGCGTAGTGACTGGCCGGTGCGAGCGAGCAGTTGATATAGATGCATATGCCGCACAGGAGGGTGGCGACCAGCACTGGTGACTGGACGATCCGCCACATGCTTATCCCGGAAGCCTTCATGGCCGTGATCTCCCTATCGTCGGCCATACGGCTGAACTGGAGGAATGCGGCCGCCAGAATGCTCATGGGGATCGCGAAGATCAGAGAGAACGGCATGCCGTAGGAAAAGACCTGCAGGATAAGCCGCCCCGAGACCCCGCGAGAGAACAGATCTATCACGCGGAAAATATTCGCGACGGCCATGACGAACAGGAAAATGGTCAGGCTCACGACAAACATCAGAATATTGTCGAGCCCGATATACCTGTTTAGAATACGCAATTCAACCTCCCGAAGATTGCCAGGATACAATCCTGGCCTACAGAATAGCGGACTGGAGACCGCATCATAAAATTTTCGGCGGGCGAAACTTTTATTTCAAAGGGGGTGTATCCACTTGACTCAAGTACCACAATATTTAGGGGTCACTTGAGCGAAATGGATACCCCCCTTATTTTAATACCTGTAGTGATCGGGCTTGTATGGTCCGTTGACGTTCACTCCGAGATAAGCGGCCTGCTCGCGGCTGAGCTTCTCGAGCTTGACGCCGAGCTTGCCAAGGTGGAGGCGCGCCACTTTCTCGTCCAGAATCTTCGGCAGCACGTGAACGCCCACCGGGTATTTCGCACCCTTCTCATAAAGCGCAATCTGAGCAAGCACCTGGTTCGTGAAGCTGTTGGACATCACAAAACTGGGATGACCCGTGGCGCAGCCAAGGTTGACCAGGCGCCCCTCGGCAAGCACGATGATGCTCCTCCCGCTGGGGAACGTGACCTTGTGAACCTGCGGCTTGATGCAGTCCCACTTGTACTTGCGGATCTTCTCGATCTCGATCTCCGAGTCGAAATGACCGATATTGCAGATGATCGCCATGTTCTTCATCCGGCGCATGTGCCGCTCCTTCAGCACAGCGGAGCAGCCGGTGGCGGTGACGAAGATGTCCCCAATCTCGCACGCATCGTCCATGCACATGATCTCGTAGCCTTCCATCGCGGCCTGCAAGGCGCAAATCGGATCAATCTCCGTCACAATGACACGGGTGCCCTGTCCCTTGAGCGACTGGCAACTGCCTTTCCCAACATCACCGTAGCCGGCAACCACGGCTATCTTGCCGGCAAGCATCACATCGGTCGCCCGCATGATGCCGTCAACAAGCGAATGTCGGCAGCCATAGAGATTATCGAACTTGGATTTCGTTACGGAATCATTCACATTGAAAGCCGGAAAGAGGAGCCTGCCCTGCTTCTGCATTTCGTACAACCTGTGCACTCCCGTGGTCGTTTCCTCTGAAACGCCTATGATTTCCGGCATGATCCGGTGAAAACGGCGGGGGTCTTTCCTTATTGAATGCCGCAGACGCGCGTAAAGCTCAGCCTCGTCCGGGCTGGACGGTTTGCGCTTGAGCACCGAAGGATCCTCCTCCGCAGCATAGCCGAGATAGACGAACAGCGTGGCGTCGCCCCCGTCATCAACGATGGAAGTGGGACCGAGCCCGCGTCCCCAATCGATGGTCCTGTCTATATACTCCCAGTATTCCTTCAGGCACTCACCCTTGAACGCGAACACGGGCACGCCGGCGGCGGCAATTGCGGCTGCGGCGTGATCCTGGGTTGAGTATATGTTACAGCTTGCCCAGCGAACCTTCGCGCCGAGGGCTATGAGCGTCTCTATCAGGACGGCCGTCTGTATGGTCATGTGCAGAGAGCCGGTTACACGTGCGCCGCGCAGCGGTTTTTTCCCCGCGAACTCCTTGCGCAGGGCCATGAGCCCGGGCATCTCGATTTCAGCGTGCTCTATCTCCTTGCGCCCCCAGCCGGCCAGTCCCATATCCGCGACAACACAGTTTGACTTATTTTTCTTAGCCATATTTATACCGATTCCTTCAATGCTTGTGCCTTGTCAGTCTTCTCCCACGTGAATGCCTTGAGATCATCAATTCGCCCGAAATGACCGTAGGCGGCAGTCTTGCCGTAAATCGGGCGAAGCAGGTCGAGCTGCGATATAATCGCGGCCGGCTTCAGCTGGAACACCTTCCGCACGGCCTTTTCGATCCTCTCGGATGGAACATTGCTCGTGCCGAATGTCTCAACGAAGACCGAGACCGGCTCGGGGAAACCGATAGCGTATGCGAGTTGCACCTCGCAGGTCCTGGCGAGCTTGGCTGCAACGATGTTCTTCGCAACGTAACGCGCCATGTAGGCCGCGCTTCTGTCCACCTTCGATGGATCCTTGCCGGAGAAGCAGCCGCCGCCGTGCCTTCCCATTCCGCCGTAAGTGTCGGCAATGATCTTCCTGCCAGTGAGCCCCGTGTCGCCGTGCGGGCCACCGACGACGAAACGTCCGGTCGGATTCACAAGATAGCGCGTCTTGGCCGTCAGATAGCGCGCAGGTATCTCCTTGCGGATTACTTCATCAATAATCGAGGCCGTGATCTGTTTGTGTTTCACGTCGGGCTCATGCTGGGCCGCTATTACGACGGTATCAACGTGGTGCGGACGCCCGTTTTCATAAACGATGGAAACCTGCGATTTGCCGTCCGGCCGGAGGAACGGCAGAACGCCGTTGCGTCTGTTTCGGGCGAGCGCGCGGGTCAGCTTGTGGGCGAACATGATTGGCATGGGCATGAGCTCCTTCGTCTCATCGCAGGCGTATCCGAACATCATACCCTGGTCGCCGGCGCCCTGTTCCTTGAATAGCCCCTTCCCCGCAGTCACGCCCTGCGATATATCAGGTGACTGACGGTTCATTGCCACGAGCACCGAGCACGAATCGGCATCGAAACCCATGCGCCCGTCAACGTAGCCGATCCGCCTTATGGTCTCCCGCGCCACGTCGGAATAGTTGACGGCGGCCTTGCTGGTGATCTCGCCGGCAATGACGACCATGCCCGTTGCAACGAGAGTCTCGCACGCCACGCGGCTGAGCTTGTCTTGTGACAGGCATGCATCCAGCACGGCGTCGGAAATCGCGTCGGCAACCTTATCCGGATGCCCTTCCGTGATTGACTCGGAAGTGAACACGTAAGAATTGCTTGTCATATCATCTCCTTCGATGTTGTTTGTTATGTTCTATTCCTACCCAACTAACTCGAGAATCTCCGGAGCCACCTTCTTGGTCAACTCGCGGGACAGGTCCTGCACATTCATGGCCGAGTCCGATGAAAGGGCAGCCTCCGCCATTTCCCGAGCCTCTGAGAAAGAGACCCTGCGGATGGCGTCCTTCACGGCCGGCACCTGTGAGGGAATTACGCTGAGCTCGTCCACTCCCAGCCCCACCAAGAGCGGGGTCATCATGGGGTCGCCGCCCATGCCTCCGCAAATTCCGGCCCATATGCCCCTTCGGTGCGCCACGTCAACCGTGTTCTTGATCAGGCGAAGTATTGCGGGATGCGCCGGCTCGTAGAGATAAGCCACCCTTTCGTTGCTGCGGTCAATTGCAAGAGTGTACTGGATCAGGTCATTCGTTCCAAGGCTGAAGAAATCGGAATAGGGTGCGATAAGATCTGCCGCCACGGCGGCCGAGGGAACCTCGATCATGGCCCCGACATCAACATCTTCGTCGAACGGCTTCCCATCCTTTCGCAGTTCGCATTTGGCCTGTTCGAGAATCGCATTTGCCCTCACGATTTCATCAATCGTGCTGATCATTGGATACATTATATGCATATTACCGTGCACGCTGGCGCGGAGAATAGCTCGCAACTGCGTCCTGAACAAGTCCGGCTGAGCAAGGCAGAATCTGATAGCGCGCCAG